>CAMYKD010000038.1 GCA_947258885.1 uncultured Kiloniellales bacterium | reverse complement strand
AGCCTGCGCAGCCGCAAACGGGCGCTCGAGACCCTCGAGGCAGACGCACCCAAACGCCACCGCCGCACCACCGTCTGACCAAAACCCGCCCGCACCGACCCGACCCGGAAGTCCAGCTGAGGAGATATGCCTGACCTGGCCAAGGGACGGCCCCTGATTTTGCTTTGCAAGGCCGCGAAAGCTGTCTAACTTTTGGGTCAACAAGGAAAGCAAGCCTGAACAGGGAGATAAGAGGGAGCATGGCGGAGACTGCGCCCGCCAGCAACGGCGCCCAACCGGCCCTGGTGGCCGAGGACATACACAAGAGCTTCGGCGATCTCGAAGTTCTGAAGGGCGTATCCATCACCGCTCACGAAGGCGACGTGATCGCCGTGCTTGGCTCCAGCGGCTCGGGCAAAAGCACTTTCCTGCGCTGTGTCAACCTCCTGGAGACACCGAACGCCGGCACGATTACCGTGAGTGGCGAGACGATCCGACTCAAGCCGGACGGCCACGGCGGACTGGCCGCCGAGGATCCGAGGCAGATCCAGCGGATTCGCACCCGTCTCGCGATGGTCTTTCAAGGCTTCAACCTCTGGTCCCACATGACGGCGCTGGAGAATGTGATCGAGGCGCCGGTCCATGTGCTCAAGGTACCCAAGGCCGAGGCGGTCGAGCGGGCCGAGGCGATCCTTCAAAAGGTCGGGGTCTACGAGCACAGGGCCTACTACCCCGCGCATATGTCGGGCGGCCAGCAGCAGCGCGTGGCGATCGCCCGCGCCCTGGCCATGGAGCCTGCGGTCATGCTGTTCGACGAACCGACTTCGGCGCTCGATCCCGAGCTGGTGGGCGAGGTGCTCAGGGTCATCCGCAAACTGGCCGAGGAGGGCCGGACCATGATCGTGGTTACCCACGAAATGGGCTTTGCCAAGGAAGTCTCGTCGGAGACCATCTTCCTGCATCAGGGCCGTATCGAGGAACAGGGCCCGCCGCAAGATGTATTCAACAATCCGCGATCCGAGAGATTCCGCCAGTTTCTGGCGGGCAATCTGAAGTAAGTGGCAGGTTTGTGTAATTAGGGGTGTGGAGGGAGGCCAAATGCGGCCGCCAACGGGCCGAAGGGCCGATAAACAGGGAGAGAACTATTATGCGACTTAGGAAACTGGCAACTGCGATCGCGGCCGGCGTTCTGGCGTTCGGCCTTGGCACCGCTGCGCAGGCGGGCGAGAAGTTGCGGATCGGCGTGGAAGGCGCCTATCCGCCCTTCTCCTGGAAGGAAGCCGACGGCACGCTCAAGGGCTTCGACATCGACGTCGCTCTTGCGCTTTGCGAGAAGATGGGACGCGAGTGCGAGCTGGTCGAGCAGGACTGGGATGGCATCATTCCGGCGCTCTTGGCCAAGAAGTATGACGCGATCGTCGCGTCCATGTCGATCACAGAGGAGCGCAAGAAGCGCGTCGATTTCACCAAAAAGTACTACCACGAGCCGGCGAAGTTCGTCGCCCGCGCCGACGCGAAGTTCGAGGGTACGCCCGACGGGCTTAAGGGTAAGGTGGTCGGTGTGCAACGGGGTACGATTCACCAGTGCTACATGGAGAAGATCTTTCCGGGTGCTGAGCTCAAGCTCTACGGCACCCAGGAAGAGGTCTTCCTTGACCTGGTCTCGGGGCGCCTCGACGCACAGATATCGAGTTCGATCCAAGCGCAAGAGGGCTTCCTCCAAGAGCCGGAGGGCAAGGGTTTTGCCTTCCTTGGCGGCGATCAGTTTGATCTGGAATGCCATGGCGAGGGTGCGGGCATCGCGGTGCGCAAGGGTGACAACGAACTGCGCCTGGCTTTCAACAAGGCAATCAAGGCAATCCGCACGGACGGCACATACACCAAGATAAACGCGAAGTATTTCGAGTTCGATATCTACGGCGAAGAGCCGCCGCCGGGTTCCTGACCGCAGAACCAAAGGGGCCGGTTCGGGCCGCGTGATCGGACCGTCCCCCTTGGCCGTCTGTTCTTGATCTCCCTTTGACCGAACATCGGTTGGCCCCATGGACACCGTCATCGCCTATATGCCGAACATCATCGACGGTGCTCTCACGACCATTGCCGTGGCGCTCGGGTCAGTCGCCCTGAGCGTCGTACTCGGGCTGTTGGGTGCCTGGGCGAAGCTATCGAAGTCGCGCGTGGCCCAGGGGACCGGCGAGGCCTACACGACGCTGATTCGCGGCGTGCCGGATCTCGTTCTGATGCTGCTCCTGTTCTTCGGCGGTCAGACACTGCTCAATCAGATCGGTGACGCAACCGGGTGGTGGGATTACATCGAGATCAACCAGTACACCGCGGGGGTTCTCACCATCGGCTTTATCTTCGGCGCCTACATGACCGAGACCTTCCGCGGCGCCTACCTGGCCATTCCGCGCGGCCAAGTCGAGGCGGCCATCGCTTGCGGAATGAGCCCCGCCTTGGTCTTCATCCGCGTGGTTTGGCCGCAACTGGTGCGCTATGCCCTACCCAGCTTCGGCAACAACTGGCTGGTCCTGCTCAAGACCACGGCCCTGGTCTCGGTGCTGGGCCTCCAGGAGCTGGTCTACAACTCCTTCACGGCCGGTCGGTCCACCCGACAGCTGTTCACCTTCATGTTCGTGGCGCTGATCATCTATCTGGTGCTGACGGCGGTCTCCGACGTCGGACTGCGCTGGCTCGACCGCAGGTACAACGTCGGCGTGAGGCGGAGCTGAGCCATGGCGGAGCACTCAGGCGGCTTCCTCAAATCGCTCGAGGATTTCAGCACCAACGTGTCGCCCATCGACTTCGTGCTGATCGCCCAGCACTACGACCTGTTCCTGCAAGGCGTGGTGAACACCATTGCGCTGGTCGTTCTGTCGCTGGTGATCGGCGGCGTGCTCTCGGTGCCCTTGGCGGTCGCGCGGGCCTACCGCACGCCAGTTGCCAATCAAATCATCTGGGCTTACGTCTACGTGTTCCGCGGCACGCCGCTGCTGGTACAGACCTACCTGATCTACTATGGCCTGGGTCAATTCGAAATCATCCGCGACAGCGCGCTTTGGCCGTTCCTGCGCGAAGCCTGGTGGTGTGCCCTGATCGCCTTCGTGCTCAACACCGCCGCCTATACGACGGAAATCTTCCGCGGCGCCATCGAAGCGATCCCCTGGGGCGAGATCGAGGCCGCCAAGGCCTGCGGCATGTCGCCCTGGACGCGCGTGCGGCGCGTCATCTTGCCGAGCGCGTTCCGGCGGGCCCTGCCGATGTATTCCAACGAAGTCATCTTCATGCTGCACGGCTCGGTCGTCGCAAGCACCGTGACCATCGTCGACATTCTGGGCGCCGGTCGGACCCTGAACGCGAAGTACTACCTTGCCTACGAAGGCTTCATCGCGGCGGCGGTCATCTACATGATCCTCGTCTTTCTGATCTCCCGCGGTTTCAAGACCTGGGAGAAGCGCTGGCACGCCCACCTGCGGCCGCGGGAAATCTGAACGAGGGGCGCCCACCAGGAAAAGCCGGTCCCCATTCTTCATCGGAACGGACCTCCGGCCACCTACCGGGCCCTGCGTCAGGCGGCCGCCAGTTCCGGCAGGGCCCGTCCGAGCGTCTCGATCACCTGTTCCGGCGATTCCTCGAACTGAACGCCGATCGCATTGCCGTCCTGCCACACGACACGGCCGGTCAGGTTGCCGAAGTGGTAGGAGTGCAGCGTCACCGGCAAGCTCCGCTCGAAGGGAACGGCCATGCGTACCATGGCGCCTCTTGCGCCGACGTTGAGCAGAATGCAGTCCGCGACCTGACCGCCACACTCGAGACTGCCGGTCCAGAGCACCGCGGCACGCTTCTTGTGGCGCCGCTCGCCCCCGGGAGCCGGATCGGTCGGCCCGTCATTCTTTGCTTGCATCATGCGACTCACGATTCACGGTGAACGTCGGATTTGACACTAATTTGTCATAATTTCGAAAGTGTTAAGCCCTGAACCCAGCCGACGCCACGCATCAAAGTCATCGTGCAACCGGGCCGTCGTCTGGAATGATCTCTCCAGATCACGACCAAGCCATGCTGCGCATCTCATTGTAGAGGAAGAATTGTTCCCCAATATCAAAGCGTGCGAGATTTGGATTCATCCTGGCAGGATCAACGACACGGTCGCAAATATTATTGACTGATCTTGGAGTGATGCTCGCCATGACTTAGCCTAAATCCCGCATAACTATAAATAGTTACTCCAAAATACGAGCGTATTCTTAGTAATACACGTTAACCATATCTGAATTGTTACTATAGTGGTAAACAAACGATATTGACAATTTATTAAATTCATATAGGATTTTATAAATGTCGAGAGGGGACGGTGGCTTCGTTCTGGTCGACTTCTTGACAGGGGTGTAAGGAGAGTACAATGAACCTAGGTGACAAGGTCCACGTCGTGTTGGAGGTGACGGGCGAGGTCGTCGGCCGGACCTTCGAGCACGACCCCAAGATCGATCTGAAGCTGCCGTGGGGAATGCTGAACGGCCTGCCGATTTCGGTACTGAAACGGGCCGACAGCGTCGACGACATGCACGAGGCGACCCCGGCGAACGTAACTCAGATCCGGCCCGTCGTGCAAAAAAACAAGAAGATCGTGCGCGCGGCCGGTTGACGGGCTGCACGGTTCTCTTCAGCTGGCCACGTCCGGTGTGGCAGGACGAATCTGGTCGGCCCGTCCGCCGAGAATGCCGTCGCTGATCAAGAAGTCCCGCCCGGAGTGGAAGCATTAACAATAAAACCGCCCGGTTTCCCAGTGAATATTTGAGATCCAACCAATTGTTCTTAAACACAATACTTAAATTATGCGAAAGCCCTTCCTTGTACAATCTTGTCACAATCGAACGGGATGCGGCGCGGTTGGCGGCGCGCGCCCTAGGGAGAGGGCATCGCGATGGGACAGAACAAACACGTAGAGGCGGGAGACAACCGTAGCTACCAGGAACAGCTCGCGCACAGCCTGGTCGCCTGCCTCGGCTGGGAGGACGCGGTCCGTGCCTGCCAGGCGAACACCTGGGACGGGGTCCTCGACGTACTGCTGCGGAACGGGTCCGAACAGTAACTGCCGGCTCTCCGCCGCTGTGGACTGCGGCGGCAGTCCAAAGCCCCGATACGTCCTGAATTGCTGGAGTCTTTGGTGGAGCCGAGGGGAGTCGAACCCCTGACCTTCGCATTGCGAACGCGACGCTCTCCCAACTGAGCTACGGCCCCACTGCGCCCGTGAGATAGACTTCCGGACAGAGAAATACAAGGCCCGGCGGGCGGCGCGATAATGGAAACTTGCCCGCTGCCTGTCAAGAAAGGTCCCTTAGGGGCCCAGCGCCGCCAAGGTCCGGTCTTGCGGGAGGGCCGGCGCCGCCGAGCGTCCTTGTGTGCCGCAGGCGCGGCCGGTAGTTTAGCGGCGGCTCCGCGACGGGGGCCCGCAAGACGCCGCTGGAGGGGGCTCGCTCGTGATCGTTCTCGTTCCCTTGATCCAAATCACCATGGTCGCCATCAATATCTACATCTGGGTGGTCATCGTTTCGGCCGTACTGAGCTGGCTGATCGCATTCAACGTGGTGAACACCTCGAATCGTCTGGTCTACACTCTTTGGGACTTCCTCACCCGGGTGACCGAGCCGGCTCTGCGCCGGATCAGACGCTTCATGCCAAACCTGGGCGGCGTAGACATATCGCCGGTAGTCCTCATCCTGGCGCTCTATTTCTGCGAGATGGTCTTGACCAACATCCTTTGGTCGCTGCGCGGTGGCGGGTACTAGCAAGAGCCCTTTCAGATCAAGCACCACCGGCCTGCGGGTCGCGCTGCGTCTGCAGCCGCGCGCGCGCCGCGCCGGCGTCGAAGGCCTGGGCGAGCTTGCGGACGGAACGGTGGTTCTCAAGGTGCGGGTCACGGAACCGCCGGAAGGCGGCAAGGCGAACACCGCCCTGGTCAAGCTCCTGGCCAAGACCTGGAAGCTGCCGAAGACCACGATCGGCATCGTGGCCGGACATGGCCAGCGGCAGAAGACCCTGCTGATTTCCGGCGACCCCGCGGTGCTGGAAACCCGACTCGAGAGCTGGTTGGCCGGTGTCGGCGGCGGGCGTCGGTAACGTCGCTTTTCGCGGCGTTTTCGAACAGGACGCCAAGCCGTGTACGCGGCACAACCGCGTGGCACCCTCTCGGAACCACGGGAACGACCGACCCAAAACGAAAGGAACAGCGATGAGCGAGGCCCGGATCATCGATGGCAAGGCTTTCGCCGCCGAATTGCGCGGCCGTATCGGCGGCGTGGTCGCGGGACTCAAGCGCGAGCACGACCTGACGCCGGGCCTCGCGGTGGTGCTGGTCGGCGAAAACCCGGCAAGCCAGGTCTACGTACGCAACAAGAACCGCCAGACCGCCGAGGCCGGCATGAACTCCTTCCACCATGCCCTGTCGGCCGCGACCGGCCAGGACGAGCTGCTCGATCTGATCGCCCGGCTCAACGCCGATCCGGCCGTGCACGGCATCCTGGTGCAGCTCCCGCTCCCCGACCAGATCGACGCGCAGGCCATGCTCGACGCGATCGATCCGGCCAAGGACGTGGACGGCTTTCACGTGGTCAACGCCGGGCGCCTCATGACCGGCACGGGCAAGCCGCTGGTGCCCTGCACGCCGCTCGGCTGCATGATGCTGCTCCGCGAATACGCCGGCGACCTGACGGGCAAGCGCGCGGTGATCGTCGGCCGTTCCAACATCGTCGGCAAGCCCATGGCCCATCTTCTGCTGGGCCAGCACTGCACGGTCACCATCGCCCACTCGCGGACCCGCGACCTGCCGTCGGAATGCCGCCAAGCCGACATTCTGGTGGCTGCGGTCGGCCGGGCCGAAATGGTGCGCGGCGATTGGATCAAGCCGGGCGCGACGGTGCTCGATGTCGGCATTAATCGGATCGAGATGGCCGAGGGTAAAAGCCGGCTGGTCGGCGACGTCGCCTTCGAGGAGGCGCGCCAGGTAGCCGGCGCGATCACGCCGGTGCCAGGCGGCATCGGGCCCATGACCATTGCGTGTCTCCTGTCCAACGCGATGACCGCCGCCTGCCGGCAGCACGGCATCGAGGACCCGGTCGTCTAATTACCAGCGGGAGGGGGATCGTCCTCGGCGGGTAGGGCCAAGCGGATCACACCCTTGACCGGAGCATGGGGGTCGACCGCCTTGCCCTTGCGCAGGATCCGGATGCGGCCCCGGCGGGCCAGATGGAGCGCCTGCTGGCGCACCGCGGCGAGATAGCGCCGCCACAGGTCCGGCGGGTCTTTCGGCCGGGCGCGTCCGGCGGCAAAGGCGCGCGCCGCCTCTTCCGGACTGATCGACCTGCCGGCGCCGGCCTCGGCGAGTAGGGCGAGAATCCTCTCGGCCACCGGATCATCGGACCCGGTTCCGGCAGCTGTGCTCTTATCCGGCGGTGTCCTCAAGCCGGTTCCTCAGGCCAGGGAATTGAAGTCGTCCAAGAGGGCCGCGATACGCCCCGAATCGAACTGGTCCATGATGATCCCGGCGCGCCGCGTGGCGGCCTCCAGGTCGAGCGAGAGAATGCGGCTCTTGACCCGCGGCAGGGCATTGACGGTCATGGACAGCTCGCGCACGCCCAGGCCCAGGAACAGCGCGACGAAACGCGGGTCGCCGGCCATCTCGCCGCAGATCGAGAGCGGGATCCGGGCGCGCAGGGCCGCCTCGACCGAGAACTGGATCAACCTGAGCACCGCCGGGTGCAGGGGGTTGTAAAGATGCGCCACCTGCTCCTCGCCGCGGTCGATGGCCAGCGTGTACATGGTGAGATCGTTGGTCCCGATGGCAAAGAAGTCGGCGGCACGGGCCAGCGAGTCGGCCGCCAGGGCCGCGCCCGGCACCTCGATCATCACACCGACGGGCGGCGGCGAATCGGCCATTTGCACCTTGCGGCGCCTGAGGCGCCGGCTGACCGTCTTCAGCGCATTGCGAACCTCGCGCACCTCGGCGACGGTGGTGATCAGCGGCAGGAGGATCCGCACCGGCCCGTGGGCTCCCGCGCGCAGAATGGCGGCCAACTGCGTATCGAGCAGCTTGCGCTCCTTGAGCGACAGGCGGATGGCGCGCAGTCCCAGTGCCGGATTGTCCGTCGCACTCCGCTCTCCACCCAGGGCGGACGCCAGTTTCTCGCCGCCGACATCCAGCGTGCGCACGGTGACGCTACGCCCGTCCATGGCCTCGATAATCTCCTTGAGCGCCAGGTACTGCTCTTCCTCGCCGGGCAGGTCGTCGCGGTTCATGTACAGGAACTCGGTGCGCAGCAGGCCGACACCCTCGGCCCCCGCGGCCATAGCCTGGCCGACCTCGCGCGGCAGCTCCAGATTGGCGTGCAGGACGATCCGCTCGCCGTCCCGGGTCTTGGCCGGCACGTCGCGCAGGCGGGCCAGCGCACGGTCCGCGCGTTCCAGTTCCCGCTGGCGGCGTTGATAGTCCGCCAGCAAAGACGCCCCGGGGTTGACGATGACCCGTCCGTTCGAGCCATCGATGATCACGGTCTCGCCGGTCTTGACCCCGTCGGTCAGGCCGGCGACGCCGAGCACGGCGGGTAGGCCCAGCGAGCGCGCCATGATCGCCGTATGTCCCTCGGCGCCGCCCAGGACCGTCGCGAATCCACTGACTTGCGCCGGGTCCATGAGCGCCGTGTCCGCCGGCGTGATCACCTCGGCGATGATGATGCTGCCGCGCGGCAGAGCGGAGAAGTCGGTGAGCTTCTGGTCGGACAGGGCGCGTAAGATGCGCATCCCGACTTCCCGCACCTCTTCCGCCCGCGCGCGCAGGTAGGGGTCGTCCATCTGTTCGAAGGACTGGGCGATGTCAGTGATTTCCGCCATCACCGCGGCCTCGGCGTTCTGCCGGGTCTCGGAGATCCGCTGTTCCACGCCGGACAGCAGACGCGAGCTGCCGAGCATGTGCTGGTGCGCATCGAGCAGGTAGCCCAGCTCTTCGGCCGCCGCGCCGTGGAACCTCGTGGCCTTGCCCTTGAGCTTGCCGAGCTGACGCTTGGCGCGTTCGACCGCCGCTTCGAAGCGCGCCTTTTCGGCAGCCATCTTGGCGACAGGCACCTGATACTCGAGCACCCGGATCTCGCGGCTGTCACGCAGATAGGCACACCCGATGGCCACGCCGGCCGAAACCGCCAGTCCATCAAAGGCACGCTGCGGCAGCGCCGTCGCCCGTCTTTTCCGTTTGCTCCCTGTCTTATCCATCTTCATCGAACTTGTTGGCGACGAGATCGGCCAAGGCCGCCAGTGCGGCGCTCGCCGCCGGACCCCGGGCGCGAAGCTCCAGCTCGCATCCGGGCGCAGCGGCCAACATCATCAATCCCATGATGGACGATCCGGAAACCTCGACGTCGTTCTTCACCACCGTGATCTCGGCGTTGTAGGTGCCGGCCAGCTTCACGAACTTGGCCGCGGCCCGGGCATGGAGGCCACGGCTGTTCACAATTGTGATCTGGCGTACCTTGTCCGCATGGCATGGTGCGCTCATCTTGGTGCCGACCACTGCTGGCTTATGGTGCCTGGTCGGACAGCAGTTGCGAGGCGACATTGATATATTTGCGACCGGCCTCCTGGGCCTGAGCCACGGAATTCTTGAGTGAGTCCCTGCCACGGACGCTGGCCAGCTTGATCAACATGGGCAAGTTGAGGCCCGCGATCACCTCGACTCGGCCCTGGTCGAGCACGGAAATCGCCAAGTTCGATGGCGTGCCGCCGAACATGTCGGTAAGCAGCACGACACCCTCGCCCTGGTCCGCTGCGTTGACGCTATCGATGATTTCCTTGCGCCGCACCTCCATGTCGTCATCGGGGCCGATACAGATCGCGGCAACATTGGACTGTGGGCCGACAATATGCTCCAGCGCTTCGATGAACTCGAGAGCCAGTCGGCCATGGGTGACGAGGACCAATCCGATCATGGGCCTTTCCATTTCTGTGGGCCAGATGTTGTACGCCGTTTCCAGCCCCGAATCACGCGCGTTCCGACGGCTCCGCCAAATCGCGATGCACCAACGTAATGCGGCGCCCTTCGTCCCGCAGCCAGCGTGCCAGCCGTTCGGCCACCATGACCGAGCGGTGACGCCCGCCGGTGCAACCCAGCGCCACGGTCAGGTAGCTCTTGCCTTCCTGTTCGTAACGCGGCAACAGGGGCCGCAGTGTCGCGGCAATCTGGTCGAAGAAGGGCTGAAAATCCGGGTCCGCGCTCACGAATGCCGCCACCTCCGGATCGCGGCCGGTCAGATCGCGCAACGCCGGATCGTAGTGCGGGTTCCTCAGGAACCGCACGTCGAAGACCAGATCGGCGGCGCGTGGCAAACCCTGCCGATAGGCAAAGGAGGTAACGACGATCGCCATGCCGCCCGCTTGGCCGGCGTCCAGGTGTCCGGTCAGGAACCGCCTGAAGTCCCCCGGTGACATACCGGTGGTATCGACCACGAGGTCGGCCCGGTCGCGTAACGGCCCGACCAGGCGCCGCTCGGCCTTGATGCCGTCCTTGAGCGGTCGGCCCTGGGCCAGAGGGTGCCGGCGCCGGGTCTCCGTATAGCGACGGCTCAGGACCTCCTCTTCGCAGTCGACGAACAACAGGCACGGGGCGAGCGCTGGGTCGGCATGAAGCCGGTCGAGCTGCTCGAGGAAGGGATCAGCGGCAAAATCGCGCGTCCGGATATCCACGCCCAGGGCGATCGGCCGCACGCTCCGTGTACCGACGATTGCGGCCAGGAACTCCAACGGCGGGTTGTCGATCGCCTCATAGCCCAGATCTTCGAGAATATCGAGGGCGGTCGAGCGGCCAGCCCCGGAAATACCGGTCACCAGCACGACCGTCCGCACCTCGGGTTCGGCCGCAGCCGCGTCGCCGGCGTCACGCGTTCCAACTTCGTCGGATATCGTCTTCTTGTCCCTCGGCTGCACGCCTCAACCGCCTTTCCCGTCGGGCCGGATCGCCTCCATTATAACGCCCGCCTCACGGAACGCAGCAAGGCGCAGCTTGGCCAGAGCCGAGGCCTCGAAGGGATCGAGCGCCAGGCGCCGCAAGCGGACACCCAGAAGCTCACAGAAGTCGGGCTCCGGCAGGCGCTCGACCAGGCCCGGGGCAACCAGATCCACAACCAGGCAGAGCGCGGCCCCCGATGTGCTCGGTACCGTCACGATACCCAGACCACGCACCTCCATCCGCCCGGCGATCGCGCCGGGCGAAGCCGCCGACAAGCGCCCTCCGGCCGGGCGAAGCTCGGTCTGATCGTCCGCCACGAGACGCCAGCCGCGGTCGATCGATCTGAGCGCCAAGTCGGACTTGCCCGCCCCCGAGGGGCCGCGCAGCAGCACCCCAAACGGCCGTACCCACCCGCTCCCCGCCGATCCGTCCTCCGGCACGAAGGCGACGCAGGTCGCGTGAACCAGATGACCTGTCATGTGCCGGCTACTCGGCGGGCAGGCGAACGACAAACCGTGCGCCGATCACGCCGCCCTCCCCGTCGAATCGGTTCTCCGCCTCGATGGTGCCGCCGTGCGCCTGGACGATCTGGCGCGAAATCGAGAGCCCCAAACCGGAGTGCGTGCCGAATTTCTCCCCCTTCGGTCGCTCGCTGTAGAACCGCTCGAAGATGGCGTCCAGCTTATCTGGAGGCAGGCCCGGCCCTTCGTCCGCGACACTGACCACGATCCAGTCCCTGTCCCGCCGCGCGGCAAGGCGGATCGTCCCGCCGGGCGGCGAGAAGGACACCGCGTTGCTGATCAGATTGCGAAACACTTGGCCCAGGCGCCCCTCGAGACCCGAGACCTTGAGCAACTGATGTCCAGCGACGTCCAGCTCGAACCGCGGGCCCTGGTCTCCGGCCGTGGCCTGCTCCACTTCGGCCAGGGCCTGCAACAACTCGCCGAGATGGACGGTTTCGCTCTCGGCGCGCGACAGCTCGGCGTCCAAGCGTGACGCGTCCGAGATATCGCTGATCAGGCGGTCGAGGCGCTGTACGTCGTCCAGAATGATCGACATCAGCTTCTTTTGCTGGGCCGGGTCCTCGAGCCGCGTCACGGTTTCCACCGCACTGCGCAGCGAGGTCAGCGGGTTCTTGATCTCGTGCGCCACATCGGCGGCGAAGCCCTCGATCGCATCCAGCCGCGCCCAGAGCGCCTCGGTCATCCCGCGCAGCGCCGCGGAGAGGTCGCCGATCTCGTCGTCCCGCCGCGTGAAGTCCGGAATCTGGAACTTCCGTCCCTTGCCGTAGCGCACCAGGTCGGCCGCCTTGGCCAGGCGCCGGATCGGCCGGGCTATGGTCCCGGCGAGATAGAGCGAAAGCAGCACGGTCACCGCGGAGGCCACGCCGAACACCACCAGAATGTCGCGTCGCCTGTCGCGTACCGCGGCGGTGACATCGGTGCCGTCCTTGGAGAGCATGAGGGCGCCCAGCACCTTGCGGTACCGCTGCACCGGGACGGCGGCGGACAGGACCAGGCGGCCGCCGCGATCCAGCCGTACCATGCCGGGGCTCTCGCCGGCCAGGGCCCGCTCGACCTCCGTGTAGTCGGTGGCGAACTGCTCGGCCGCTTCCCGGTAGCGCGGCAGGTCGTCGAGACCCGGCAGCCAGTCGGTGGCCCTGTCGTAGAGCCGGGTCAGCCAGCCGGAGACCGCGCCGTCGTCCGGCGGCGGCAGCTCCAGCACCGTCACCTGACCGCCGGGGCCCATCAGAACGAAGCTGTCTGCGAGCAGCTTGCCGTCGAGGGCGAAAGCACGCGCGCGCGTTGTCGAATTGGTGAGCAGCAGGCGCATGAGGTGTCGGGTCAGCTCGGGCAGGAGGCGTTCCACGCCTGCGCTGTTCGCCACTACCGCCGTGCTGCCAAGGGACAGCGCGAAGCTCCGGCCTTGGGTGCGTAGGCCTTCCAATTCCGCCGCAATCAAGGAGTCCCGGTACTGTTCGAGGTGCATCAGGCCCAGGACCGGAATCAGCAGGACCAGGAGGTTGAGCAGCAAAATGCGCCGAGTCAGGGGTGAGCGCCAGCCGAGCCGGCTGCGCCGCCGCAGGCCCCGCTTCTTGATCTCCGCAGGCTCCCCCCGCGAGGCCGGGCCGGGCCGGGTCTGGATCTCGGCGGTCATGAAGGTTTTCGTCCGCCCCCCTCAGCGGACCGGCCTGCCAGTGGCGGTCCGGCACGTGCTATTGGTCGCGATAGCGGTAGCCGACACCATAGAGCGTCTCGATCTGGGCGAAGTCGTCGTCCACTTGCTTGAATTTCTTGCGCAGCCGTTTGATGTGGCTGTCGATGGTCCGGTCGTCCACGTAGATATGCTCGCCGTAGGCGGCATCCATCAGCTGGTCCCGGTTCTTGACATGACCGGGGCGCTGGGCCAGGGCCCTCAAGATCAGGAACTCGGTGACCGTCAGGTTGACCGGCTTGCCGGCCCAGGTGCAGAGGTGGCGCCCCGGATCCAGCATCAGCTGGCCGCGCGTCAGCGGCTGCTCGGTTCCGTCCGGCTCCAGCTCCTCCCGGGCCACCTTCTCGCGCCGCAGCAGAGCGCGGATCCGCTCGAGCAAGAGGCGCTGGGAGAAGGGTTTGGTAATATAGTCGTCGGCGCCCATGCGCAGGCCCAGCACCTCGTCCACCTCGTCGTCCTTGGAGGTGAGGAAGATGATCGGCACATTGGAATTGCGGCGCAGATGGGTCAGCAGCTCCATGCCGTCCATGCGCGGCATCTTGATGTCCAGGATGGCCAGGTCCACAGGGTTGCCGGAGATCCCGCGCAGAGCCTCCGAGCCGTCGGCATAGGTTCGCACCTTGAAGCCTTCGGCTTCGAGCGCCATGGACACCGAGGTCAGTATGTTCCGGTCGTCGTCGACCAGGGCTATGGTCTGCTGCATAACCGCCTTCCTCAAAGCAAGAATGTAAGCGGAGTTCCCCCAGGTTTCCACAACTGTGACACTGGCGTCCGACTATGGCGCTTTTGCGGCGCCCCCAAGGCAGGATCGACCCCCTGCCCTTGACGACCGCCGCGCGGCGGGGCAGATCTGGCACCATGACCGGGAATCGGGAACAGCCAGGGCAGACCGTGCGCCAGCTGATGCGCCGAACGGAGCGGGCGGCGCTCGCCACCGCCCTGGCGCGCGACGCCAACGCATGGCCCTACGCCTCGCTCGTGCTGGTGGCGCTCGACCACGACGCCAGCCCGCTCCTGCTGCTGTCCGACTTGGCCGACCACACCCGGAACCTAGCGGCCGATCCCCGGGTCGGGCTGCTGTTCGACGGCACGGCGGGTTGGCGCGATCCCCTGGCCGGAGCACGCGCCTGCGTTCTGGGCCGCGTCGAGCCGGCCCCCTCGGCCCGCCTCCTGGCCCGCTACGTCGCTCGCTACCCGGGGGCCGAGGCCTATGCCGGGTTCGGGGATTTCAAGCTCTACCGGGTCGCCGTAGAGCGCGCGCACCTGGTCGCCGGTTTCGGCCAGATCCACTGGGTCGGGGCGGACGAGGTGCTGTTCGACACGGCCGGCGCCGAGCCGCTCGCCCAGGCCGAGACCGCCATCCTCGGCCACATGAACCAGGACCATGCCGAGGCTGTCCAGCTGATCGCCCGGCACGTCCTGGGCCTCGACGGCGAGGGCTGGGCGCTGGTCGGAATCGACCCGGAAGGCTGCGATCTCGGCCAGGACCGGGTGCTGGCCCGCGCGGCCTTCGACAGAACGGTCGCCGACGGCGAAGGCGCCCGGGTCGAACTGGTCCGCCTTGCCAAGCTTGCCCGGCGCCTGGCCGCCGGCGGAGAGCCTTAACGCGGGCCGGCCATTAAGGACACTTATTAGCCTCTCTTTCAGACTCTCCCGTGGAAAATGGATCTTCGTGGAGGTTGCAGTTCTTCTGCGTTGAATTCTAGCATTGGGCGCATTCGGGGACCCTTGATACGTCGGATTGCAGGCTCGTTGGCGGTATTTATGGCCGCCCTGTCCGTGGCTTCGGCGGCCCAGCCGCCGGTGGCGGTCTGCGATCGTCTGGCGATCCGACCAAGCCTCCTGCTCAGCCTCGACGAGACGCAGACCCAGGGGGAACTCCACGGTGAATCCTTCTTGGCAGCTTGCGGCGTGTTCCTACGCCACTGGCGGCCGTCGGCCGCAGATATGGCCGACGCTTTCTACGGAAGCGGCGCGGAAGCCTTGGAAAAGGACGACTTCGGCCGGGCGATCCGCCACCTTACCGCGGCACTCGGGGTTCCCGGCCTGAGCCGAGAGCATTTGGCCTTTCTCTACAGCGAGCGCGGCCGCGTCTTCAATGAGAGCGGCGATTACGATCGTGCGGTTCAAGACCTGTCGGACTCTCTTCGCTACGGCCCGCAGGACACCACTACGCTCTACCGCCGCGGCATCGCGTACTGGAATTCCGGCGACTACGATAGATCGGTCGAGGACTTCACCACGGCGATCAGGCTCGATCCCGAGGATGCCGCGCTGTACAGGGAGCGTGCCGATGCCTATAGGTCCATGGCCCGGCTCGACCACGCCATGGCCGACCTCGACAGCGTTCTGAAAAGCGATCCCGAGGACGAGAAGGCCTATCGCTATCGGGCCGCGGCCCATCAACAGAATGGCCGGCGCGACCTCGCGATCGAGGACTATACCGCCGCCATCCGGCTCGCCCCGGACAATGCCGAAGCCTATCTGGATCGCGGCTGGATCCATCACATGGACAACAACTACCAGCGTGCGATCGAGGACTACAGCGCCGCCCTGCGGATCGACCCCGAGGACGCGCCAACCAACAACAACCGATGTTTGGCGCACGTCCAGCTGGGCCGTTACGACCAGGCTTTAGAGGACTGCGGCCGGTCGATCGAACTCGGGCTCGCACCGAACCTGCACTGGGCCTACGACAACCGCGCCAGGGCCTACCTCGAGAAAGGCCAGCACGATCGGGCGATCCAGGACTACACGAAGGTGCTCGAGTTGCATCCGGACGACGCCAACGCCTTCTACGGCCGAGGCCGCGCCTTCGAGGCGAAGGGCGAAACGGGCCGCGCCCGACAGGACTATGAGGAGGCCTATCGCTTGGAGCCCGACGATCCGGACTACAGAGCGGCGTACCTGGCGGCCGGCCCGACTACGCTGATTTCCGTGATCGCGCTCGCCTTGATGGGAACGAGCGCTCTGGGAACGCTGGGCTACCGCAAGCGCTGGCGGGCGCAATACACCTGGATCCTCATGCTTGCCAGCATCGGCCTGTCCATCGGGGCGCTGGCCTATTATTCCTGAGCCCTGCCGCCGCTGCCGCAGGGCCCGTTCGGAGCGCGAATCCCCTGTGGCATCCGGCGGTCGGATGGGTTAACTCTGGGATGTAACGGGAAGCGAGGGCGGGGGATCCGCCGCCTGCCGCGGGGCCAACCGGCCCAGCCAGCAAAGGGAGAATGCCGCGTGACCGACAAGGGACCGGTCATCAGCCGTTTCGGCCTCGGCCACCACGGCATCCGCAACTACAACGTGGCGCGCTGGAACCTGGGCGTGCCGGATCTGATCGAAGAAACGCTGCGGCGTGGCGACGGCGCGCTGGCCGAGGGCGGGGCGCTCGTCGTGCTGACCGGCCAGCATACCGGCCGCTCGCCCAACGACAAGTTCACCGTCGAGGAGCCGGATACCTCCGGGGAGATCTGGTGGGGCGACGTCAACGTCGCGATCTCGGAAGCCGGGTTCGAGGGCCTGTACAAGAAGGTGCTCGCCTATTTCGAGAACCGCGACCTTTTCGTGCAGGACCTCCATGCCGGCGCCGATCCGGAGTACCGGCTGCCGGTGCGCGTGGTGAGCGAAAGCGCCTGGCACAGCATCTTCGCGCGCAACATGTTCATCCGCCCCGGGCACGACGCGCTCGCCGGGTTCGAGCCGGGCTTCACCGTCCTGCACGCTCCCTACCTCGAGGCCGACCCCGCCCAGGACGGCACCAACTCGGGCACCTTCATCGTGGTCAGCTTCGCCCGGCGCCTGGTGCTGGTCGGCGGTACCAGCTATGCCGGCGAGATCAAGAAATCGATCTTCGCCGTGCTCAACTTCCTGCTGCCCGAGCGCGACGTGTTGCCCATGCACTGCTCGGCGAACATCGGCCCGGCCGGGGACGCGGCGATCTTCTTCGGCCTCTCGGGCACGGGCAAGACGACGCTCTCGGCCGACGGTACGCGCAGCCTGATCGGCGACGACGAGCATGGCTGGTCCGAGAAGGGCGTGTTCAACTTCGAGGGGGGCTGCTACGCCAAGGTGATCGACCTCTCGGCCGAGGCGGAGCCGGAGATCTACGCCACGACCGGGCGCTTCGGCACGATCCTCGAGAACGTGGTCATGGACCCCGAGACCCGCCGGCTCGACCTGGACGACAACCGTCATACCGAGAACACCCGGGCCAGCTACCCGCTGGATTTCATCCCCAACGTCAACCTGAGCGGCCAGGGCGGACATCCCAGGAATATCGTCATGCTGACGGCCGACGCCTTCGGCGTGCTGCCGCCGATCTCGCGCCTCACGCCCGAGCAGGCGATGTACCACTTCCTGTCCGGCTATACCGCGCGGGTCGCGGGCACCGAAAAGGGCCTGGGCAAGGAACCGGCGGCGACCTTTTCGACCTGCTTCGGCGCCCCCTTCATGCCGCGCCACCCCTCGGTCTATGCCGGCATGCTGGGCCGCAGGATGGCGGAGACCGGTGCCAAGTGCTGGCTGGTCAACACCGGCTGGACCGGCGGCGCCTACGGCGTCGGCCAGCGCATGGCGATCGCCCACACCCGGGCCATGGTGCGCGCGGCGCTCGACGGTCGCCTGGCCGAGGTGGCGACCACCACGCATCCGGACTTCGGCCTGGCGATCCCCCAGGCCTGCCCCGAGGTGCCCGAAGGCGTGCTCGACCCGAAGGGCACCTGGGCCGACAAGCGGGCCTACGACCAGACGGCGCGGGAGCTGACCAAGCGCTTCGAGACCAATTTCAAGCAGTTCGAGCCCTACGTCGGCGCCGAGGTCAAGGCCGCCGGGATCTACAGCGCGGCGTGAGGGCCGTCGGGCCAGGGAGACACCCATGAGCGATAGCGAAACCGCCGTTGTCGTCGGGGTCGGTCCAGGCCTGGGTCTCGCCCTGGTCCGAGCATTCGCCGGAGCCGGCATGGCCGTGGCCATGGCCGCGCGCGACGAGGACCGCCTGGCGGCCCTCGAGCCTGCAGGTACCGGTGACCGGGTCCGCACCTATCCTTGCGACAGCACGGACCAAGGCGCGGTCACGACTCTATTCGAACAAGCCGCGGCCGAGCTCGGCGAGCCGGACCTCGTGGTCTACAACGCCGGGGCGTTCCAACCGGGCGGCATCCTCGATATCGCGGCCGAGGAGTTCGAGCGCTGCTGGAAGGTCGGCTGCCTGGGCGGCTTCCTGGTCGGCCAGGCGGCGGCGAGGCATATGGTCCCGCGCGGGGCGGGCACGATCCTTTTCACCGGCGCGACCGCGGCCCTCAGGGGCAGCGCCCGCTTCGCCAACCTGGCGGTGCCCAAGTTCGGGCTGCGCGCGCTCGCCCAGTCCATGGCGCGCGAGCTGGGCCCGCAAGGCATCCACGTGGCCCACGTGGTGATCGACGGCCAGATCGATTCCGAGCGCTCGCACCACCTGCTCGAGGAACGCGGCCCGGACTCCCTGCTCGCGCCCGACGATATCGCCGGGTCCTACTTGCATCTGCACCGTCAGGCGAAGAGCGCCTGGACCCAGGAGCTGGACCTGCGCCCCTGGGTCGAGAGGTTCTGAGGCTCCCCGGCCGGCGTCAACCGGCCTGCTCTTCCGTCTCGGACAGGTCGTCCAGCAATTCGGCCACCAGGGTGTCTGTTCCGGCGCCACCGGCCTCGACCGTGGGCGCGGCCACCCGGGTTGGCCGGCGCCTTGGGAGCGAGGGTCTTCGTGACAGGGGTGGTTTCCATGCTGGGTCTCCAGACTGCGATTAACCTTGACCTCCCCAGGCAAAGGCCGTGCCAGGGCTAAGCCCTTGGCATTCCGCTGTTCTGCCCGCTTCGGGCCCGGCCGGCACGTCGCGGGCGGCAAGGGCCAGCGGCAAAAACCGCCCGGCGGGCTGGACGACTTGGCACGGGCCTGCGATCATCCGGCTCATGATTGGCAGTCTCGACGCCCTCGTTGCCGCCACGGTGCTGTTCGTCGCAGGGCATTTCCTGCTCTCCAGCCTGCCGCCGCGCCGGGCCATGACCGAGCTTCTGGGTCCCCAGGGGTTTCGCATCGCCTATTCCGTTGTGGCGCTCGCCGCCTTCGTCTGGATGCTGCGCGCCTATGGGGTCGCCCCGGTCGTGGCCCTGTGGGATCCGCCGGCGGCCTTCGCTTGGATCCCGGTCTTGGTCATGCCCATCGCCCTGCTGCTCGCCGTCTGCGGCATCACGACGCCGAGCGCGACCCTGGTGGGCGGCGAGGCGCATCTTTCCAACCCCGGCGTGCACGACGTGGCGCCAGGCATCCAGCGCGTGACGCGCCACCCCTTCCTCTGGGGCACGGCGCTCTGGGCGCTGAGCCACCTAGCGGTCAACGGCGACGCCGCCGACGTGATCCTGATGGGCGGCATTCTGGGGCTCTCGCTGGGCGGCATGAAGCACATCGACCTGCGCCGCGAGGCGACGCTGGGCGCGGCCTGGGGGCCGGTGGCCCTGACCACGAGCACGCTGCCCTTCGCCGCCCTCGCCACCGGCCGCACGACCATGGACTGGCAGGGTATCGGCTGGTGGCGCCCGGCCCTTGCGCTAGCGCTCTACGCCGCGCTGCTCCACTTCCACCCGATGATCATCGGCGTGAGCGCGCTGCCGGCCTAAACGAGGGCGTTCAGCCCCGCTGCCGGTTCAGGAGCCTGAGCCGGAGCGCGTTCAGCCTGATGAAGCCTTCGGCGTCGCGCTGGTCGTAGACCTGGTCCTCCTCGAAGGTGACGTGCTCCAGGGAATAGAGGCTGTTCGGCGACTTGCGGCCGGCCACGGTGACGCTGCCCTTGTAGAGCTTGAGGCGCACGGTGCCGGTCACGGGCCCCTGGCTGTGGTCGATCGCGGCCTGGAGCATCTCGCGCTCGGGCGCGAACCAGAAGCCGTTGTAGACCAGCTCGGCATAGCGCGGCATGAGCTCGTCCTTGAGGTGCGCCGCGCCCCGGTCCAGCGTGAGCGACTCGATCGCCCGGTGTGCGGTCAGCAGGATCGTGCCGCCCGGGGTCTCGTAGATGCCGCGGCTCTTCATGCCGACGAAGCGGTTCTCGACCAAGTCCAGGCGGCCGACACCATTGGCCCCGCCCAGCTCGTTGAGGCGGGTCAAGAGCGCAGCGGGCGAGAGCCGTTCGCCGTCGATGGCGACGGCGTCGCCGTTTTCGAACTCGATCTCGACCCAGGCCGGCGTGTCCGGAGCCTGCTCCGGGGCGACGCTGCGCGTGAAGACATATTCCTCGGGCGCCTCCCAGGGGTCCTCCAGCGCCTTGCCCTCGGCCGAGATGTGCAGCAGGTTGGCGTCGACCGAAAACGGCGCCTCGCCGCGCTTGTCCTTGGCGACCGGGATCTGGTTCTTCTCGGCGTATTCGATCAGCTTGGTGCGGCTGGCCAAGTCCCATTCGCGCCACGGCGAGATCACCTTGATGTCCGGATTGAGGGCATAGTAGGCGAGCTCGAAGCGGACCTGGTCGTTGCCCTTGCCGGTCGCGCCGTGGGCCACGGCGTCGGCGCCGGTCTGCTTGGCGATTTCGATCTGGCGCTTGGCGATCAGCGGTCGGGCGATCGAGGTGCCGAGCAGATAGGCGCCCTCGTAGAGCGCGTTGGCGCGGAACATCGGAAAGACGTAGTCGCGCACGAAGTCCTCGCGCAGGTCCTCGATATGGATCTCCTTGACGCCCAGCATTTCGGCCTTCTTGCGCGCCGGCTCCAGTTCCTCGCCCTGTCCGAGGTCGGCGGTGAAGGTGATGACCTCGCAGTCATACGTCTCCTGCAACCACTTCAGGATCACCGAGGTGTCCAGCCCGCCCGAATAGGCGAGCACGACTTTCTTGATATCGCTCATGAATTGGTCCTGCCCTTCCCGTCCAAGGCCCAAGCGGGCCGGCGCGGAGTATAGGACAAGCACCCGGCCAGGCAAGCCGGGTCGGCATCGCGAGTGGCTTAGGCTGCGTCGTCAGGTAAGCAGGCCGGAATGCAGGATGTAGGTTATGCCGACGCAGACGATGGCGAAATCGAGCACCGTGACCAGACGTTGAAGAGTGGGGCCAATCTCCGTTTTGCCGAGCCCCCACCAGAACGGCGCGGCCATCACGAGGCCGACAAGCACACCCACGGCGAGGCTGACCGCCATACTATCCTGAAAGATCCCCATGGTCCTAATCCCGGATTGCGCCTGGCAGTTTCGGCGACAGCGGTTAAAAAAGATTGACCACGCAAGTGGCAGTCGCCCGGCCTCTCTCTTGGCCATGAATTCTTTACTCTCGGCTGAGACCCTCCGGTGTCCTTTCGCGCCGGCCCCTGCGGGTGCTAGGGTCTGGTGAATGCAGAGGCGAGTCGTCATGGCGGGCAAGACCGACAATAGCGTGGCCGAGGAACAAAGCCCGCCGGAGGCCGAGGCGGAAGCGCCCGAGGCCGGGACCGAAGCGCCCGGGGGCAAGGACGCCAAAGCCGCAGCGGAATCGGGGACCGAGCCGGCCACGCCCGGCCCGCCCTTCGACCCGACCTCGGTGCGCATCGAGACCAGGGCGCTGACGATCGACGTCCTGGTCCAGCGCCTGGCCGAAGGCGGCATCGACCTTGCGCGGGCCGGCGACGGCAGCCCGATCTGGACCGAGGTGGCGCGTAGCCGATTGGTCGAGTCCCTGCTCTTGCGGGTGCCACTGCCGGCCTTCTATTTCGACGCCAACGCACCGGACAGCTGGTCGGTGGTCGACGGGCTCCAGCGCCTCGCCGCGCTCGACGCCTTCGTCAATAACGGTGCCTTCGGCCTCTCCAGCCTCGAGTTCTTCGACCACCTCGAAGGCAAGACCTTCAAGGAGCTGCCGCGCCACTTCCAGCGCCGTATCCTGGAGACTCAGGTGACCGGACACCTGATCCAGGAAGGCACGCCGGAGCCGGTCCGCGCCGCAATCATTCGGCGCATAGATACGGGCAGCGGGCGGCCGTCCTGAGGGGCCGGTTTAAAGAAGAATTCATCAAAATGATGAATAAGAATCGGGCCTTTGCAGTCCCGGCATCTGGTCGGTACCGGGCGGTGCGACGGCCTCGGTGGACGGCTCGGAAGGGGTGTTTCGGTGATCGATGAAATTACGCTGACGAACTTCAAATGCTTCCAGAGCCAAACCTTCGCCCCGCGTGAATTCACCCTGCTTGCCGGACTCAACGGCATGGGCAAGAGCTCGCTGATCCAGTCGCTCCTGCTGCTCAGGCAGTCCCACCAGCAAGGGCTGATCAAGGCCGGCGGAATCAGCTTGAACGGCGACCTCGTGCACCTGGGCACGGCGCGGGACGCGCTCTACGACGGCGCCGAGGAAGAGATCATCGCTTTCGCCGTCGCATTCAAGGGCGGCAAGCGGGCCGAGTGGAACTTCAGCGCCGAGGGCAGCGACGACATGCTGGAGCAGCTGACCGCCGACGTCGATCCCCGGGTCTTCAACCAGAACCTCTTCACCTCGGCCTGCCATTACCTGCAGGCCGAGCGCCTCGGCCCGCGGACCTCGTTTCAGGTCTCCGACCATCAGGTCCGGCGGCACCGTCAGCTCGGCCCCAAGGGCGAGTACGCAGCCCACTTCCTTTCGGTTCACGGCCGCGATCCGATCCCGCTCAAGTCGCTTGCCCATCCCGAGGCCAAGTCGGAGGCGCTGACCGATCAGGTCGAGGCCTGGACCGCCAACGTCTCGCCCGGCGCGCGCATCCACGCAACCGCCCTGGAGCAGATCGACCTGGTCAACCTGCGCTATTCCTTCGTGACCGACCGGGCGGTCAGCAACGAGTTCCGCGCCACCAACGTCGGCTTCGGGCTGACCTACACCCTGCCGATCCTGATCGCGATCCTGACTTCCGAGCGCGGCGGCCTGCTACTACTGGAGAATCCGGAGGCCCACCTCCATCCCAAGGGCCAGGTCGAGATCGGCCGCCTGCTGGCGCGCGCCGCCCAGGCGGGCGTCCAGGTCATCATGGAGACCCACAGCGACCACATCCTGAACGGCATGCGCATCGCCGTGCACGAGGGCGAGGCCTCGGCCGACAAGGTCAGGCTCTACTACTTCACGCGCAAGGCCGAGGGCGACGTCTCGCGCGCCGAGGTGATCCGGGTCGAGGTCGACGACGACGGCCGCCTGGACCAATGGCCGGACGGTTTCTTCGACCAGTGGGACAAGGCGCTCGGCGCCCTTTTGTGGCCGAAGACGGCGGCGGAATGACGGCCGAGCTGATCTTCAACGAGCTGTCCCTGGGTCGCGCACCAGCCCCCGAGGTTGCGCGCGATTCCATGCTGGCCCTGGTGCGCACCTGCTTCCTCGCTCAAGGGGCCGGCGCCAGCCGGATTCTCCTCGTGCCCGAGGGCGCGGTCACCGGAGAGATCGGACCGGGATATTCGGTCTGGCAGTGGGTGAACGATCCCTTGGTCGACCTGGACTGGCGGCGCAAGTTTCTCTCCATGGCGACTCACGGCCCCTTCACAGAGAAGGTGCTGAGCGCCGACGCGCTCGAGAAGCTCGCCATCTCGGAATACTCCCTCGACGAGCGGACCGCGCTCGGCCTGGGCGCGGCCCATGTGCTCGACGGCCTGGCGGTCAGCGTCAATGGCGACGAGAGCTGGCAGGAGGCGAGCCTTAGCGTGGGCATGCTCTCGCTCTCCGAGGAGGGCGAGCTGCTCGAGGACCAGGTCGAGGTGCGCCACGCCTCCAGCCCGGAGCACGTCGAGGACCACCGTTCCTGGCTCACCTCCCAGCAGCAGGCCGAGATCACCGGCGGCGCCGAGCTTTGGGAGCGGCGTGCGGAGCTGTTCCCGTGGCTCGCCTTCTGCCCTCGTGTCGAGGAGCAGCTGCGTGCGTTGGGCCCGCGCGACCCGCACCTGCGCCAAGTGCTGCGCAAGCTCGCCCAACTCGACGAGACCTTCACAGGCTGGACCGAGGGCCCCTTCGACCGACGCGCGATCGCCGACTGCGACCCGGAAAGCCGGGTCACGTTAAAGCAGTACAAGGCGGAGCACACCTTCCGCGGCCCCGACGGCCGGGACCGGCTGTTCTCGTGGCACCTCGCGCTCACCCCCGGCGCCTGGCGCCTGTTCTTCAAGCCGGACAGAGAGATCCGCAGGGCGATCGTCGGCCACATCGGCCCCAAACTGCCCAACGTCAGCTACGCGACCTAGCTCCGGCTCATAACTCGACCTCCAGGTGGAGCGGCTGGTGGTCCGAGCCCTGGGCGTCGCGGTCCACCCGCATGCCGCGGACCCGTCCGGCCAGGCCCGCCGTCAGAAAGCCGTAGTCGATGCGCACCGGGCCCTTGTCCTCGTTGCAGGTCGCCCCCTCTGCCGGATCGTTTCCGGCCGCGAGCCAAGCGTCTCTCAGATCTGCCTCGGCACCGGTCAACAGGGCGTATTCCGCGGAGTCGGGCGCGAGGTTGAAATCGCCCAGAATCACCGCCGGGCGGGGCATGGGCGGCGGCGACGCGTCGAGCGACCATTTCAGCCCGTCCGCGTCGCCCGACCAGACGCCGCCCGCTTCCGGCGCCTCGCGCAGCAGCTCCAGCAGCCGCGCGATCTGCAACAGCCGTTCCTCGGCCGAGGCGTGGGCGAGATGGAGGCAGTAGACGCGGATCGGCTCCTTCGGCGTCGCGATCACGCATTCCAGGGCCGCGCGCTGCAGCGACAGCACCCGGCCCAGTTCGCGCTTGGGCAGCAGGTGATTGCGGCTCGAAAGGATCGGCGTCTTGCTGAGCAGCATGTTGCCGAACTGGCGGCGGCGGCTGATCAGCCTGTCGTCGCGCAGGCTCGCGTCCAGGTCGACGCCGGGACCGTAGACCCAGCGGTACTGCGGAAATAAGGCGGCGATCTCGGCCACCTGGTCGGTCATGCCGCTGGCCGAGAAATACCGCTCGACCTCCTGCAGGGCGATCACGTCGGGCTGGGGACCGACCTCCGTGGCGATGCGGGGCAGGTCGACGCGCCCGTCCTTGCCGGTGCCGTACTGGATGTTGTAGCTGACGAAGCGCATGGGCCTGTCCCGTTCTGACTAACGGACGAGGATCATTCCGGCACCGCCCCGGCGGCGGCAAGCGATGGCCGCAGGACATGGCAGAGCGGCAGGGTCAGGAAAGCGACGCAGCCCAGCACCAAGAGAGTCGTTTCGATACCGGAATGATCGCTGAGCAGGCCGAAGGCCACCGGTGAAAGCGCGCCGGCGCCGATGCCCAGGGTATAGAACAGGCTGAAGGCGCGCGACCGACGCTCGGCAGCGACGAAGTCGCCGACCGTGCCGTAGAGCACCGAGGAGGTGCCGTTGAGCGCGGCGCCGACGAGCGGCAGCAGCGCCAGGGCCCAGCCCAGCGGCAGAAAGACGAGCACGAGAATCCCGGCGCCGGTCGCGACCTCGGTCAGCACCACCGTGCGCACGATGCCGACCCGCTCGGCCGCCAGGCCGCAGATCAGCTTGCCGGCCGCACCGCCGGCGAAGATCAAGGCGAGCGCGAAGCCCACGGTCTCGACCTGGGCGCCCTTGGCGATCAGCAGGAAGGGCACGAAGGTGAGAAAGGGCGTGCGGACCGCACTGTCGACCACGCCGATCACCGAGAGTGCGGCAAAGCCGCGCCGGTCTCGGAGGCCCCAGCCTCCGGCGCGGGACCTTGCCGCCGTTTGGGCGGGGGGAGCCGCCGGGCCGCCGGCACCAAGCCGGCGCAGCACTAGGTAGAGCGCAAGGCCCGCCGCCATTGCGGCGAGCCCGTAGGAGACCGCGCCGGTCCGCCAGCCAACCGCCACGGCGAGGGCGGCGATCAAGGGCGGGACCGCCACCTTGCCCAGGTCGCCGGCGAAGTTGTAGGTGCCGAGCGCGGCGCGCCGCGGGCCCCCATCGTAGGCCTTGGAGACGACCGAGGAGGCCAGCGGGTGCTGCACGCCCGAGCCCAGGCCGGTCAGCAGCAGACAGAGGAGCAAGCCGGCAAAGCCCCCGGCAAATCCCAGAAGCACGAAACCGAGCCCGGCGACCGCCGTGCCCAGGGCCAGCACGATGCGCTCGCCCCAGCGTTCGGCGAGAAAGCCCGCCGGCAGCTGGAAGGCGGACAACCCGCCGGAAAACGCCATCTTGAGAACGCCGACCTGGGCGTGGGAG
>CAMYKD010000037.1:27640-34277 GCA_947258885.1 uncultured Kiloniellales bacterium | reverse complement strand
CTCGTCTCCCGACAAGAGGCCTTTCGCGGGGCCCTCTTCCCGGGTGTTGTGCGGTTTGTAGGGCTCCATCCCGGCGCAGCCCGCGAGCAGGGCGAGCAGCAAGGCCGCGGCCGGTCCGGTATTGCGGCGCCCGGTCGTGGCCGTCAAGGCATCGGATGCCTGCATCTGAACTCCATTCCGAAGGCTCTCTCTAGAACTTCACCCGGGCGCCGGTTGATACCACGTTGATGTCTTGGACATTGGGCGCAACACCCCGATCGAGCGAGTGAAGGCGATACAGCAAGTAAAGTTCAGTGCCGTAATCCTCGAAATGCTGAACCGCCGCCGCACCGACCGAATAGCCGTCGTCGCTGTCGGTGGGAAGATTCGATGATCGCGTGAAATCGACGCCAAAGGCCGTGTCGCCGACGGAAAAGAATCTCCTCAGCCATCCGACCTTGGCGTAAAGGTTTCGGGCATCACCCTGCTCGTCGCGATCCAGCAATCCGGCGGACAGGGTGAGGTTCAACCCGGTGTCCTCGTGCAATAGCGAAAAGGAGCCGTCGTATTGAAAGTCGGTGTCGTCTAGGTTGGGATCAGCGAAACCCGCGGCACCGGCGGCCTTGAAGCCGTAGCCCTGCTTCCCCCACCACAAGGATGCATCATAGCGCTGATCGCTGACAGCCGAGGTGGCGAGGCGAAAGCCGGAGAATGTCGGCGAGTCGTAGCGCAACCTGTTTCTCCGGGACAAACCGTCAAAGCTGTTGAAGGCATCACCGACCCTGACATTCGTGAGCGTGTCGTCGCTGTCCTGCCGGAACAACATCCCCCCGGCAGTGTCCGCAATGGTCGCGTATGTGATCACGCCGGTTCGGGAGAGATCGACGGTGGCAGTGCCGAAGGATGCCGTGGCGCCCTTGCCCAAGGAAAGCTTGCCGAAGCGCTTACTGTCGAGCGACAGCTCCGTCCAGCGTTGATCGAAAACGTTGCCGGTCTCTTCGTTGGTCTGATTGACCTCTCCGGCCTTGTTCGGCGCAATCGAGAGTTCGATTCTCCCGCCCAGGGTCAAGTCGTCGGTGGCCTTGGCGGTTGCGACAAGGTTGACGCGGCTTTCGCTGTTGTCGTTGTCGACGAAGTAGGCCTTGGCGCTTTTCCCGTCGTCGACGATGTTCACGGCCCGGTTGACCTGCCCCGAGATGGCGAGCTTGACCCGCTCCTGGCCCGACGTGACGACCTTTTCAACGGGCGCCTCCTCCGGTGCTTTCTTTTCTTCGGCCAGAGCGGGCGCCGGCGCGGTTGTTTCTGCGGCTTCGGCCAGAGACTTCAGCTCTGTCTGAAAGTCCTGCATCAGCCTTCTTTGTCCATCGAGCTGCTTTTGCTGGGCCTCGAGCTGCCTCTGCTGGGCCTCGAGCCGTTCTTGCTGCGCAGCAATGACACGCTGCAGTTCTTGGATCTTGTCGGCGTCCTGGGCGAAGGCCGGACCCGCAAAGACCTCCAGAACGAGGAGTCCACCGGCCAGGATCGGAAGGTGGTTAAAGAAAAACCTTTTCATGGTGTACTCCTTTCCCGACCTGACCCCGAATGGTGGTGCAGCGCCGGTGAGGGATTCGGGCGGTGCTGTTCGTAGATCGCAGAGTCGTTGAAGCCCTTGCAATACTTCAGGATACCGACCGCGCGGCCATCGGGCGTCAGTTCCTGCTCGTGCTTGACGAAGAATCCCCGGCCGGATTCGCCGGTCATCCCGTTGATCGCGGTCTCGTCCTTGTTGCCGTCGCTGTGCCAGACCGTAAGTTTTGAAAAGCCTGCCTTCGGTGTCTAGGGCGCCATCATTGCGGCTGACCATCAGGGACTGGGGGCCATCGCCGACGCGAAGCACGGACGCGCCATCGTCGTGACGTGCTCCATCGGAAGCCCGAACAGTTTCTGTGCCACGCCACCGAGCGCGCCGGATCGGACGCTTCGGAGCCGATGTGGTTGAGGGCCGTGACCGCAAGCGCATCGCCTGCGGCCATCGCTGGCATCCGGGGAGTGACCGCAGGCGCGGCCAACGAGCCCACAAACGCTCGACGAGAAATACTCATCCGATGTAGGCTCGTTTTCGCCTTCCCTTTTCTTGCCGTCACGTCATCTTGAGGTTGTCATACCTATGATTGTAGCCGCCGGCGACCATGATGGTCTGGCCGGTGGTGTACATGTTCTTCCCGTCGAGCAGCGGCATGGCGAGATGCGCCATCTCCTCGGGCTCGCCGAAGCGGCCAACCGGGATATGACTCGCGACGTGTTCCATCGCCTCCTTGCCGCCAAAGGCGTTCACTGCGTCCGGGTAGTTGAGGAAGTTCGTGCCGAAGGCGTTGACGCAGACGCCCTTCGGCGCGGCGGTCATGGAAGCGCACTGGATCGCGTGGTTGGCCGCCGCGCGCATGGCGGAGTAGCCGAGGAAGTCGTAGAGCGGCTTCGTGGCCGACGCGCTCGTCAGGATCAGGATCTGGCCCCGGCCCGCATCCATCAGCGGCGGCAGCACCGCCTGAAGCGCATAGACGACGGCGAGGAAGTTCGACTCGAAGGAGGCCTGGAGGTCTTCCTTCTTCGAGTTCAGGATGTCGGCGCCCTTGTGTATCGCCGTCCGGAAGTAGGCCGAGTCGAAGCCGCCGAAGTTCTCGATGGCCGCATCGACGAACTTCTTCGCGTGCTCGGGATTGGACTCGTCGTTAGGCCCCTCCTGCTCGACGCCCTGGATCACGACGACCTTGGAGCCGTAACCCTGGAGCTCCTTCACCAGGCCGTCGGCCGGCTGGGCGATGACCATGTCGTAGCCCAGCTTCGCGAAATTGCGCGCGAGCGGCGGGCCGATCTGCAGCAGCGCGTCGTTGATGATGATGACCCGCCGGCCCGTGTTCGAGTTGGTCCAGAGGCTCTCCTGGTCAGGCACGACCGTCTTCGCCGACGCCTGGCCGGCGGCGAGGCTGCCAGCGGCTCCGGCCGCTACAATCCCGGCCGCTCCGGCCTTGAGGAAATTCCGGCGGTCAAAGCCGCCAGTCTCGTGGTTCTTCGTCTCTTCGCTCATGAACTGGGTCTCCCCGTGGCTGGAGGTTGCATTTGGATTTCGATCCTTCCGCATGACTGCATGCTCTTCATGTGGTTGCCGATTGCAGGTTCAACCTTTCGGCCGTGTCGCCGGGAACGGGATGTCGAGATACTCGATCGCCTCGGCGCCGGTGACGATGGGCCGGCCGACCTTGTTGATCATCTCCTTGGCCCTCTCCATTTGCTCCAGGTTGCTCGGGCCCTTCGACCAGTCCTCGAGGCCCACGCGGAAGCTGCCGCCCCGCTCAAGCGCCATCTGCGCAAGCGGCGTTTCCATGACGTCGTGGCCCACCACGCCGACCGACCACTTGAGATCGAGCCCTTCTATCATGTGCAGGTAGAGCTGGAGCGCCTCGGGGATTGGCGGCGGCATGCCCGCGAAGCCGTAATCGGCGAAGTAGATGTTGAGCTTCGAGCCGCGCGGCAGGGTGCCTGCCCGGGCCATGGCGACGACGTTCTTCATCCACCCCGGCTCGAAGACCGAGATCGACGCGCCGCAGCCGAGCTCATTGCAGGTATCGATGACCATCTTGTTGTCGCCCGGCCAGAAGCCGTACCACCAGAAACCCTTCTCGGGGATCAGGCCGTTCTCGTCGTAGACCGCGAGCGGCACGACGCCGGTGTCGAGCAGGATCATGTTGGCCAGCCCCGCCTCGGCGAGTGGGCGGTAGTGCCCGCTCTGGACCTCCGGAGGCCAGACCGTCCGCATCTCGTGATACGTCGCCGGGTCGAAATTGGCAGTCGGGTACAGGATCCCGTGAGGGTGCTTCTCGCGGACCGGCGTGAAGGCCTCGACGTAGGCCTGTACGGCCTCGTCGACGTTCTCGCTCGGCTTGTTGGTGTGGGCGTGGACGATCGTTGCGCCCGCATCCAGGCACTTGGTCGCCTCTTCCGCGAGCTCCGACGCGGTCTCCGGCACGGCGGGGTTGATCTTCTTCGTGGTCGAGCCGCTGATCGCCACCTCGAGGATCACGGGCGTCTCGTCCTTCTTGAATGCGAAGTTGCTGCGCATGTCCGACGTGGCTGGCCCGGCGAGGGCCCGGCCCGCCGCAAAAGCGGCCCCAGCGGTCACCACGGCCTTTCCAAAATCTCTTCGATTCATAGCGTTTTCCCTTGGCTCATGTCGTCTGGATTGACCGTGGCCGAACGCCAGCGTCGATCGCATCGCGGCGTGCTAGCGACACGGTTAACCGACCTCGACTGTTCCGTCTTCGCTGATCTTGATCGGATCGCCCGTCTTCACGGCCTCGAGGAACTCGTCGCCGAGGAGGTCGATGGTGATGACCCGCCGCTCGTTCCAGGCGTCATCGATGATGATTCCGGCGGCCGCGATGCTGTCGATATGCGACGAGAACAGCATGGCCTTGAAACCCACGCCGAGATCGTTCACGCCCATGATGGCCGCGGCGCCGAAGGTGGAGCCGACGGTTTGCGGCGTGCAGATGATGGCGCCCTTCAAATCCTTCTTATAGAGTTCCTTGTTGCTGACATCGGTGCAGGGTGCGGTCTCGGTGTTCCCGCCGAACAGGTTCTCGAGGTAAGACGCGGTGGTGTTGAACGGCTGCTTCGAAACCAGCGCCTCGCCCTCGAGCGCGCCGGGAAGCAGGGGACGTCCCTTGAATGTCTTTGCCATTTCGGCCTCCGTTTATCCTGTCTGTGTCCAGCGGCCAGCTTCCGACGGACCGGCCGATGAAAGTATGGTTCAGGACGGCACCTTGCCCGTCACGACGATCTTCACGAGGATCTCGTCGGGGAAGTACCGGACGGTCGAGTAGACCCGGGTCTTGGCGGAGTTCGTGACCCCGCGCACCCGCTCGGAGAAGCCCTTCATGCCGGCGTAGCTGACGCCGCACATGTTGGTTGCATGCATGCCGGCGCGCTTCATCTTGCTGGCCAGGTCGCCCTCCTCCTCGACGAGGCGGTCCCGGACCTTGTTGGGACAGAACATGTAGACCGGGATGGCGGCTTCCTCCTTGCCGGCCTTGTCGAGCGCTTCGGTGACCAGGCGGCCCCACTTCACCATCTCGTGGTAGGTATTGTGCGGGCAGCCGATGAAGGCGGCCGTGGGATCGCCCTCCTTCTCGGGCCAGAGGTTCTCGAAGGTGCCGATGACGTTCTTCTGCTCCGCGTCGTCGTAGACGTAGGTCTGATAACCTTCGACCAGCAGATCACGGCCCTTCTCCTTGGCATCGGGGGTCACGCCGTCGACGTGATACAGGCCGACGGCCCCGGAGGAGGCGGTGGCGCTGCCCATGGCTTTCAGAAGGTGCAGGTTGTCGGGGGTGACCTTGCCGCCCTCGAAGTATTTGTCGAGGCCGGTGATGTAGGGAACGTCCTCGACGCACTTGCGCCCGATCGCCGTGCCGAGCGCGCCCCAATCCGGCTCCTTCGAGGTCTTGACCTCCACCAGCCACTTGGCCCTGCGCCCTTCGTCGGTCATCAGGCCGAACAGCGGCGCCTTGCCGAGCATGGCGCAGATCTCGACCATGCCGGAGCCATTGCGGTTGGTCCGGATGCCGAGGACGGAGTTGCCGTAGTTCACGGCGGAAGATTCCGCCCAGGCGACATAGGTTCCAGGCTCGGGCGCGTTGCCGACCTCGTCGAGATAGCAGGCGCAGGAGCGGTAATTCAGATCCGGCGCCCCGAGGCGGACGTGAACGTAGTCCAGGTCCCGCTGCAGCGGATAGCCCTCGTAGACCAGCGTCATGTCCTTTGGATTGTTCTGGACGTTGTAGACATCGTAGGGACGAGGGTTGACCGTGTAGGGCGCATAGGACTTGAGCCCGACCTTGGCGCATTCATCCAGCATCTGGATCAGCGACTTCATGTATTGGGCGCCGACGAACAAGTTGCTGTGCGGCGCGCCGCCAAGGTCCACGAGCTCTTCGGCCCCGAAGGCGTTGCCGTAGGCGACCAGGATCTTCATCAGCTTCGCCTTCTCCTCGCCGTCCTTGCCGTCGAGGATGTCCTGCTCCTCCTGAGTCAGGGTCATCTGGTGCTGCGCGGCCTTCTCGGCCTTGGCATCGGCCTTGGAGGCCCCCGTGAAGGTCGCCTTCTGACCCGTCGGTTTCCCGTCCGGCCCCAGGCCGTCCATATCGGAGTGAAGGATCTTCCCCGCGTAGTCCGGAAGGTTCAGACTTTTGGCTGCTCGGGTTACCGCCGATTCCGTTGTCGCGGTCTGGGCGGCCGCGGTCTTGGGCATCCCGGCCCCGGTGGTGAGAACGGCTGGAAGCACCGCCGTCGCCGGGATCGCTTTGACGAAGTCTCTACGCTTCATACCTTTTCCTCCTTGCTCGACATTTATTCGCTCTGTGTCACGTGAACCGCTTTATTTCACGCTAACAACTGTAACGCACGTCAACTATTCTTTGGGCAAGGTCAGCGTCGTTTCTGTCGACACGCGCGTCCCCGCCGAAATTCGTGTAAGCGTCCGACTCGCGCCAAAGACAAGAATGGTCCGCGGACGATCGCTGCCGGATCGCCCTGCCCGGCGTTGCCGGGCGCCGGAGGCTGCGGGGCGGGACGGTCACTCCGGGCTCGCCGTGCCGCTCTTCGCGGTCCCGCTTTCGGGCTC
>CAMYKD010000037.1:0-27610 GCA_947258885.1 uncultured Kiloniellales bacterium | reverse complement strand
CTCGTCTCCCGACAAGAGGCCTTTCGCGGGGCCCTCTTCCCGGGTGTTGTGCGGTTTGTAGGGCTCCATCCCGGCGCAGCCCGCGAGCAGGGCGAGCAGGGCGAGCAGCACGGCCGCGGCCGGTCCGGTTTCGCGGCGCCCGGTCGTGGCCGTCAAGGCATCGGATGTCTGCACCTGAACTCCATTCCGAAGGCTCTCTCTAGAACTTCACCCGGGCGCCGACCGTTCCGACGTTGAGGTCCTCGACACTGGGATTCCCGTCCCGGTCGAGCGAGTATAGCCGATACTGTGCGTAGAGCTCGGTCCCGAAGTCGTCGATCTGCTGGACCGCCGCCACGCCGATGGAGTATCCGTCGTCGCTTCCGGTCGGGAAGTTCGTCGACCGGGTGTAGTCGGCCCCGAACGCCGTATCGCCGAAGGAGAACAGGTTGGCGATCCACCCGGCCTTGGCGTAGAAGTTCGTGGGGTCGCCGCCGTCCTGGTCCCGCACGCCGCCGGACATGGTGAAATTGAGCCCCGTGGCCTCGTGCAGGACCGAGAACGAGCCGTCGTACAGGAGATCCTGGTTGTCCAGGTTGGCATCCGAGACGGCCGCGGCGGCGGCCGCCTTGAAGCCGTAGCCCTGCCCACCCCACCATAGGGACGCATCCCAGCGCTGATCGCTGATCGCCGAGCCGGCGAGGTTGAACCCGTAGAAGCTGGGCGTGTCGTAGCGCAGCCGGTCCTTGCGGCTCAGGCCGTCCAGGTTCTTGAAGGCATCGGACACGCTGACGCCCGTGAGATTGTCGTTGTTGTCGCGGAACTGCAGCCCGCCCGCGATGTCGGCGACGCTCGAGTAGGCCACCACGTCCGTTTTTGACAGGTCGACCTCGGCGGCGTTGTCGGAAGCGGTACTGCCCTTGCCGAGCGAGAGCTTGCCGAAGCGCTTGCTGTCGAAGGACAAATCGGCCCAGCGAAAGTCGCTGAATTCGCCGGCGTCTTCGTTGTCCTGGCTGACCTGCGAGGATTCGTTCGTGGTCAAGGCGACCTCGAACCGTGTTCCGATCGTGAAGTCGTCGGTGACCTTCCCCGTACCGACAAGGCGGAACCGGGTGTTGCTGGCGTCGCTGTCGACGAAATAGGCCTTGGTCTTGTCGCCGTCGCCGGCAACGTTGACGGCCCGGTTGACCTGACCCGAAATGGCGAGCTTGATCCGCTCCTGGCCGGAGGTCACGAGCTTCTCGGCCCCCGGTACGGCCTGCTTGGCGGTATCGACCGCCTTCTGCGCGGTGGATTTGGCCTCGCTCGCCTCGGCCTGCGCCTCGCTCGCCGTCCGCTTCAGGTCGTTCACCTGTTGCTGCAGGGATTCTAGGACCTCGGACTGTTTTTCAAGCTGCCGCTGCTGCTGCTGGATCACGTCCTGAAGCTGTCGAAGAAGCGCGGGATCGATAGTGGCCGTCTGCGCCGCGCCCGGACGAAGAGGGGAAATCTGCGCTGCCAAAAAGACGCCGACAAGAACGATTGATGCGTGTCGCCTGGACATCTGCCCTATCCCCCCTTTGCTACCCCCGCGGGCCCTGCGAGGCCGGTGCCGGATGCATCGCGGCGCGGCGGCCGGCGGTGACTGTGATCTTAATCGAGGCAAGACAGGCGAAACTTGCCATCACGCGCCACGGACGTGGACTTTCGCCCAGCGCTCTCGCAATGCCTTCGCGCGGCTCGGCGCCCTCGCTGCGCGGGAGACCGCCGCGTGGGCTCGTTCCGCCCTGTTGGAGGCCACACGGTGGCGGTGGGCCCGCGGCGCCATCCCGAAGCGAATCTCGTCGACGATCCGGCGATGCGTTAGCCCGGCCTTGGCCAAGCGTCTTTGAGGCGTGCGAACGGTTCTCCCCGTCGCGGCCGGGACAGAGGGTCATCCCTCCCTGACGAAAGTCATCGGGAACCGGCGAGGTGAAAAACTGTTCTCTTGACTCTACCCGTTGGCTATCTCTTGATATGCAATTAAGCAACAACATCAATTTGGCGTTGACGACGAGTGTAATGGGAATGGGATTTCAACAGCCGTGCAATCATCCGAACTCTAGGGAGACGAGGAGACGACCTGAGCGGCCGGCAGCGAGAGCCCTCTGATCGGAATCTCGCAAGCCGACCGACGAAGAGTGAGGGAGTGTGCCTGGCGCGGAGGGCAGGCGACCAATGGGGGCTATTCCACTAACGAGAGCGAGCCAACTGATTGACGCGGCCGCGACCCTGGAGGATATGGGTTTTTCTCCGGAGCGGGTTCTGCGCCGGGCGGGCCTGCCGCCGTGGCACTTCTGCGAGCCGGACGATCTGATCCCGCATCGTGACTACCATATCTTCATGCAGAACGCTGCGCAGGCCACCGGGTCGGAGGTCTTCGGGCTGCACGCCGCCGCAAGCAGCGCCTTGGAGAGCATCGGCACCTTCGGGACGGTGATCGCCCGGTCGCCGACGGTTAATCACCTCCTCGGCACGATATGCAGCCTGATCTCCTGGCACACCTCGGGTTCCAGTTACTGGCTGGCCGAGGATGGTGACGATCTATGGCTTTGCCGCCGGCCGGTTGAAATCCTCGACGCCGGACGTCGGCAGACGGAGCAATATGCCCTGATGCAGATGATCAAGGCCGTGAGGCTGGGCGCGGGGCCACGTTGGCTTCCCGCCAGGATCGCTTTGCTGTCGGACCCACAGCCGGCGCTGGAGAAGACGCAAGCCCTTGCTGGCGCGAAGACTCGATACCGGCAAGGGGTTACGGCGATCGCCATCCCGCGCGCGATGCTCGCTCGCGAGGTCGGTCGGAGGCCGGGCAATGCCTCGGCGAGGGACAAGAAATCGCTGGAGCGCCTGCACGACACGGCCCCGGCCGGTGACTTCGCCGGATCGGTCCGGCAGGTGGCTGGAACGCTGCTTCGCGAGGGCACCCCGCAGATCGAAACGGTCGCCGAGATCGCCGGCATGCCCGTGCGCAGCTTGCAGCGGCGGCTGCGCGCGGAGGGCCACAGCTACTCCGAGCTGGTCGAGCAGGCCCGTTATCTGGCCGCCCAGGATCTCCTCCAGGGGTCCGAGATCAAGATCACCGAGATCGCCCTGGACTTGGGCTATTCCGATGCCGCCCACTTCAACCGCGCCTTCCGGCGCTGGGCCGGTATCACGCCCCGGGAGTTCCGCCGCCAGCGGCTCTACGCGTGAGCCGGACGATCGCGAGATCCGTCCCGAGGTTCCCGCTCTAAAGGCTGCGGCCCAGACGAGGGGTGACAGAGATGCCTACCACGGATAAGGACTTGGCCGGCCGCGTTTACCTGGTGACCGGCAGCACCCAGGGCCTTGGGTCGGCGGTGGCGCTCGCCCTGGCGCTTGCCGGCGTGCGAGGCGTGGTGATCTGCGGCCGTAACCAGGACGGCGGCGCGCGGGTCAAGGCGGCCATCGAGGCCGCCGGAGCCGCGGCGGAATACGTCACCGCCGACTTGGCCGAGGCCGCCGACTGCCGTGCGGTCACCGCGGCCTGCGACGCGCGCTTCGGCCGGCTCGACGGCTTGGTCAACGCCGCGGGCATGACCGACCGCGGCACGCTCGACGACACCAGCGTGGAGCTTTGGGATCGGATGTTCGCGGTGAACACGCGCGCGCCCTTCATTCTCATGCAGGACGCCGTCGCGATCATGCGCCGCGAGGGCATCGCCGGGAGCATCGTCAACGTCATCACGATGTCGAGCCATGGCGGACAGCCCTTCATCACCGCCTACTGCGCGTCCAAGGGGGCTCTGGCCACCCTGACCAAGAACGCCGCCCACGCCCTGCGCGGCGACCGTATCCGCGTCAACGGAGTCAATATCGGCTGGGCCGATACGCCGGGCGAGCACAAGGTGCAGATGGCGGGAGGGGCGTCCGCCGACTGGCTGGCGGGGGCCGAGGCCGAGCAGCCGTTCGGGCGGTTGATCAAGCCCGACGACGTCGCGAAGATCTGCCTGTTTCTGCTCGGCCCGGACTCGGGTTTGATGACCGGGGCCCTGATCGACTACGACCAGAACGTCATGGGCGCCTACGACTAGGTCAGGCCGCTCAGCCGCCGCATCGCTTCGGCGAGGCCGGGGGCCGCGGCCGCGACGGCATTGCCCCGGGTCAGTCCGTCGCCGGCCAGGAAGTCGTTGGTCCAGCCGTCGACCTCGCGGATCATGGCCAGCGCGGCCAGACAATCCCAGGAATTGATGTGGGCCTCGTAGTAGCCGATCAGGCGTCCCGCCGCCACGTAGGCGAGCATCAGCGCGCCGGAGCCGTTGCACTGATACATGCCGCCCTCGGCCAGCAACTGGGCGATGGCCTGTACGACCGCCGCCGCGGGGCGGCGCGGGGAATAGCCCACGCCGACGATCCCCTCGGCAAAGCTGGCCGCCGTGCTCGGCCGCATGGGGACGCCGTTCAAGAGGGCGCCGTGGCCACGGCGGGCAGCGAAGAGCTCGCCGGCGTTGGGGTCGAAGACGACACCGATTTCGATCTCGCTGCCGGCGACCAAGGCGATGGAAATGCACCACACCGGGATACCGTTGACGAAACAGGCGGTCCCGTCGATGGGGTCCACCACCCACAAGGGCGTGGCGCCGTCCCAGCTCTGCGGGCCGCCGGTTTCCTCGCCGAGGACGCTGTCCGCCGGAAACCGGGCGGCGATCCGGTCGAGTATCATCGCCTCGACCGCACGGTCCGCCTCGCTCACGACGTCCTGGGGGCCCTTGGATTCGACGGCGAGGGTTTCGCGGTTGCGGAAATACCCCATGGCCAGGTCCCCGGCCTCCCGGACGATCGCCTGGGCGACGGAAAAGCGCTCTGAAATCTGCAGTGCGTCCATGTGTTCGACCACTCCGGGGAGGGTGTCGCCGGCAGCATCGCCGCGCCGATGAGTCCGAATGTTCCTTTCAAACATGAATGAAAAGGAAATACCAGTTGCGCCGGGCGGGTAATTTTGTTGCAATTTTGCGCCTACGAACGGCGCGGGCGTTGCGCGTCGACGGAAAGCCGGATCGGGCGGCCGTTTACGCCGTAAGAAGACCGGCGCCGTCGGCTGGCCCGTGAACAAAAACAGGGAGGATTTGGACATGACGTTGCCAAACGGCTACCGCGCGGCAATTGCCGCCGCGGCCATGGTGTTTAGTGCCGGCACGGCCGCGCAGGCCGCGGAAAAGCTCACCCTTTATTGCAGTCCACAGATCGAGTGGTGCCAACTGGTCATCGCGGAGTTTCAGAAGGCCACCGGCATCAAGGTGGCGATGACTCGCAAGAGTTCTGGCGAGACCTTCGCGCAGATGAACGCGGAACGGAAGAATCCGAAAGGCGACGTCTGGTGGGGCGGCACCGGCGATCCGCATCTGCAGGCCGCGGAAGAAGGCCTGACGGAAGAGTACAAGTCGCCCATGCTGAGCAAGCTGCATCCCTGGGCCCAGAAGCAGGCCAAGCAGTCGGGTTACAAGACGGTCGGCATCTACATGGGCGCCCTCGGCTTCGGCTATAATACCGAGCTGCTTGCCAAGAAAGGCCTGCCCGAGCCCAAATGCTGGAAGGACCTGATCAAGCCCGCCTACAAGGGCGAGGTCCAGATCGCCAATCCGAACTCCTCCGGAACGGCCTATACGACCCTGGCCACCATCGTGCAGTTGTTCGGCGAGGACGGCGGCTTCGACTACATGAAGCAGCTGCACAAGAACATCAACCAGTATACCAAGTCCGGCTCGGCCCCGATCAAGGCGGCCGCGCGCGGCGAGACCACCATCGGCATCGTGTTCCTGCACGACGCGGTGACCCAGCGGGTCAACGGCTTCCCGATCATACCCGTCGCGCCCTGCGAGGGGACCGGCTATGAGATCGGCTCGATGAGCATCATCGACGGCGCGCGCAACCTGGAGAGCGCCAAGAAGTGGTACGACTGGGCGCTGGGCCCCGGCGCCCAGAAGCTCATGCCGCAAGCCAAGGCCTACCAGGTGCCATCGAACGCGGGCGTCGCGCCGCCGCCCGAGGCGCCGAAGGTCGAGCAGATCAAGCTGATCGACTACGACTTCGAGAAGTACGGGTCGTCGGCCGAGCGCAAGCGTCTGCTCGCCAAATGGGACAAGGACGTGAAGCCCTTGCCGAGATAGGGGGGCCGGCGTCCGCACATGCGGAGATCCGTCGTTCTATGGCTTGCCGTGGGTTGGGTCGGCCTTGCCGTGCTGCCCTGGTACGCCATAGAGGACGGGTTCTGGAACTTTGCCTGGCTCGATGGCTATCCGGTCGATGGCGACTTCGCGCCGGCCCTGCTCCAGGGCCTCGGCCACGGGCGGTGGTGGCTGTTGCCCGTTTGCCTGGCCCTGGCCGCGCCCGTCGGGATTCTGGGCCGGCGGAAGACCGACCCGTGGTTCGCCGCCGTGCTGCTCATGGCCGGCGGTTTCGGCTTGGCGTACACGCTGGCCCAGGGCTTCGCCATCGGCATTCGCGGATGGGAGTTCGAAGCCCTCGAATCCACCTTTGGCGAGCTGGGCGACCGGCAGTTCGGCATGGGCTACGGCGCCGTTCTGGTCTTCGGCGCCTTTCTGTTCTTCCTGACCGAAGGCATTGCGGCCCGCGGCGCGATCAAAGGGGACGTCTTCGTCGTCGGCTCGATCGGGCTGGTCATCGCCCTGGTCGCGGCGTTCATCTTCTTTCCGATTACCCGGATCCTGATCAGCGCGGTCCAAGACAACGACGAGAACTTCGCGCCGGCGCTCTTCTTCACCAAGCTGTTCTCGGGCGACATCTGGGGGCTCGAATGCCTGACCGCCAACCTGAGCTGCGGGGTCGCCTGGAACTCGCTGTTCATGGCCATCCTGGTGGGTGCCGGCACGACCGCCATGGGGCTCGCCTTCGCGCTCATCGCCACGCGGACCGGCTTTCGCGCCAAGAAGTTGCTGCGCGTGCTCACGGTGTTGCCGATCATCACGCCGCCTTTCGTCATCGGGCTGGCGGTGATTCTTCTGTTCGGCCGCTCGGGCGCGGTGAGCACGTTTCTCGAATGGGCCTTCGCGATCGAGCCCTCGCGCTGGATCTATGGGCTGCCCGGCATCTGGCTCGCCCAGATGCTGGCCTTCACGCCGATCGCCTTCCTGGTTCTGATCGGCGTGGTCGAGGGCATCAGCCCGGCGATGGAGGAGGCGGCGATCACGCTGCGCGCCGACACTTGGCGTACCTTCGTGACCGTATCGCTGCCCTTGATGCGGCCGGGGCTGGCCAACGCCTTCCTGCTCGGCTTCATCGAGAGCCTGGCCGATTTCGGCAATCCCATGGTGCTGGGCGGCGACTACGACGTGCTGTCGATCGAGATCTTCTTCGCCATCGTCGGCGCCCAGCACGACCAGTCGCGGGCCGCCGTGCTCGCCATCGTCCTGCTGGCGTTCACCCTCTCGGCCTTTTACGCCCAGCGCCGCTGGCTCGGCCGGAAATCCTATGCGACCATCAGCGGCAAGGGCGATTCCGGCCTGCATATGCATCTTCCGAGGCGGCTCAAGATTCTGTCCTACGGGACGGCCCTGCCGTGGGCGGCACTGACGGCGGTCATCTATTGCACGATCATGTTCGGCGGCTTCGTCGAGAGCTGGGGCCGCGACCACGGCTTCACCCTGCGCCACTACCTGGAGGCCTTCTCGGTCACGACCGGCGCTCACGGCCTGGTGTGGAGCGGCGCGGCGTGGAACTCCTTTTGGACCACGCTGGAGATCGCCGCCATCTCGGCGCCGCTGACCGCGGGGGTCGGGCTGCTGACCGCCTATATCCTGGTGCGTCAGCGATTCGTCGGCAAGGACGCCTTCGAGTTCGGCACCATGCTGAGCTTCGCCATCCCGGGCACGGTCATCGGCATCGGTTACATCCTGGCCTTCAACGTCCCGCCGATCGAGATAACCGGCACCGGGGTCATCCTGGTGATCTGCTTCGTCTTCCGCAACATGCCGGTCGGCGTGCGCGCGGGCATTGCCGCCATGAGCCAGATCGATCAGAGCTTGGACGAAGCCTCGCTCACCTTGGGCGCCAGGTCTTTCACCACGCTACGCAAGGTCGTTCTTCCCCTGCTGCGCCCGGCGATCGTCGCGGCGCTGGTGTTCAGCTTCGTGCGCGCCATGACCGCGATCAGCGCCGTGATCTTCCTGGTCAGCGCCAACTACGACATGGCCACCTCCTACATCCTCGGCCGGGTCGAGAACAGCGACTTCGGGCTCGCCATCGCCTATTCCTCGGTCTTGATCCTGGTCATGCTCTGCGCCATCGTCCTGATCCAGGTCGCGGTCGGACAGCGTAGGCTCGGCCGGCGCGGCGCTCAGCAGTTCGGCCTCGAGGGGAGCACGGGATGATGGCGGGAAGCACGGCTGCTTCGGTCCGGTTCCAGGACGTGGTCAAGGCCTTCGGCGAGGTCGTCGCGGTGCGCGACCTCAGCTTCACCATAGAGCCGGGCAGCCTGGTGACCTTGCTCGGGCCGTCGGGTTGCGGCAAGACCACGACGCTGCGCCTGATCGCCGGACTGGAAATGTCGACCTCGGGCAAGATCCTCATCGGGGAGCGAGAGGTCACCAAGTTGCCGGCGTCGGAACGGGACGTGAGCATGGTGTTCCAGTCTTACGCCCTGTTCCCCCACATGACCGTCCTGGAAAACGTCGCCTACGGCCTTTCGGTCAGCGGCATGCCGAAGGCCGAGGCCCACGCCAAGGCGGAACAGCAGTTGGCGCTCGTCGGGTTGAAGGGTTTCGGCGCGCGTCTCCCGAGCGAGCTGTCCGGGGGCCAGCAGCAACGGGTGGCGGTGGCCCGTGCGCTGATCCTTGAGCCTCAGGTGCTGCTGTTCGACGAACCGCTGTCCAACCTCGACGCGAAGCTGCGGCGGCACGTCCGCCAGGAAATCTGCGAGCTGCAGCAGAGCCTCGGCCTGACCACCGTCTACGTTACCCACGATCAGGAAGAGGCGCTCGCGGTGTCCGACCGGATCATCGTCATGCGCAACGCCGAGATCGCACAGACCGGCACGCCGCACGAGCTCTACGAGGAGCCGGCCGATCTGTTCGTGGCGGACTTCATCGGCGACGCGAATGTCGTGACCGGCGAGATCAAGGCGCTGGACGGAGCGCTCGCTGTGGTCGACATCGGGGGCGTCGAGCGCCGCTTGCCGCACCGCGGACTGCCGCCCGGCGAGGTCGACGTGGCGATCCGGCCCGAGGCCATCCACCTTTCCCGGGAGCGGGTCGACAACAGCCTCTCCGGTACCGTGAGCAAGGCGACCTACCTGGGCAGCCATCTGGAATATTCGGTCGAAACCCCGCTCGGCGAGCTCTTCGTCATCGACCATCGCGTCGACGGGTTCGCACCACCCGGCACGACCGTCTCGGTCGTGATGGCCGACCGGGGCGTGACCCTGGTGGAGAGTGGATGATTCGTTCGGTGCCTGGGCCAGGGCGTCCGGCGGCCGCGGAGATCGACGAGGCCCCTTGTGCCGGCGCCCGACCAGGGGTTGTGGGAGATGGGGGTTTCGGGTTTCAATGTTTTTCGGCACGAAGGCCCCGCACAATAAGCGAAACAGGGAGGACACAATGAAGCTTCGAACCAAACTATTCGCGGCGCTCGTCGCGACCACGGCGCTGATGGCCGGCAATGTCTCGGCTGCGGAGGACATCAGAATCGTGGTGGTCTCGCACGGCCAAGCTTCCGACCCCTTCTGGTCGGTGGTGAAGAACGGTGTCGATGCGGCCCAGAAGGACATGGGCGTCAAGGTGGAATACCTGGCGCCGGATACTTTCGACATGGTCCGCATGGCACAGCTGATCGATGCCGCGGCGGCCTCCAAGCCGGACGGCCTGGTCGTATCGATCCCCGACGCCGACGCGCTGGGCGAGTCGATCCGCGCGGCCGTCGGCGCTGGTATCCCGGTGGTTTCGATGAATTCCGGGAGCGATGTCCGCAAGAAGCTGGGCGCCCTGCTGCATGTCGGCCAGACGGAATACGAGGCCGGCCTGGGCGGCGGCGAAAGAATGAAGGATGCCGGCGTGACCAAGGCGGTCTGCATCAACCAAGAGGTCGGCAACGTCGCTCTCGACCTGCGCTGCGACGGTTTTCGCGACGGTCTGGGCGGCGCCAGCGAGGTCCTGGCCGTCAGCATGGACCCGACCGAGATCCGCAACGCCATGGTGGCCTATCTCACCAAGAACCCGGACGTAGGAGGTATTCTGACCCTGGGGCCCACGGCGGCCGAGCCGGTCTTGGCCGCGCTCGAGGAGGAAGGCTTGGTGGGCGCCAAGAAGTTCGGCACCTTCGACCTCTCGCCCGGCGTGCTGAAGGCCCTGTCCGGCGGCAAGATGATGTTCGCCATCGACCAGCAGCAGTATCTGCAGGGCTACCTACCGGTCGTCGTCTTGACCCTGCATGCCAAGTTCGGCCTGTTGCCCGGCGCGGACGTCCTGACCGGACCGGGCTTCGTCACGCCGGACAATGCCGCGCAGGTCATCCAGCTGAGCAAGGAAGGCATTCGCTGACGGCCGCCGGCGGCGGTACCGGGCCGGCCCCGGCTGCACGAGGATCCGATAGTGGCGGAACAGGCGGTTTCAGCTGCTGACGCCGACGAGCGGCTGCGCAAGACACCGCTTGCGCGCAAGCTGCTGAACCGGCCCGAACTGGGAGCGGTCGCCGGAGCCGTTCTGGTGTTTCTTTTCTTCGGCATCGTGGCCGGCGACAGCGGGATGTTCAGCCTCAAGGGCATCATGAATTTCCTCGAGGTCTCGGCCCTGCTCGGCATCCTTGCGATCGCCGTTTCGCTGCTGATGATCGGCGGCGAGTTCGACCTGTCAGTCGGATCGATGATCGGCGCGGCCGGCGTGGTGGTCGCGATCCCGGCCGTCCAGTTCGGTTGGCCCTTGTGGCTCTGCATCGTTCTGGCCTTCGGGGTCGCGGCCGCGGTGGGCTATGCCAACGGGATGGTCACGGTCAAGACCGGGCTGCCGTCCTTCATCGTTACGCTGGCGGTTCTGTTCATCCTGCGCGGCCTGACGATCGGCGCGACGCGCCTGATCACCGGGCGGACCCAGGTCTCGGGCATTCGGGACGTCGCCCGGGACGACTGGCTGGCGGCGATCTTCGGCGGCGACGCCTTCACCGGCCTCTTCGCCTGGATGGCCGAGGCGGGGATCATCGCCAAGCGGATGGACGGGCTGCCCGTGGTGCCCGGCGTGCCCATGTCCATCGTCTGGTTCGTGATCCTGGGGGCGCTGGCCACCTGGCTGCTCCTGCGCACCAGTTTCGGCAACTGGATCTTCGCCTGCGGCGGCGACAAGATCGCGGCCCGGAACGTCGGCGTGCCGGTAACCCGGGTCAAGGTCCTTCTCTTCATCTTCACCGCCTGCGCCGCCACCCTTGTCGCGACGATCCAGGTGCTGGACGCCGGCTCGGCCGACACCAACCGCGGCCTGCTCAAGGAGTTCGAGGCCATCATCGCCGCCGTGATCGGCGGCTGCCTGCTGACCGGCGGCTACGGCTCGGCGATCGGCGCCATGTTCGGCGCGATCATCTTCGGCACGGTGCAGATGGGGATCTTCTACACCGGCGTGAATACCGACTGGTTCAAGGTATTCCTCGGCGTCATGCTGCTCATCGCGGTGTTGTTCAACAGCTACATTCGCAAGAAAGTGACGGAGGCCCGGTGATGGCGGGAAAGCCCCTCGCCGAGCTTCGCGATGCCAGCAAGTTCTTCGGCTCCGTCATCGCGCTCAAGGACATCTCGATGGCCGTGAGCGCAGGCGAGGTGATGTGCCTGCTCGGCGACAACGGGGCCGGCAAGTCGACGCTGATCAAGATTCTGTCCGGGGTCCATGCGCCGAGCGAGGGACAAATGCTGGTGGAGGGCAGGGAAGTACGTTTCAAGTCGCCGCGCGAGGCCCTCGACGCCGGTATCGCCACGGTCTATCAGGATCTGGCGATGGTGCCGCTGATGAGCATCACGCGGAACTTTTTCATGGGGCGCGAGCCGACTCGCGGCTCCGGGGTCCTGAGCCGGCTGGACACGGCCTTTGCCGACCGGGTCGCGCGGGAGGAGATGCACAAGATCGGCATCGACGTGCGCGATCCCACCCAGGCGGTCGGGACGCTCTCCGGCGGCGAGCGGCAATGCGTCGCCATCGCCCGGGCGGTCTATTTCGGCGCCAAGGTCTTGATCTTGGACGAGCCGACCTCCGCGCTCGGCGTCAGCCAAGCCTCCATGGTGCTGCGCTACATCGCCCAGGCACGGGGGCGGGGCCTGGGCGTGATCTTCATCACGCACAACGTGCACCACGCCTATCCGGTGGCTGATGCCTTCACCCTGCTGAACCGGGGCCGCAGTCTCGGCACCTTCCGCAAGGACGAGGTGAGCCGCGAGGAGGTGCTCAACATGATGGCGGGCGGCAAGGAGCTCGACCGGCTCACGGCCGAGCTCGAGGAGTTCTCCCGGGCCGATGGCGCCTCGGCCCAGGAGACCTAGATACGGACGGGTCGTCCCGACTCCAGGGACCGCTGGGCCGCGTCGGCCAGCAGGAGGGCGCGCAGGCCGTCCTCGCCGGTGGGCCCGGGCGCCTGGCCCTTCTCCAAGGCCTCGATGAAGGCCGTGAGCTCCAGGCGGTAGGCCTCGGCGTAGCGTTCCATGAAGAACGGCATGAGCTTGTTCCGTCTGAAACCCGATCCGTCGGCCTGCTCGAGAGTGGTCACGCGGGGGTTGCCGGCGCGCAGCATGCCGCCCGAGCCGAGAACCTCTATCCTTTGATCGTAGCCGTAGGTCGCCCGGCGACTGTTGCTGATCTGGCACAGCACGCCGGAGCCCGTCTTCAGGACGGTTATCGCGGTATCGATGTCGCCGGCCTGCCCGATGCCCGGATCGACGAGACAGCTTCCCGCGGCAAAGACCTCGACCGGTTCGTCGCCGAGCAGCCAGCAAGCCATGTCGAGGTCGTGGATCGTGAAATCCCGGAACAAACCACCCGACCTGCCGACATATTCGATCGGCGGCGGCGCCGGATCGTGGCTCGTGATCGAAACCATCTCGACCTTGCCGATCCGCCCCTCGCGCAACGCCCGGTGAAGAGCGAGGAAGTTGGGGTCGAAACGCCGGTTGAACCCGATCGCCAGCGGCACGCCGCAGGCGGCGACGACCTCGAGGCAGGCCCTGGCCCGCGCGCTGTCGAGGTCGACGGGCTTCTCGCAGAAAATCGCCTTGCCGGCCCGGGCCGCCGCCTCGATGAGGTCGGCATGGGTGTCGGTCGAGCTGGCTATGGCCACCGCGTCGATCGAGGAATCGGCCAGGATGGTCTCGGTATCCGCCACCTGCGCCCCTGTCTCGTTGGCCAAGGCCTCGGCGGCGCCGCTCACCGGGTCGGCGACATAGGCGAGCTGCGCTCCTTGGTGCTGGGCGATGTTGCGGCCGTGAAGGACGCCGATCCGTCCGGCGCCGAAAATGCCAAACTTCAGCATGGTTGCCTCTCCACGATGTTTCGGCCCGTCTCCAGAGAACGTACTATGCAAGCTGGAAAGGCGGATTGCCATTCGTTTGGGTGACCCGGGCCGGATGCCGCTTGGTCCAGGAGAAAGAAAGCATGCTCGACGTCATCACGCTCGGCCGGGCCTCGGTCGACCTCTATGGGCAGCAGGTGGGCGGGCGGCTCGAGGACATGGGCAGCTTCGCGAAGTACGTCGGCGGCTGTCCGGCCAACATCGCCATCGGCTGCGCCCGCCTGGGCCTGAAGGCTGGCCTGATCACGCGCGTCGGCGACGAGCACCTGGGCCGCTTCATCCGCGAGCAGCTGGCGGCGGAAGGCGTCGAGCTGCGCGGCATCAGGACCGATCCGGAGCGCCTCACCGCGCTCGTCGTCCTGGGCATTCGCGACGACGAGACCTTTCCGCTGATCTTCTACCGCGAGAACTGCGCCGATGCGGCGCTTTGCGAAGCGGACATCGACGAGGACTATATCGCCTCGGCGGGCGCCCTCGTCGTGACAGGCACGCATTTCTCCAGGCCCAACCTGGAGGCCGCGAGCCGCAAGGCCATGGCCTTCGCGCGCGTCCATGGGGCGAAGGTGATCTTCGACATCGATTACAGGCCAGTGCTCTGGGGGCTGACCGGCCACGGGGCGGGCGAGGAGCGCTTCGTGGAGAGCGCGCGGACCACCGCAAGGCTGCAATCGATCTTGTCGGACTGCGACCTTGTCGTTGGCACGGAAGACGAGATTCGCATCGCGGGCGGCGCCTCGGACACGCTCGAGGCGATCCGCGCGATCCGGGCCCGGAGCGCGGCGATCATCGTCTGCAAGCGCGGACCCATGGGCTGTGTGGTCTTTCCCGGCGAGATCCCGGCTTCGATCGACGACGGGATCGCGGGGCCCGGCTTTCCGGTCGACGTATACAACGTCCTGGGAGCGGGCGACGCCTTCATGGCGGGATTCCTGAGGGGCTGGCTGCGCGACGAGGCGCTCGAGACCTGCTGCGCCTATGCCAATGCCTGCGGCGCCTTTGCCGTGTCGCGCCACGGCTGCGCGCCCGCGGTCCCGAGCTGGGCCGAGCTCGCGCACTTCCTCGACCACGGCAGCGGCGAGCGGGCGCTCCGCCGGGACGCGGCGCTCAATCACCTCCACTGGGCCACGACGCGACCGCGCGGCCCGGAACGGCTGCTCGCGTTGGCGGTCGATCACCGCAGCCAGTTCGAAGACCTGGTGGTCCGCTGTGGTGCGGACATGGCCAAGATCGGCGTTTTCAAGCAGCTCGCGCTCCAGGCGGCGCGGCAGGTCGCCACCGGCCGGGCCGGATTTGGGATCTTGCTGGACGCGCGGCTCGGCCGGCACGCGCTTCACGCGGCCGGGGAGGGGGATCTGTGGGTCGGCCGGCCGGTCGAGCGTCCCGGGTCGCGGCCGCTGGAGTTCGAATGCGGCCCGGACCTCGGCTCGGCACTCGTCGAGTGGCCGCTCAAGCACACCGTCAAGTGCCTGGTTCACTACCATCCCGATGATCCGGCCGAGTTGCGAACGGCGCAGGAACGCGAGGTGCTGCGGCTCTTCGATGCCTGCCGCCGAACCGGGCATGAGCTCCTGCTCGAGGTCGTGGCCGGTCCACACGGGCCGATGGACGACGAAACCGTCGCGCGCGCGCTCGAGACCTTCTACGATCTTGGGATTCGACCCGATTGGTGGAAGCTTGAACCCCTTGCCGAGACCGCCGCATGGCAAATTATCTCCGATGCGATCGCCCGGCACGACCCCCATTGCCGAGGCGTCGTGGTGCTCGGGCTCGACGCGACGCAGGAGGTGCTTGCCGAAGCCTTCCGGGCCGCGGCGCGCTGGCCGGTCGTGAAGGGCTTCGCCGTCGGCCGAACCATCTTCGCGACGGTGGCCGAGGACTGGTTTTCCGGGCGCCTCGGCGACGAAGCGGCGGTTCGGGCAATGGCAGGGCGCTTCGGCGCCATCGTCGAGGCCTGGGAGGGAGCGAAGGAGGGACCCTGAGACATGTCGACCATCCGGCTCACCACGGCGCAGGCGCTGGTGCGCTATCTCGCGGCCCAGAAGACGCGCGTGGCCGATGAAGAGCTCCCGCTCTTCGCGGGCGTCTGGGCGATCTTCGGGCACGGCAACGTGGCGGGGCTCGGCGAGGCGCTCCACACCGCGCGGGACGAGCTTCCCACCTACCGCGCCCACAACGAGCAGGCCATGGCGCATGCGGCCATCGCCTATGCCAAGGCCTCGAAGCGCCGTCGGATCATGGCCTGCACCACCTCGATCGGCCCGGGCGCGACCAACATGGTGACCGCGGCGGCGGTGGCCCACGTCAACCGTTTGCCGGTCCTGCTCCTGCCCGGCGATGTCTTCGCCAGCCGTCGCCCCGACCCGGTGCTGCAACAGATCGAGGCCTTCGGCGATGCGACGGTTTCGGCCAACGACTGTTTCCGGCCGGTTTCGCGGTATTTCGACCGCATTACGCGGCCCGAGCAGATCCTGAGCGCCCTGCCGCGCGCGCTGGCGGTGCTGACCGATCCGGCGGACTGCGGCCCCGTCACGCTCGCTCTGTGTCAGGACGTTCAGGCGGAAGCCTGCGACTATCCGGAGGCCTTCTTCTCCGAAACGCTCTGGGAACCGCGGCGCTTGCGCCCTGACGTCCGTGAGCTGGAGGCTGCGGCGACGCGCCTCGGCGAAGCGGAAAGGCCGTTGATCGTCGCCGGCGGCGGCGTGCACTACAGCGGTGCCGCCGAAGCCCTGGCCCGCTTTGCGGAAACACGGGACATCCCCGTCGCCGAGACCCAGGCCGGCAAGAGCGCGCTTGCCTGGGACCACCCGCTGAACGTCGGGTCGATCGGCGTGACGGGTACCAGCGCGGCCAACGCTCTCGCGGCCGAGGCCGACGTCGTCCTGGCGGCCGGCAGCCGGCTTCAGGACTTCACGACCGGCTCGCGCGCCCTGTTCCGCGATCCGGGCCGGGCGATCATCCAGCTCAACGTCACGACCTTCGACGCGGCCAAGCATTTTGCCCTGCCGCTCGTGGCCGATGCCCTGGCGGCTTTCGAGGCGCTCGACGAGGCGCTGGGCGGATACCGCGCGCCGGAGGCCTGGCGGGAGAGAGCGGCGCGCGAGATCGCCGCCTGGAACCAGGCGGCCGAAGCCGTACTGGCGCCGGGCGGCGGACCGCGCCCCAGCGACATGCAGGTGATCGGCGCGGTCAACCGCGCGTGCGGCGAGCAGGCGACCGTGGTCTGCGCCGCCGGCGGGCTGCCGGGGGAGCTGCACAAGCTCTGGAAGGCCCGGCCCGGCGGCTATCACCTCGAGTACGGCTACTCCTGCATGGGCTACGAAATCGCCGGAGGGCTCGGCGTCAAGATGGCGGCGCCCGAACGCGAGGTCGTGGTGATGCTGGGCGACGGCTCCTACCTGATGATGAACTCGGAGATCGCGACCTCGGTCATGCTGGGGCTGAAGCTCATCGTCGTCGTCCTCGACAACGGCGGCTTCGGCTGTATCAACCGGCTCCAGCAGGCGACGGGCGGCGCGCCCTTCAACAACCTCTTCGAGACCGCGCGTCATACGGCGCTGCCGGAGATCGACCTCGCCAAGCATGCGGCCAGCCTCGGCGCGGCGGCCGAGAAGGTCGCGAATTTGGCCGAGCTCGAGGTCGCGCTGGACCGGGCGCGGGCGGCCGACAGGACCACTGCCATCGTGATCGAAACCGATCCCACGGCCGCGACGGCGGCGGGCGGCGCCTGGTGGGACGTGGCCGTGCCGGAGGTCTCGCCCCGCCCCGAGGCGCGCGACCTCCGCGCCGCCTACGAAATGGCCCGCGAAGAACAGCGTCTGGGAGACTGACGGCCATGTCTGTGCGCCTGGGCACCAACCCCATCGCCTGGTCGAACGACGACCTGCGGGAGTTGGGCGGGGACACCCCGCTCGAAACCTGTCTAAGGGAGGCGGCGGAAGCCGGCTATGCCGGGATCGAGCTCGGGCACAAGTTCCCGCGCGACGCGGCAAGCCTCGGTCCGATTCTCGAACAGCATGGCCTCGCCTTGATATCCGGTTGGTGGAGCAGCGGCCTTCTGGCCCACTCGGCGGCGGAGGAGATGGCGCGCATGAAGCCGCACCTCGACCTGCTCCGGGCGATGGACTGCCCGGTGCTGATCCTCGCCGAGACGACCGGCGCGGTTCATGGCTCGCAGGCGACGCCGCTCTCGGCACGCCCGCGCCTGACGGAGGACCAGTGGCCGGAATTCGCCGCCAGGCTGAGCGAGCTGGCCGCGCGCGTCGCCGACGAGGGACTGCAACTCGCCTATCATCATCACATGGGGACCGTGGTCGAGTCCGCGGCGGAGATCGACAGGTTCATGGACCTGACCGGAGACCCAGTCGGCCTGCTGCTCGACACGGGCCATGCGGCCTTTGCCGGCGCGGACCCGGCTGCTGTCGCCCGGCAGCACGCGGGGCGCATCGTGCACGTGCATTGCAAGGACCTGCGCGCGCCGGTCTTCGCCGCCGTTCGGGAGCGGGACAGCAGCTTTCTCGACGCCGTCATCGAGGGAGTTTTCACCGTGCCGGGCGACGGCGCGGTGGATTTCCCCGGCGTGCTGGGCGTGCTCGGCCGGTCGGGATACGACGGCTGGCTCGTGGTCGAGGCGGAGCAGGATCCCGACAAGGCCGAGCCGCGCGCCTACGCCGAGCTGGGCTACGACAACCTGCACCGCTTCGCGGCGGGGGCGGGGCTGCTGTAACGAAGCGGGACGAACGAGGAGGAAAGAGGATCATGTCGCGTTTGCTGGTGCGCCCCCACGAGCCCGATGCGGAGGGCCACGTCCTCGGCGTTACGCCGGAGTCCGCCCGGTGGCGTTACGTCGGCTTCGACCTGTACAGGCTGAGGCCGGGGCAAAGGCTCGCGCGCGACACCGGAGAGCGCGAGGTCTGTCTCGTGCTGCTGACCGGAAGGGCGCATGTGACGGCGGGCGGCACGCGCTACGAGGACCTCGGCGACCGGACGAGCGTGTTCGCGGGCGAGGGCCCCTACGCGGTCTACGTGCCGAGCGCCGCCTCCTTCGATGTCGAGGCGGTGACCGACCTCGAACTCGCCGTGTGCTCGGCCCCCGGCAAGGACGGCCGAGGCGCGCGGCTGATTCGGCCCGAGGAGATGAGCCGGGAGACGCGGGGCAGGGGGACCAACACGCGCCACGTCCGCAACATCCTGCCGGACACCGAGCCGGCCGACAGCCTGCTGGTCGTCGAGGTGATCACGCCGGGCGGCCACTGGTCGAGCTATCCCCCGCACAAGCACGATGTCGACAATCCCCCGGTCGAGACCTGCCTCGAGGAGACCTACTATCACCGCATCAACCCGTCGCAGGGCTTCGCTTTCCAGCGGGTCTATACCGACGACCGTTCGCTCGACGAGACCATGACGGTGCAGGACGGCGACGTCGTGCTCGCGCCCAGGGGCTATCACCCCGTGGGCGCGGCGCACGGCTACGACCTCTACTACCTGAACGTCATGGCCGGGCCGGTGCGCGAATGGCGATTCTTCAACGATCCGGTACACGAGTGGATCGTGAAATAACGCCAAGGGGCGCTATCGATGGCCTTTGGTGCTACCTGCGCAGGCGCTCGCGTCAGATGCGCAGCAGGACGACCGCCGCGGCGATTGATCCCAATGCCGCCGCTCCGTAGCAGGCCGTCATGGCGATTCGGCCCTTGGGGAGGCCGACGTCGTGCAAGGTGGTCAGCAGGCGGTGCGCCGCGTGCCACAGTGGTAGGAAGATCACCGCGAACAGGACGATCTTGCCGACCGGATTCTGGGCCAGTACGAGCATCCGATCGTAGGAGAGCGAATCGAGCGACATCAGCCCGAGCGGCACGGCAAGACCGGTGACGAAGATCAGGACCGGCGTGACGAAGGCCGAAAGCATGCCGCCCCCGGCGAACAGCGACCAGACGATCGGCTTGTTGGACTTCGCCATCGCTAGATCCTCGCTACGAGCAGCACGCCGGCCGAGACCACGATCCAGACGGCGTAGTGCGCCAGTACGACCGGGCCTCCGGAGAGCTTCTTCTCGCCGATTTGCAGCGGCATCGCCTTGGGTGCGAGGCTGAACCACGACACGGTGTGGATCAGCGCGAAGACCAGCGCCGCCGCGTGGAACACCAAGCTTAGCGGGGACTGCAGCGCGTCGAGGAAGGCGCCGTATTCGTCCCGGCCCTGCGACAGGCGGTGCAGGCCGACCACGATGAGAAGCGAGTAGGCCCCGATGAAGACGCAGCTTAGCTCGCGCGCCATGTAGCTGGTATAGCTGCGGCGGGCGAGCCACCACGATTTCGGCATCTTGCGGAGGTATGGCTTTCGGCTCATCGCTTCCCCCAGGGGTTCAAGAGCGCCTTGTACCAGTCGATCGTGCTGGCGATCTTGGTCTGCTGGATTGCGGCCGCCGGGTCGACGCTCTTCGGGCAGGCCTGCGAGCACTCGCCGACGAAGGTGCAGTCCCAGACGCCCTCGTTGCTCGCGGCAATCTCCTGTCTCTGCTCGCGGCCGGCGTCGCGGGTATCCAGGTTGTACCGGTGCGCCAGGGCGAGCGCCGCCGGCCCGACGAAGTCCGGGGTCAGGCCGTATTGTGGGCAGGCGGCGTAACAGAGCAGGCAGTTGATGCACATCGTGTACTGCTTGAAGGCGTTCAGCTGTGCCGGCGTCTGTAGATGGGGGCCCTCGTCGACCGCCCGTTCCTGCTGGGGGATGACATAGGGCTTGACGCTTTCGAGCTTCTCCATGAAGTCGTCGGTGACGGCCACGAGATCCCGCTCGATCGGGAAGTTCGCCAGGGGCTCGACCCGCACCTTGTTCGGGTAGTAGTCGCGCAGGAAGGCGTGGCAGGACAGCTTGGGCTCGCCGTTGATCATCATGCCGCAGCTGCCGCAGACCGCCATGTGGCAGGACCAGCGGTAACTGAGCGTACGGTCGATGTTGTCCTTGATGTGATTGAGGGCGTCGAGAACCACCCAGTCGTCGCGATAGGGAACCGTGTAGGTTTGAAACGCGGGATCCTGGTCCGTCTCCGGGCGGTAGCGCAGGATTTCGACTTGGAGGGTCTGCTCGGTCATGACGCCGCGCCCCCATAGACCCGCTCGCCGGGCGGCGACTTGGTGATCTTCACGTCGAGATACTCGAGCCGCGGGTCCCCCTCTCCGGTGTAGTGGGCCAGCGTGTGTTTCAGGTAGGTCTCGTCGTCGCGCTCGGTCTTGTCGAGGCGCTGATGCGAGCCCCGCGACTCCTCGCGATTGAGGGCCGAGTGCGCGAGCACGTGGGCGGCGTCGAGCATCGAGCCGAGCTCCAGCACCTGAACCAGATCGGTGTTGAAGACGTTGCTCTTGTCCTCCAGCCGGACATCGGCATAGCGCCTGCGCAGCTCGCCGATCGTCTTGCAGGCCTCCTCGAGGGACTCCTTGGAGCGGTAGATGCCGGCGCCGGTCTCCATGATGTGGTTCATCTCCTTGCGCAGCCCGACCACCGTCTCCGTGCCGTCCGCCTTCTGGAACAGCGCCGCGACGCGCTTCTGCGCCTCTCCGGCCTGCTCCTCGATGGCCGTCCGGTCGACATCCTTGCCGCCCGACCGGACGTGTTCGACCGCGCCGCGGCCGGCCCGGCCGCCGAACACCAGGATCTCGGTGAGCGAGTTCGAGCCCAGGCGGTTGGCGCCGTTGATGCTGACGCAGGCGCACTCCCCGGCCGCGAACAAACCGGCGAGCGGGGTCGCCGCGTCGATGTCGGTATGGATGCCGCCCATCATGTAGTGCACGACGGGCCGGACCGGGATCGGCTTAAAAACCGGATCGACCCCCATGTAGCTCAGCGCCAGCTCGCGCACCATCGGCAGCCGCTCGTTGATCTTCTTTTCGCCCAGATGCCGGAGGTCGAGATGGACCGCTTGGCCGTGCGGCGTGGCCACCGTCTTGCCGGCCCGCTCCTCGTGCCAGAATGCCTGGCTCAGCCGGTCGCGCGGGCCGAGTTCCATCGCCTTCTTGCGCGGCCAGGGATCTGGCGGGCCCAGTCCGTAGTCCTGCAGGTAGCGGTAACCCTCGTTGTTGATCAGAACGCCGCCTTCGCCGCGCGCGCCCTCGGTGATCAGGATGCCGGTGCCCGGCAGGCCGGTCGGGTGATACTGGACGAACTCCATGTCCTTCAGCGGCACGCCCGCACGGTAGGCCATGACCGCGCCGTCGCCGGTATTGACCCCACCATTGGTCGTGAAGGGAAAGATCCGGCCGGCGCCGCCGGTCGCGATGATCACGGCCTTGGCGGCGAAGACCCGCATCTGGCCGCTGCGCAGCTCGATCGCCGCGATGCCCTGGCACCGTCCGTCCTCGACCAGAAGATCGGTCGCGTAGTACTCGTCGAAGCGCTTGATCGAGGGATACTTGAGCGACGTCTGAAACAGCGTATGGAGCATGTGGAAGCCGGTCTTGTCGGCGGCGTACCAGGTCCGCTCGACCTTCATGCCGCCGAACGGGCGGACGGCCACATGGCCGCTGGGCTCGCGGCTCCACGGACAGCCCCAGTGCTCCATCCGGGTCAATTCCTTGGGGGCCTCGTTGATGAACAGCTCGACCGCGTCCTGGTCGCACAGCCAGTCGCCGCCGGTCACCGTATCGTTGAAATGGTTCTCGAGGCTGTCGTTGTCCTTGATGACCGCGGCCGCGCCACCCTCGGCCGCGACCGTGTGACTGCGCATCGGATAGACCTTCGACGTCAAGGCAACGTTCAAACTGGGATCCGCTTCGGCCACGGCGATCGCCGCGCGCAGGCCGGCGCCGCCGGCCCCGACGATCACGACGTCGGTTTCGATCACGTCCATCACGCCGGCTCCGCTTTTTTCTCGGCGACAACCTTTTGGTACAGGCCGCCGAAGTAGGTCTCTTTACGCCAAACGAACTCGTCGGACTCGCCGCCGTAGTGAGAGACCTCGTTGTCCCAGAGGTCCTTGGCAAAAGGTTCGAGGGTGTCGAAGACGAGGCTCATGACGGGCTTAAGAGGATGTGCCCAGTGGGGCTTGTGGTAGTCGACGAAGACGACCTTGCCGCCGGGAACCACGCTCTCGAGCAGGGCGTCGACGACTGCATGTCTGGAGTCGCTGGGAAGCTCGTGCAGCAGGAAATAGCAGCACGCGACATCGTAGCGCTCCTTGTGGAGCTGCGCGGCGTCCGTGTGCTGGACGACCGCCTGGGGGAAGTCCCGCAGCTTGTGCCGGCAGCCGTCGACTTGTATGGGCGCGACGTCGATGACCTCGAGCCGTCCCTCGGGACCAAGGTGGCGTGCCAGTCTGGGCGAGAAGTCGCCATAGACGCAGGCCGACTGGAGAACGCTCTGTCCCGGCCGCAGCTCCGCGAAGGCGGCGTGCCGCAGGCGGCGGTGGTTGCCCCAGAGGATGAGCGAAACGATCAACTCGCTGTCGAAAAAGCGTACGGAACGGGGGTTCAGATAGGCCCAGTGGTAGATCTCCCGGAGGTAGGCGGGCACCTGCGGGGCCCGTGCCTCGAGGCTGTCCGACGGCGTCGCGTCGGCCATGGCCGGGAGCGCGCCGCAGGCCGCTTGGCGCCGCGCGTTCGAGGCTTCAGAGAGATCGACAGTCGCGTTCATACACTGACCTCCATTCGGTCTTCGCCGTGTTGCAGGCACTCTCGATGACTTTGTCCCCCTGCGAGAAAAGCCGGTGGATCGTGGTGCCTCGATCTGTCGCCTGGTTGTACCTGTGCATTGCCTGGACCGACAACGCGGAGAACGTTCGGATTCGTCGCGGACCTTAGCTTTTTTGTCTAGATGGTGAGTTGACTTGTGTCAATTCTGTCAACTTGTCCCGAATTTCCATTCTCTCCCCGAGGGCGCGCTCAAGGTCCGGCGCCGGCGTAGAGCCAGGCCGGCGTCTGCTTCCGGAGCTCCTGCTTGGCGACCGCGGCGCGGTGCACCTCGTCGGGGCCGTCGGCGAGGCGCAGCGTACGCGAATGCGCCCAGGCGGCCGCCAGGCCGAAATCCTCGCACATCCCGCCGCCGCCGTGGACCTGCATGGCCCGGTCGATCACCTCGAGCGCCATGTTGGGGGCCACGACCTTGATCATCGCGATCTCCGCGCGGGCTTCCTTGTTGCCCACCGTGTCCATCATGTAGGCCGCCTTGAGGGTCAGGAGCCGGGCCTGCTCGATCTCCATGCGCGAGCGGGCGATCGTCTCCATGACCACGCCCTGTTCGGCGATCGGCTTGCCGAAGGCCACGCGTGATTTCGCCCGGGCGCAGAGCGCCTCGAGCGAGCGCTCGGCCACGCCGATGAGGCGCATGCAGTGGTGGATCCGGCCCGGCCCGAGACGGCCCTGGGCGATCTCGAAGCCCCGGCCTTCGCCGAGCAGGAGGTTCGAGGCGGGGACGCGCACGTCCTTGAAGTCGATCTCGAAATGGCCGTGGGGCGCGTGGTCGTAGCCGAACACGCCGAGCGGCCGGACCAGGGTCACGCCGGGCGTATCCCGCGGCACCAGGATCATGGACTGCTGCTTGTGCCGCTGCGCCTCGGGGTCGGTCTTGCCCATAAAGATGAAGATCTTGCAGCGCGTGTCGCCGGCCCCGGAGATCCACCACTTGCGGCCGTTGAGGACGTAGTCGTCACCGTCGCGCTCGATCCGCGCCTGGATATTGGTGGCGTCGGACGAGGCGACCGCCGGCTCGGTCATGGCGAAGGCCGAGCGGATCTCCCCCTTGAGCAGCGGCACGAGCCACTCTTCCTTCTGAGCCTGGGTGCCGTAGCGCACCAGGACTTCCATGTTGCCGGTGTCGGGGGCCGAGCAGTTGAAGGCCTCCGGCCCGATCGGCGAGCGTCCCATGATCTCGCAGAGCGGCGCGTACTCCAGGTTGGTCAGGCCCGCGCCGTAGTCGCCCTCGGGAAGAAAGAGGTTCCACAGCTCCGCCTCCTGGGCCTTGGCCTTCATCTCCTCCATGACCGGCGGCACGTCCCAGCGGTTGGAACTCGCCTCCAGCTGTTCGAAGAAGGTCCGTTCGTGGGGATAGACGACCTCGTCCATGAACGCGGAGAGACGCGCGCGATAGTCCTCGACCTTTTGCGAATAGGAGAAATCCATGGTCCCCATCCTCTTGTCCAAGGCGACCCCGCCGGCCCCAAGCCTATCGATGAACACCGCGATGTCAAAGACCCGCGCGGCGGTCGATCTTCGCCAGGCCGGTACCTCGGATGGCGCCCGGACGCATCTTGTACTAACCTCGGATCTGACGAGGCGGCGTGGCGCGGTTCTTCGCCGCCGTTCCACTCTCAGGAAGGGACTCCCCTGCGCATGAACGACACCGTATTGACGGAACTGAGCAAGGGCGTCGCGACGGTGACGCTGAACCGGCCCCAGGCGCTCAACGCCCTCAGCGACGATATGATCGAGGCGCTTCTGGACATCATGCCGCGGCTCGAGGCCGACCCGGCCGTGCGCTGCGTGGTGCTGCAGGGCGCCGGCGATCACTTCATGGCGGGCGGCGACGTCAAGGGGTTCCACCGCCGCCTGGACGAGGCGCCCGAGACGCTACGCCGCCACTTCGAGGCGAAGATCCACCGCCTGCATCCGGTCGTCGTCACCATGCGCCGCATGCCCAAGCCGATCGTCGCCGCCGTGCAGGGCGCCTGCGCCGGCTTCGGGCTCAGCTTCATGCTGGCCGCGGACCTGGCGCTGGCCGCCGAGGACGCCTACTTCACGCTGGCCTATTGCCGGATCGGCACGAGCCCCGACGGCGGCAGCAGCTATCACCTGCCGCGTATCGTGGGCTTGCGGAAGGCGATGGAAATCGCGTTGCTCGGCGACCGCTTCGACGCCGCGACCGCCGAGCGGCTGGGCCTGGTCAACCGCGTCGTGCCGGCTGCCGAGCTGGCCGACGAGACGGCTGCGCTGGCCCGGCGGCTCGCCGAGGGCCCTGCACAAGCGCTCGCCAACACCAAGCGCCTGCTCGGCCGCTCGCTCGACAGCGGCCTGGAGGCCCAGCTCCAGGCCGAGGCCGAGAGCTTCGCGGAATGCGCCGCGACGCCGGACTTCGCCGAGGGCGTCACCGCCTTCGTCGAGAAGCGCGCGGCGAAGTTCGGCGAGCGCTGAGCGAGCCGCGGGGAACGAGGACGTCGTGGGCAAACGGTGGATCAAGTGCCCGGAGGGGTCGAACTGGGGCGAGTTCGGCGAGGACGATCAGCGCGGGCGCTTGAACCTGCTCACGCCCGAAAAGGTTCTGCAGGCTGTCGCCGAGGTGCAGGTCGGACGGTCGTTCTGCCTCAGCCTCCCGCTCGATCGCCCGGGTAAGGGGTTGAACCCGGCGCGCCATCCGCCGCGCCGCTTTGCGACCGTCCGCCATGGCCTGCCCAGCCACAACTTCCGCATGAGCGGTCTGGACCCGAGCTTCACGGACGTGATCAACGACGACGCGGTCCTGATCCACACCCAGTTCTCGACCCAGTGGGACTCGCTGGCCCACGTGGGCGGGATGTTCGACCTGGAAGGCGACGGCAAGCCGGTGCCGGCCTTCTACAACGGCTGGCGCGGCGACGTGGAGATCGTCGAGCCCCAGGAGACCCGGGCGAGCGAGGACTGGGCCCGCTACGAGGGGATGGAGGCCAAGGCGCTCGGCATCGAGAACATGGCCGAGACCGGTGTTCAGGGACGCGGCGTGCTGATCGACCTGCACGCGCGCTTCGGCCGCGAGTTCAAGCTGGTCGGCTACGACGACCTGATGCGGGCCTGCGAGGCCGGTGGCGTGACGGTGGAGGAGGGCGACATGGTCTGCCTCTACACGGGCTTCGCGGATGTGCTCCTGGAGATGGGGCGCGACACCGACGTCAAGGCGCTCCACGGGTCCTGCGCGCAGCTCGACGGCCGCGACGCCAGGCTCCTCAAGTGGATCACCGACAGCGGGCTCGCGGTCCTGCTCCTCAAGTGGATCACCGACAGCGGGCTCGCGGTCCTGATCGCCGACAACTACGCGGTCGAGGCCTTGCCGTCGACGCCCGGCGAAGGCAGCTGCGCCGCGCTGCCGCTGCACGAGCACTGCCTGTTCAAGCTGGGCGTCCACCTGGGCGAGCTCTGGTACCTGAGCGAGCTGGCCGCCTGGCTCGGCAAGCACGGCCGCAGCCGCTTCCTCCTGACCGCCCCGCCGCTGTGCCTGCCCGGCGCCGTCGGCTCGCCGGTGACGCCGGTGGCGACGGTGTAGGTGGTGTCCTCATGAATGTATCGGTGGGGTTGTCGCGCCGCGTGTCCGCCGTGTCCCCGGTTCCAGCCCTTTCCACGACTCGCTCTGTGTGGCGAATCGTGACCCAAAATTGCCTGTCGTCGCATTCGCGACGAACGACCTTTTCTCGCCTCATCTTGTTCAGCCGCGTCTGTAGATGCTCATCACCACGCCATTCGAAGTGGATGCAGTTTTCCTGAGGCCTACGTTCGTAGGGACGGAACCTTCGTCGAATAAGCGTTTTCCCGCACCCACCACGACAGGAAACGTCCATAGCCGAAACTCATCAATGAGCTGGTGGGCGAGGAGGGTCTGGATGAGTTGCCAGCTACCGTGAACTTGTAGCAGCGGACCATCGCTTTCCTTGAGTTTCGCGATTTCTGCTGGCACGTCACCTGTGATTTGTACCGAGTTTTCCCAATCGAGGCCATTTGCGCGCGATGTCGCGACATACTTGGTTGCGTCGTTGAGCTTTTTTCCATGGACGGACTCGGGGGCGTTTGGCCAGTACCCGGCAAAGGCATCGTATGTCTTACGACCAAACAGAAGGTCAAACGGTTGCGACATCGCCTCGTGCTCTACCTGCTCCATCACCTCGGACCAGTAGTTGGCTGCCCAGCCGAAGCCACCAGAAGTATCTTCTTCACGCATGCCAGGTGCCTGCATCTGCATAACGCCGTCAAGCGTGATAAACGTCAAAACAGCGAGGTCTCTCATTTTCGACTCCTTCGCTTACGCTCTTTTTTCTTTTTCGGTTTTTTTTTAGGCTGACCTGCCCCCTGAATCTGGTCACTCAGTGTGAGAGGGGGTCGGAGAGGGGGTCACCCATTAGCCGCCCCCGATGCAAGGGCGAAGTTGTTTTGTGCGCCCGGTG
>CAMYKD010000036.1:50249-53659 GCA_947258885.1 uncultured Kiloniellales bacterium | reverse complement strand
CCAAGGGTTCGGCTGTTCGCCGATTAAAGTGGTACGTGAGCTGGGTTTAGAACGTCGTGAGACAGTTCGGTCCCTATCTGCCGTGGGTGTTCGAGACTTAGAGAGGCGCTGTCCCTAGTACGAGAGGACCGGGATGGACGCACCTCTGGTGGACCGGTTGTCGCGCCAGCGGCACAGCCGGGTAGCTAAGTGCGGAGGGGATAACCGCTGAAAGCATCTAAGCGGGAAGCCCCCCTCGAAACCAGGTCTCGCCCGAGAGCCGTGGTAGACCACCACGTCGATAGGCCGGATGTGGAAGCGCGGCAACGCGTGAAGCTGACCGGTACTAATCGCTCGATCGGCTTGATCCGACTCCAGATTTCAGAAGACAGATATCAGATGACAGGGATCAGGTATCAGTTGGTTTTCTGATCCCTGACATCTGATCCCTGACATCTGAAACCGGCGCTCGAGGCCGGACTCCGCCATCACGACCGACATCCTGTTTCGACGACCTGGTGGCCATGGCGAGGGGAAAAACACCCGATCCCATCCCGAACTCGGCCGTGAAAACCCTCAGCGCCGATGGTACTGCGTCTCAAGACGTGGGAGAGTAGGTCGCCGCCAGGTCCTCAAAACAGGACAAAACCTCACCCGATCCAAACGACAGACCCCCGCTTACTGTTCTGTCCTCTGTCATCTGTCCTCCGAATCCCGCGGGGTGGAGCAGTCCGGTAGCTCGTCAGGCTCATAACCTGAAGGTCGTAGGTTCAAATCCTACCCCCGCAACCAACGGCACCGCAAAAGCCCCGTAACTTCATGGAGTGACGGGGTTTTTGGTGCCGGTTTGGAATTTCCGGCAGATCACAGTGGCTTCGACCAGCAAGCCAACCACCCGACAGATCGGTCACCGGAAATCCACCTTTACGGCGACCCGCGGCCAGGGACCGGACCGGTCGACCCTCTCACAACCAGCTCGGCTGGAAGCTCGAGGTGGAGGGGTGGATCGTCCGTTCCCTCGGTCGAGAGGAGGTACGCGGCCGTCAGGCGACCCATTTCCTCCAACGGCGCGTGGACGGTGGTGAGGCCCGGGCCGATCTCTCTGGCAAGATCCAGGTCGTCGAAGCCGGTGATCGAGACGTCCTCCGGCACCCGGAGGCCGAGCGCCTTGGCCTCCAACAGCGCCCCAAGCGCCAAGACATCGTTGCCACATACGATGGCCGTGGGTCGGTCGGTACCCGAGCAGAGCCTACGCAACGCCTCACGGCCCGCGGCAATGGAGTAGGGCTCTTCCAAGAGCCGGCTTGGGTCCAGGGCCAGCCGTCTTTGGCTCAACGCCTCCTGCACGCCGGCAACTCGTTCGGTGGCACGGTCGTTAAACTTTGTGATGCCGGCGATCATGGCAAAGCTGCGGTGACCGAGATCATAGAGGTAGCCGACAACCTTGTGCATGGCGCGCGTGTTATCGAACCCGATGGTCGGGTGCCTCGAGGCCGGATGGTGGACATAGGTGTTGGCATAGCGAATGCCGTGCCGCTCGAGCAGGGCATAGACGGCTGGATCGCGGGCCTCACCGGTCAGCATCAGGCCGTCTACGCCGCGCACGATCAGATTCTCGATCTGACCGCGCTCCCGCCCGGGGTCGTAGTCGGAGGCCGCGAGCAGAAGGGTCTTGCCCTGCGCCGAGAGCTCTTTCTGGAGGGTCTGCACCATGGTCGCGAAGATCGCGTTGTCGAGGGTCGGAATGACCGCGCCGATGGTGTTGCTGCGCTGGGAGGCCAAGGCCCGTGCCGCGCCGTGAGGGGTGTAGCCGAGCTCGCCGACTGCCATTTGGACCCGAAGGCGCAGAGCAGACCGAACTCTCTCCGGAGCACTGAAATAACGCGACACCGTCGCCGTCGAGACCTCGGCGCGGCGCGCGACATCCTCCAACGTCGGCCGGCCAGACGCGAGGGTCTGTAAGCGCTTGCTCTTGGTTTCCGTGACGTTCCCCATGGTGACCGAATCTCTGCAAGGTCTCGTAACCGCAATGTGCTGACTAGATATACAAGGGACGCACCGTAATTTGAAGGGTTGACTCTCGCACAGACAAGGGAGTACCGTCAGGAAAAATGTAAGCGCTTACAAACAGGGATGAGCGTCAAGATGATCGGACGAAACGCGCTTCTCGGGGCCGGGGTCCTCTTCGCGGTCTTCGCCGTCAACATCGTGGTCGGAAAAGTCGCCGTGCTCGGCGGCGCCACGACGGTGCCGGGCCTCGGGGACGTTGGAGAGTTCCTGGTCCTTTTCGCCGCCGTCATCTTGTTCATTATCGGCTGTCTCGCGCGAGAGGCGGCTCCGGACTCCAATCAACAACGTCAAGACGTCGATTAAGGGAGGTATAGATGCCTGATATCGCGAAACGCCGAACTCCGCGAGGCGAGCTGCAATCCGCCGAGCGCCGCCACTTCCTGGAAGTGTCGAAAAAGTTCGGGTTCACTGCAGCCGTCGTCGCCGGCGCGGGCGGGGCCCTCGTCAGCTCCGAGGCCGCCGCGCAGACCGCCAAGGAGGAAAAGGAGCGCCAACGCGCGGCCAAGCATGTCATGACGGCGGCCACCGCCTACATACTCGGCGCCTCGCGCAGCTACCCGATCATGCAGCTGGACTTCAAGGAGAACGTCCAGAACGCCACCGGCGGCAAGATCTACGTCAAGCTGGCCCCGGGCGGCCAGTTGGGCGCCGGCGGCGCGCTGGCCCAGAAGGTGCAGAACGGCACGATTCAGGCGGCCCAGCACTCGCTGTCCAACTTCGCGCCTTTCGCGCCGGTGGTCGACCTGATCAACCTGCCTTACTTCTGCGGCGCCAATCAGAAATTCGTCAACCTGGTCAATTCCGACGCCTGGAGGTCCGAGGTCCATCCGCTGGTCGAGGCCAAGGGCTTCAAGGCGCTGTGGTATGTGGTCATAGACCCGCGCGTGGTCGCGATGCGCAAGGGCGGCAAGGGTCCGGTGAAGACGCCGGCCGACCTGGGCGGCGTGAAGTTCCGCGTCCCCGGCTCGAAGATGCTGCAGCAGTACTACCGCATGATCGGCGCGAACCCGACACCGGTGGCCTGGGGCGAAACGCCCTCGGCGATCAAGCAAGGGGTCGCCGACGCGCTCGACCCGGCGGTCGGGGCGCTGCATGTTTTCGGCTTCAAGGACATCCTGTCCTGGGTCACGTTTTCCCGGGCGGTGCCGGACAGCCAGGTCTATTCGTGCAATCTGGAATGGTTCAATTCCCTGCCCGCCGACGTGCAGGCGGGCATCGAGTTCGCCTCCGAGATCACGGCGCAGCAGAACCTCGCCAAGGTGCCGGCGGCGCGCAACTACGCCATGGCCGAAATGGGCAAGGCGGGCGTGCAGTTCTATGCGCCGAACGCCGCCGAGCTCGATGAATGGGTCAAGGCGGGC
>CAMYKD010000036.1:0-50179 GCA_947258885.1 uncultured Kiloniellales bacterium | reverse complement strand
AAGGAGCTGTCGGGATCGATGGACGTCTTCGCGAAGCTCGAGGCCGCGGCCAACACTCAGGGCCGCTACTACGTCCACGACGCCTAGGGGCGAGACGGCGGGTGGGGCGGCCCGGCGGCTGCCCGGCCCGCCAAGCCCGGAGAAACGAAAACCGTGCCGCGGGGCGGATCCGCCGCGGCGAGAGGGGGAGCGTGCCCGATGACGGCCCCAGTCTCTTTTTGGCGGCGGCTCGACGACAACGCGGAGCGCTGGTTGCTGCTTGTCTTCTACGCCATGATCGTGGCGACCATCGTGGTCGAGGTGGTGCGCCGTTTCGTCCTGGCCTATTCCTCGCTCTGGGGCGAGGAGGTCGCCCGCTACGCCTTCATCTATCTGGCCTGGGTCGGCGCCTCGGCCGCGGTGAAGGACCGCGCGCATATCCGCATCGACGTGCTGATCCACTATCTCTCGCGCCGGGCAAAGGCGGCGGTCTATCTGCTCGGCGACCTTTGCATGCTGGGCCTCGCGCTGCTCGCACTCTACACCGCGATCGAATCGCTGCAGATCTCCTTGAAGTTCGGTTCGGTGACCCACGGCCTGCGGATCAACCTCGCCTGGTTCCTTGCAGCCGTTCCCCTCGGCTTCTCCCTCATGATCTACCGCCTCGGCCAGTCGATCTGGCGCGACATCGGCGACCTTCGCGGCGGCCGCCCGGTCTACGAGGGCGAGAAGATGTTCGACTAGGGGGCGCGGCATGATTTGGCAACAGCTTCAGGACCAAAGCGTCGATCTCGGCTGGGAGTTCTACGGCCCGGTCCTGCTGATTGTGGCGCTGATCGCGCTGGCGGTCCCGGTCTGGGCGGCGATCGGCATCGGCGCCGTGATCATGCTTTTCGTGACCGATGTGCTCCCGATCGGCCTGCTCGGCGAGTCGCTGTTCGACGGCATCGACCATTTTGCCCTGATTGCCGTGCCGCTGTTCATTCTGACCGGCGACGTGCTGGTGCGCACCGGATTGTCGGACAAGCTCCTGGACGTGGCCGACGCGACGACCGGCGGCTTCCGCGCCGGCCTGGGCACGGCGACCGTGCTCGGCTGCGGCTTCTTCGCCTGCATCTCCGGCTCCGACGCGGCGGGCGCGGCGGCGGTCGGGCGCATGACGATTCACAAGCTGGTCGCCAAGGGCTACCCGCGGCCCTACGCCTGCGCGCTGGTCGCGTCGGGGGCGTGTACCGGCATCCTGATCCCGCCCTCGATCGCCTATATCATCGTCGGTCTGATCCTGGGCATCTCCGCCTCGACCCTGTTTCTCGCGGCGGCGATTCCCGGCGTCCTGATCATGCTCTCGATCATGGTCACCAATATCGTCATGAACCGGATCCACGGCTTCGAGGGCGAGAAGGCCGGGTTCTCTTTGACCCGCTGGCGCGCCGCGGTTTGGGACGGGCGCTTCGCGCTTCTGGTTCCGATCATCATCCTGGGCGGCATCTACACGGGCATCTTCACGCCGACCGAGGCGGCGGCCGTCGCGGTGGCGACGACGATCATCATCGGCCTGCTTCAGCGCAAGCTGACGCTGGCCGATTTCCCCAAGATGCTGGTCAGCTCGGCCAAGGTGAACGGGGTCATCCTGCCGATCATCGCCATGTCGCTGCCGCTCGCGCAGACGCTGGCGGCGCTCAACGTGCCGCAAGGCTTCGTCTACACGGTGACCTCGCTGACCGAAGACCCGATCATGATCAAGCTTCTGATGATCGGGATCTTGATCGCGGCGGGATGCGTCATGGAGACCACGCCGAACATCGTCATCCTTTCGCCGATCCTGTTGCCCCTGGCGCAGGAGATCGGCATGAACGACGTGCAGTTCTGCATCATGATGATCACCTCCCTGGGTGTCGGCTTCATCACGCCGCCGCTCGGCCTCAATCTCTTCGTCATCTCCGGCATTACCGGCGAGTCGGTTCTGAAGATCGCGGCGCGCGCCATCCCCTACGTGATCGGCATGCTGGTCGTAGTGCTGCTGCTGGCCTATGTGCCGGCCATCTCGACCGTGTTCCTGCCCGACATCTACTGACCATCCGGAGGACTTACAGGCATGGCTGTCGAATATCTGAAGAAGGCCGACAAGACGGCCGCGACCGGCGAGCAGGACGTGCGTGCCACGGTGCAGGCGATCCTCGACGACATCGAAGCCGGCGGCGAGGCAAAGGCGCGCGAGTACGCCGCCAAGTTCGACAAATGGGAGGGCGAAATCGTCGTCTCCCGCGAGGCCCGCGAGGCGGCGGCCGAGAAGGTGCCGCAACGCCAGAAGGACGACATTCGCTTCGCGCACGATCATGTTCGCCGCTTCGCCGAGGCTCAGAAGGATGCGATTCGCGACGCGCAGGTCGAGCTCAGGCCGGGCCTCGTTGCCGGACACCGCAACATTCCCATGGGCGCGGCGGGCTGCTACGTGCCGGGCGGGCGCTATTCCCACGTCGCCTCCGCGATCATGTCGGTCACGACGGCCAAGGTCGCCGGGGTCGCTCAGGTAATCGCCTGTTCGCCGCCCAAGCCTGGCGAGGGCGTGAACCCGGCGATCCTCTACACCCTCGACCTGTGCGGCGCTGACACCGTTCTGGCGCTCGGCGGTGTGCAGGGAATCGCGGCCATGGCCTTCGGGCTGTTCGGCGGCGACCCGGCCGACATCCTGGTGGGTCCGGGCAATCAGTTCGTGGCCGAGGCGAAACGGATTCTCTATGGCCGGGTCGGCATCGACATGTTCGCCGGTCCCTCCGAGGTCATGGTCATCGCCGACCAGACCGCCGACGCGGAAATCGTCGCCTGGGACCTGGTCGGTCAGGCCGAGCACGGCTACAACTCGCCGGCCTGGCTCGTCGCGCTGGATCGCGGTTTGGCGGAAAAGGTCTTGGACTTGGTGCCCAAGTTCATTGCCGAACTGCCCGAGGTCAACCGCGTCAATTCCGAGGCCGCGTGGCGGGACTACGGCGAGATCGTCGTCGTCGGCTCGCGCGAGGAGGCGGTGCGCGTATCCGACGACTACGCCTCGGAGCACCTGGAGGTGCACTGCGCCGACCTCGATTGGTGGCTGCGCAATCTGCGCAACTACGGCTCGCTGTTCCTGGGCGAGGAAACCACGGTGGCCTTCGGCGACAAGACCTCGGGTCCGAACCACATTCTGCCGACCAAGGGCGCGGCCCGCTACACCGGCGGGCTGTCCGTCGGCAAGTTCATGAAGACCGTCACCTGGCAGCGCATGACCCGCGATGCGAACCGCGACATCGCGCAGGTCACCGCGCGCATCTCGCGCCTCGAAGGCATGGAAGGCCACGCAAAGACGGCGGACGTGCGGCTCGCGAAATGGTTCCCCAACGAGCGCTTCGATCTGTCGGCGGTGGAATGACGGCGGAGCTCTTCAGTCTCGGCGGCCGGGTCGCCTGCGTGACCGGCGCGAGCTCCGGGATCGGGCGGGCCATCGCCACGGCCCTGGCCCGGGCCGGCGCCGCGGTGGTCGGCGTCGCGCGGCGCGAGGCCTTGCTGGGCGGCTGGGTGGACGAGGTGACTTCTGCGGGCGGCCGCGCTGTGGCTTGCGCGGCCGACCTCTCCGACATCGCTGGATTGGCCGAGGTCGCGCAACGCATCTCGGCACGGTTCGGTGCGCCGGACATCCTCGTCAACGCGGCCGGCGTCAATCTGCGCGAGGCGGCGGAGGCGGTCACGCCCGATAGCTGGCGCACGACCCTGGAGCTGAACCTGTCGACCCCCTTCTTCCTGGCCCAAGCCCTGGTTCCGGCCATGCGCGAGAAGGGCTGGGGGCGGATCGTCAACATCGCCTCCCTGCAGTCCGAGCGCGCCTTCCCCAAGGGGATCGCCTACGGCGCTTCGAAGGGTGGCGTGGCACAGTTGACCCGAGCCATGGCCGAAGCCTGGTCCGGCGCCGGCATCACCTGCAATGCCCTGGCGCCCGGTTTCTTCCCGACGGAACTGACCGCGGCGGTCTTCGAGGACGGCGAGACGGCCGCCCGCAACGCCGCGCAGACCTGTGTCGGCCGCAACGGACGCCTGGAGGACCTCGTCGGGCCGGCGGTCTTCCTGGCCACGCCTGCCTCCGACTACGTGACCGGGCAGGTCCTCTATGTTGACGGCGGCTTCACCGCGAAATGAGGCGACAGTGAAAGCGCTCATCTACACCGCGACCCAAGAGACCGCGTACCTCGACGCGCCCGAGCCCGAGCCGCGTCAGGGCGAAGCCCTTGTCAAGGTCGACGCGGTAGGCATCTGCGGCTCCGACATGCATGCCTGGCATGGCCACGATCCACGCCGCGTGCCGCCGCTCATTCTGGGGCACGAGGCCTGCGGCACCGTGTTGGAGGGGCCGGCGTCCGGCGGGCGCGTGGTCTTCAACCCCCTGATTGCCTGCGGTGCCTGCGGCTTTTGCCGAGAGGGGCGCGCCAACCTTTGCGCCGGGCGCGAACTCATCGGAATGCGCCTGCCCGGTGCCTTCGCCGAGCGGATCGCGATGCCGGCGCGCAACCTGATCCCGGTACCGGAGGATATGGACCCGGCCAAGGCCGCCCTCACCGAGCCCTGCGCGACCGCTTGGCACGGCCTGACACTGGCCGCGCGCGCCGCCTGGCGGCCGATTCCCGAGAGCCGCGCCTTGGTCATCGGCGGCGGCTCTGTCGGGCTGCTCGCAGGCCTGATTCTAAAGGCCTGGGGCGCGCGGCAGGTGCAACTGGCCGAGACCAACCCCCTGCGCCGCGAGACTACGGCGGCCGCCGGCCTCGACGTCTTCGATCCGCTCGCGGCACCGGCCGAGTCCGCCGGTTTCGACCTGGTCTTCGACGCCGTCGGCGCGGCGGCCACCCGCGCGGCGGCGATCGCCGCCGCGCGCCCCGGCGGCGTGGTCGCGCACGTCGGACTGCAGGACTGGGCCGGCGAATTCGATGCCCGCACCTTGACCTTGTCGGAGATCGCGTTTCTCGGCGTTTACACTTACACCGACGCCGACCTGCGGGCCTCGCTCGCGGCGCTGCACGACGGCCGCCTCGGCACGCTCGACTGGATCGAGGAGCGGCCGCTGGCCGAGGGCGGCCAGGCCTTCCGCGATCTCGATGCCGGCAGCAGTGCGGCCGCCAAGATCGTTCTAAGACCCTGAAGAAACGGAGACACAATAGGATGGAAAGGAAAAGGAGATGAGCGCGCCCGATTTTCTAGTGCACGGCCCCGAGGACACGGTCGGCGTGGTCGTCGTGGAGACGGTTAAGGCCGGCACCGCGCTTTCGGGCTTGGATATGGAGGCGGGCCGGACCCTGCACATCGATGCGCTGGCCGATATCCCGCTCGGCCATAAGATTGCGCTAAAGGACCTGGCCGAGGGCGACACCGTCCTGAAGTACGGCCACGACATCGGCAAGGCCGTGGCCGCCGTCAAGGCGGGCGACCACGTCCACGTTCACAACATGAAGACCAAGAGGTGGTAAGATGACGGCTCTCCCCGATCGCGAATTCTTCGGTTACCGGCGCGAAAACGGCCGCGTCGGTATCCGCAATCATGTAGCCATCCTACCGCTCGACGACTTGTCCAACGCGGCCTGCGAGAAGGTGGCCCACAACATCGACGGCTGCCTGGCGCTGCCGCACCACTACGGGCGCCTGCAGTTCGGCGAAGACCTCGACCTGCACTTCCGGACCCTGATCGGCACCGGCAAGAACCCCAATGTCGCGGCCTGCATCGTGATTGGGATCGAGCCCGGCTGGACACAGCGCGTGGTCGAGGGTATCGCCGCGACCGGCAAGCCGGTCGCCGGCTTTGCCATCGAGGGCCACGGCGAGATCAAGGCGGTCGCCGATGCCTCGCGCAAGGCGCAGGAATACGCGCAGTGGGCGAGCGAGAAACAGCGCGTGCCCTGCACGTTCTCCGACCTCTGGGTCTCGACCAAGTGCGGCGAGTCCGACACGACCTCCGGCCTGGCCTCCTGCCCGACCGTCGGCAATCTGATCGACAAGATCGATCCGCTGGGCGCGACGACCTGCTTCGGCGAGACCTCGGAGCTGACCGGCGCGGAGCAGGTTTGCGCCGCTCGCGCGGCGACCCCCGAAATCGGCGAGAAGTTCCTCAAGACCTGGCAGGCCTACATGGACGAGGTGATCGAGCCGCACAAAACCTCCGACCTGTCGGAATCGCAGCCGACCAAGGGCAACATCGCGGGCGGCCTGACCACGATCGAGGAGAAGGCCTTTGGCAATCTGCAAAAGATCGGCAATAAGACGAGCTTTATCGATGTCTTGAAACCGGCGGAGGAGCCGGGCCAGGGCGCCGGGCTGTATTTCATGGACACCTCCTCGGCGGCGGCGGAATGCGTGACCCTGCAGGCGGCCGCCGGCTTCGTCGTGCACCTCTTCCCGACCGGCCAGGGCAACATCATCGGCAACCCGATAGAGCCCGTGATCAAACTGACCGCCAACCCGCGCACGGCGCGGGAAATGCCCGAGCATATCGACCTCGACTGCTCGGGAATCCTGCGCGGCGAGATGACGCTGGAAGAAGCGGGTGATGCCCTGATCGATATCACAATTCGCACCTGCAACGGCCGGCTCACCGCCGCGGAGTCCTTGAAGCACCGCGAGTTCGTGATGACTAAGCTCTACCGCAGCGCCTGAGCCCATTGTTCGCCAGGACCTTATCGAGGTGGCCGGGGAGCGCGGCCAGGAGATATGACAATACAGACCTGAGCTTCGATCAATCATGCGGCCGTATCAGGCAAAATCCGATGAAATCCGAGGATATCAGGTCATTTGATCGTCCTTTGGCCGAACGGTTGCAGTCCTTCGCCTGCCCCCGTCTTCATGAATCAAGCCCCCGCTACCAATGAAAACAAGGCCTTGGCGCGATTGTGCCAGGGCCTTGTTTTCGTTTGGGCGCGCGCCCGTCGCTACCATTTCCAGCTGGGCTTCCGCCTGATTTCGCCAAGCGATATATTTCCTATTATGAAATACAGTTTGCCCAGTTGAAATAACCTTGACTCATTCGAGGCGGCTCTCCAACATTCCGGAAGATCGGACAGTTTGAATTTGCATCTGTCGAATTTGAGTGGAGCATTGCGCCGCATGCGGGTGGAAGACCTACTTCAAGCCGATGGCGCCGCCGACGAGTTGGTCTCTTCGCCGCTGAAGTCCGGTGGCGGGCCGGCGAAAATCGGACGGACGATTCAGTCGGTGGATCGCGCGCTGGATGTTCTGGAAGCGCTCGCTGGGGATGGCATGGAATTGCCGCTTAATGAGGTCGCCTTGAAAGCGGGACTAAATGTCTCGACCTGCCATCACCTTATTTCCACGCTCGTGAAGCGGGGGTATGTGGCCCAGAATCCGCGAGGGCGGACGTATTTTCTTGGAACAAAGATACTGGAATTGTTCTCGAGCCGATTACGCCAGTTCGATCTGATCGAGCTCGCCATGCCGGCATTGCGGCGTCTCAACAAGGACACCCAGGAAAGCGTTCACCTTGCTGTCATGCAGGGGCATGACCTGACAACGCTCGCAAAGCTCGATTCCCCGCGCCCGGTTCGGGTCGGTACGGATTCGGTTGGCAAGGCCAATGCGGCACATGCCACGGCGACCGGTAAGGCCATCCTGGCTTGGCTGCCTGAATCCGAAATCGCCCGGGTGATCGCGGAGAAAGGGTTAACGCGGTTTACGCCGGAGACGATCACCAATATCGCCGACCTGATGGAAAACCTCCGCCTCGTACGGCGGAATGGGTATGCGGTCGATCTGGAGGAATTTCAGCCCGGGGTCACCTGCGTCGGCGCAGCGGTCCGCGATCATTCCGGCGCCGTTATCGGGTCGATCAGCTGTTCGATGCCGACGATGCGGGCCGATGCGGAAGAGTTCGAGCGGGCCACCGACGTCGTTCGGAAATGTGCCAATGCGCTTTCGGAGAATCTTGGAAACCCAAAGGAATCGGGTCGTTGACTGCCGCCACTCCCCTTCGTGCGGCGCACGACGCCTTTGTGGGCAAACAGCTTTTAAGGAGTAGAGTGAGACATGGCTTTGCCAGAAGACGTGAAGACGAATCCCGATTTTCCGATCCCGGAAACCATGAAAGCTTGGGTTCTGGGTGATCCGGGCCAGCTTTCACTCGTGGACAAGCCTGTGCCGGTACCCGGCAGGGCGGAGGTGCTGGTCCGCATCGATGCCATTGCGGTCTGTGCCACCGATCTGGAAATCATCTACAACGGGCCGCCGGCGCTGATTCAGGGCGGCGACCCTTTCAACAAAGGCTTTACGCCGGGACATGAATATATGGGTACGGTCGTGGCGCAGGGGCCGGGCGTCGACGAATACAAGATCGGCGAACGCGTAACCGTCGAAATCCACGCCGGCTGCGGCCAGTGCAAGCGCTGCCGCGAGGGCATGTACACGGCGTGTCATAACTACGGCATGAACTATGGCGATGTGGACAAGGGCCATCGCGCCAACGGATTTACCACCGACGGCGGATTTTGCGAGTATCAGGTAAACAACATCAATACGCTCGTCCATGTCGCCGACGAGATGTCGGATGAAGAAGCGACACTGGTGGTCACCGCCGGCACCTCGCTCTATGGCTTGACCGAACTGGGTGGGCTGGTTGCTGGCGAGAGCATCGTTGTCAGTGGTCCCGGCCCGATCGGCCTGCTGGGCGTGGCAGTGGCCAAGGCGATGGGCGCGCAGCCGGTCATTCTGACGGGAACCCGCGACAATCGGCTGGAAATCGGCACCAAGCTGGGGGCCGATCATGTGATCAATGTGCGCAGTGAGGATGCCGTCGAGGCCGTGCGCCGGCTAAGCGATGGCAAGGGCGTGGACTACGTGCTGGAATGCTCCGGCGCCCCCAACGGCCTCAATGATGCGGCCAAAATGGTGAACCGGGGCGGTAAGATCTGCCTTGCAGCCTTCCCGCACGAAGAAGTTCCGGTGGATGTTGCCTATCTCGTGCGCAACAATATCTACCTCTATGGCATTCGTGGCGAGGGCAAGACCGCAACCCATCGTGCCGAGGCCTTCATGCGTCAGAAGCGTTTCGATGCGACGCTCGTCCATACCCATACCTTCCCGATGTCCGATTTGCTCGAGGCCTTGCGCTATGCCAAGGACCGCGTCGAAGACGCCATCAAAGTTGTGGTGAAGAACGAACATGCAATGGGCAAAGAGGCCGAGGCCGCCGAGTAGGCGCTCAGGGAGAAGGCTTGTGCTGAACTGCGACCAGTACCTGATGCCCGAAACGCTGGAGGAGGCGCTGGCCCAATGGGCCGGCGCTCCCGAAGGCAGCCGCTTGCTTGCCGGCGGTACCGATATCCTGCCCTGGGCGCGAGAGGGACGGGCGGGGCATGTGCATCTGCCGGTGATTATCGACATAAGCCGGGTGAAGGAGCTGCGGGGATACGACGTCGCGGATGGACGTGTGAGGCTCGGTGCCAATGTGGTCTTCCAGCAGTTTCTGACCGATGACGAACTCCGGCATCACCTTCCCTGCATGCCCCATTGTTCGATCTGGTTCGCCGATGATCAAATTCGCGAGCAGGCGACCCTTGCCGGCAATATCGTGAATGCTTCGCCGGCCGCCGACGGCGTGCCGCCGGTTTTCGCGATGAACGGAACGGTCGAGATCGCCAGGTTGGAGGGCGGTTCAATTGTTCGTCGCTCGGTGTCGAGCCGCGACTTCATCACCGGGCCGGGCCGGACGATCCTGGAGGCCGGCGAGATCGTGACCGCCGTGACCTGCGATTCCATGGCCGGCTATGGCGGCGCTTTCGAGAAGGTCGGACAGCGCCGTTCCCTGGTAATCTCGGTGGTCTGTGCGGTCTGCCTCGTCAAGTTGTCCGCGGACGATAAGACTTTCGCCGACGTGCGCCTTTCCCTGGGCGGCATCTCGCCCGTCCCCGTAAGGCTGGACGCTGCCGAGGCCTCATTGAAGGGACAGCCGGTTTCCCGGGAAAGCGTTCTCGCGGCAGTGAAAACAGCCGGCGACCTCGTGCGCTCGCGGACCCGGCGGGAATACAGAGGTGAAGTGGTCCGAGGGTTTATTGAGCGCGCGATCGAGGATGCGCTGGCCGACTACGGCGTCGCACTATCCCCGCCGGAGATGAAGGAGGCAGCGCTTGCCAACACTTGACATGGAAGTGACCGTCAACGGCCGGGACGTCAAACGGCGCGCCACGACGCAGATGCGATTGTTGGACTTCCTCCGCAATGAACTGAACCTCACCGGCACCAAGGAAGGCTGCGGCGCGGGCGAGTGCGGCACTTGTTCGGTCTTCGTCGACGGCAAGTTGGTCAAGTCGTGCCTCATGCCTGCCGCCAAGGCCAACGGCGCGGAGATCGAAACGGTAGAGGGGCTGGCCAAGCGCGGCGAGCTGACATACCTGCAGCGGGCCTTCCACAAGACCGGCGCCAGTCAGTGCGGCTATTGCATACCGGGCATGGTGATGGCGGCGACCGGCGCCTTGCGCGAAAACCCGCATGCGGGGTTCGACGAAATCAAGGAACGGCTCGGCGGCAATATCTGCCGCTGCACCGGCTACTCGAAGATTTTTGAGGCGGTCGAACTGGCGCGCGACGCGATGAACGGAAGTTTGCCGACGACCGCGCTTGAAGGGCCCGGCGCCGGAGATTCCTTTATCGGCAACAACGTCCGCCGCCTGGATGCACCGAGCAAAGTGACCGGCGCGCTCAAATATGCGGGCGATATGGTGATGCCGGGCATGCTGCACATGCAGGTGCTCAGAAGCCCGGTGGCCTATGCTCTGATCAAGTCGATCGACATCAGCGAGGCTGAGGCGATGCCGGGGGTCGAGTGTGTGATCACGGCCGATGACGTGCCAGGCGAGGACGGGTTCGGCGTCTTCGTGCACGACCAGCCGATCATGGCGCGCGGGCGCGTTCGCTATGTTGGAGAAGCGGTCGCTGCGGTCGCGGCCGAGGACGTTGAAACGGCGATGGCGGCGCTCGGAAAGATCAAGGTGGAGTACGAGAATTTGCCGGCCGTCTTCGATCCCGAAGTTGCGATGGCTCCAGGCGCGCCGGTGCTGCACGACTATGCGCCGGGCAATATCGTCAAGCACATCCCGATCCGAAAGGGCGATGTCGAGGAGGGTTTCGCCGAGGCCGATCTGGTCGTCGAGGAGGATTACGGAACCCAGGCAGTCGAACACGCCTACCTGGAGCCGGAGGCGGGCCTCGCCTACGTCGATCCCGATGGCGTGGTGACAGTTGTCTCGCCCAGCCAGAACATCACCCATCATCGGCATATGCTGGCCAAGATCATCGACCAGCCGATCAACAAGGTGCGCTTCATCATGAGCCCGGTGGGCGGCGGCTTCGGCGGCAAGGAGGACATGATCTACCAGGGCATGCTGGCGCTGGCGGCGATGAAGAGCGGCCAGCCGGTCCGGCTCGTGTTCACCCGTGAGGAATCGATTGTCTCTACGGCCAAGCGCCATCCGGCGCGGATTACCTACAAGATGGGCCTGAAGAACGATGGCCGGATTACCGCAGTCGAATTTCGGATGGTCGCCGACGGTGGCGCCTATGGGCTGTCGACCGAAGGCGTCATGCGCAAGGCCGCTATTCTGTCCTGCGGCCCCTATGACATCGCGAACGTAAAGATCGACACCTACGGCGTCTACACGAACAACACGCCGTCGGGAGCTTTCCGCACTTTCGGCGCCATGCAGGCCCAGTTCGCGACCGAATCCCACCTCGATATCTGCGCCGGCAAGCTCGGGCTCGATCCCTTCGAAATCCGCCGGATCAACATGATGCGAAGTGGGGCATTGACCCATACCAAGCAGAAGCTTGGATCGGTCTCCCTTGGGCTTGCACTGGATGCGGCGGAGAAGGCTTCCAACTGGGAAAGCGGACCGGCCGACGTCCGTGGCAGCTCGCGCAGCGACCTCGGCAAGGCCGGGAACCGAGAACCCTGCACCTTGGGCTCGCGCATCCGCGCATCCGACGGTGCGGGCGGCAAGAAGGATGTCGCCTGATGTCCAGTAAATGCCGTGGCCGCGGTATGGCGGCTTCCTGGTACGGTATCGCGCGCACGGCGACGATCGATCGCGCGGGTGCCTGGGCCGAGATCGACGATGGCGGAACTGCCAAGATCGTCACCGGTGTGACCGAAATCGGCGAGGGCATCTTGACCGTGTTGGCGCAGATCGCCGCCGAGGAACTCGGTGTTCGGCCGGAAGACGTCACCATCGGCGACAACGATACGGCCCGCTCGCCCGAAGCAGCCCATGCTGGAGCGACGCGCCAAACCTACATGATCGGCAATTCGGTGGCGCTGGCCTGTCGTGACGCGCGGGTGCGCCTGGACTCGGAAATCGCCGACCATTGGGGTGTCGATGCGGGCAGCCTGAAAGCCTTCAATGGCGAGATATGGGCCGAGAAAACCAACTTGAAAATGACCATGGAAGAGGCCGTGGACATCTGCAAGAAGCGTGGTGTCGTGCCGGTCGGCTCGGGGTCCTTTACCGCGCACGGTACCGGTCTCGACCCCGAGGATGGTTCGGGAAGTCCATGGCAGGCCTATGTGTACGGCTGCCAGGTCGCCGAAGTGGAAGTGGATACGGTGACCGGAGAGGTTCAGGTGCTTGGCATTTGGGCGGCCCACGATGTCGGTCGGGCCATTAACCCGCGCGGTGTGGAGGGGCAGATCGAGGGCGGCGTCGTGCAGGGGCTCGGTCAGGCCCTGATGGAAGACTACAAGCTGGAAGACGGGCACACGACAACGCATGGCTTCGCCAAATACATCCTGCCTACGTCGCTCGATGTGCCGCAGATCAACTCGATCCTCATCGAAGACCCGGATCCGCTCAGCCCGCTGGGCGCGAAGGGGATCGGCGAGCCGTCCCTGGTGCCCACGGCGCCGGCCATCATGAATGCCATCTACGACGCGATCGGCGTTCGCATTACGTCGCTGCCGGCCACCCCGGAAAAGATTCTGGCTGGATTGGTTGCCAAACGTGAACGGCAAGGGACGCGTCGGCACGCCGCAGAATAGTTGTGCATCGCCGTCCACGGCCGGCGGAATTATAGAAATAACGGGAGGAAGCGTATGGTTTACTCAATCAAGACAATTAGAAAACTGATCCTGACGACTGGTACCGTGCTCGCGCTGTCACTGGGGAGTACGCAATTTACCGCGGCGGCGGAATTTCCGGAGAAGCCGGTGGAAATGACGGTGCTTTTCGGTGGAACGGCTCAGACGATCAGCCAATTGCTGGCGGATTTGATGTCCAGGAATCTGCCGCAGTCGGTGGTCGCGGTCAGCCGGACCGGTGGCGGCGGCGCCGTTGGTTACTCTCACGTCCAGGGTACCGCGCCGGATGGCTACAACATCGTGTGGAATTCGAACTCCGTGAGCACGGCTTACCACCGGGGCAACATGCCGTTCAACTACGAGGCCTTCACCCCGATTGCCCGTATCAGCACTGAGGTCCCCGCGCTTGCGGTGCGGGCGAACTCCGGCTGGGGCAGCCTTGCGGACATGGTCAAGGGGGTAAAGGCTTCCGATAAGAAACTAAAGGTCGGCATTTCCGGCAACGGATCGTTCACCCATCTCACCTCAGCCGCGTTGTTCGCCAATCTCGGTATTGCCGACAAGGTGGTCTATGTGCCCTACGGCAAGGGTAAGGCGCCAGTTGAGCTGCTCGCCGACCGTGTCGATGTGGCGGTTCAGTGGCCCGGCCAGTTTATTCCCCATCAGAAATCCGGTGACTTGAGCATTCTCTGCGTCACGAGCATGAAGCGCATTTCTGTATTGCCCGACACCGTCACCTGCGATGAAGCTGGCGCGTCCGGCCTGGACATCACCATGTGGCGTGGCCTCGCGGCGCCCAAAGGTACGCCGGCGGCGGTTATCGAGAAGCTGGAAAGCGCGGCGAAGGCCGCAATCGAGTCCGGCGAATTCGTGGAGGCGAGCAACAATATCGGGTTCACCATCGCCTATCTGCCGGCCGACCAGTTCGGCGAGCTCATCGCCAGCGACGACGCTAAGATCAGCAACCTGATGTCGGACCTTGGGCTAAAGAAATAGACGGCCGGCGATTATCGTCATGAAAGGTTTGTTTGGAGACCGGGTTTTGGGCCTGGTTCTTCTGGTGTTTGCCGTGGCTTGGTCGGTGATCGTCGTCGTGACGATCCCGACAGGCTTCGGCGACTCACCGGTGGGGCCGCGCGGCTTTCCGCTAGGTCTCGGTGTTCTGCTGGCGGGATTGAGCGGCTTGCTGGTCGTCGGCAGCTTCATGCCCCACAGGCGTGGCACCGTCGCTGTAGAGGACCACGAACCGGTGGCCCCCGGCGTCGAGATTTGGGCTGTTTTATCGACCGTCGGCCTGCTCGTCGGCTACACGCTTCTGCTCGGTTATACGGGGTTCATTATCGGCACCACTCTTACCGTTGCGGGCGCGGTGCTGTTCATCCTGAGAATGTCGAGCTGGCGTTTTATTTTCGGCATGTCACTGGGCATGTCGCTGGGTATCTATCTGGTTTTCGGCAAGCTGCTGGGCGTCTATCTGCCACATGGCAGTTGGGTCGACCTTTATTTCTAGGGATCCAATGGAGACGTTACTTGCCGTATTGCCTCTTGTCCTCGACCCGCTGACGCTGGGGCTCATAGTTGTCGGCACCCTGATCGGTATTGTTTTTGGGTCGATCCCGGGTCTCACCTATTCGATGGCGCTGGTGTTGGTGCTTCCGATTACGTTCGGGTTCGATACCGTCCCCGCGATTGGCATGCTGCTTGGCGCTTATATCGGGGGCATGACAGGTGGCTCCGTTTCGGCAATTCTGATTGGAATCCCGGGTACGCCATCGGCTGCGGCGACGGTGCTCGATGGATATCCCCTTGCAAAAAACGGACGCGCCGGGTTGGCGTTGGGAACAGCGGTGGTGGTTTCGGCCTTCGGCGGATTGTTCAGCCTCGCGGTCATGATTGTCTCAGTTGATTTTGTCGCGCGGATGGCAATTCGGTTCGGGCCGGCGGAGATATTCGCACTTGTGCTCTTCGGCATGTCGACCATCTGTGGACTGGCGGGAAAGTCCCTGCTTCGCGGAATGATCGCCGGCACGATCGGACTGTTGCTGATGACCATTGGAATGGACGAGTTGGACGGTGTGCCGCGCATGACGTTCGGGACGACCTCGATGCTGCAGGGCGTCCATCTGCTGGTGGCGATGGTCGGTCTTTTCGCCGTGCCGCAAGTCATGAGCGTGCTGGTCAACTACAAAAGTGGAAGTCAGGCTTCGTATCGCACCGAAGCTGTTAAGACCGAGCTGCCCTCGTTGCGCCAATTGGGCAGCAATTGGTCGGTAATGATACGCAGTGCTCTGATCGGGACGGGGATCGGTTCGATTCCCGGCACCGGCGGCCCGGTCGCCGCCTTTCTGGCCTACGATCACGCGCGCCGCTTTTCGCCGGACAAAGAAAAATTCGGCAAGGGCCAACTTAGCGGGGTTGTGGCGCCTGAAACCGCGAACAACGCGGTGACCGGCGGCGCCATGATACCGCTTCTGTCACTGGGTATTCCGGGCGATCCGGCGACGGCCATCATTCTTGGCGGTTTGCTGATTCATGGGCTCGCCCCGGGGCCGATGCTCTTCATCGAGCACAAGGTCGAGGTTTATACGGTCTATCTGGCAATTGGTGTCGCCTATATTTCTGTCGTTCTGATCCAGTACTTCGGGATCAGGCTCTTCGTCAAAATTCTACGGGTTCCTCCGCATATTTTGGCCGTGGGTATCCTGGTCGTCTGCACGATAGGCACATTTGCCATCAGGAACTCCTTCCTCGACGTCTATGTCATGACAGGCGTGGGGCTGATCGGTTATCTGCTCAATCGGTTCCGGATCCCGGTTACGCCCATAGTTCTGGGACTCGTTCTCGGCGGATCGTTGGAGCGCGAATTCCGTACCGCGATGATTCTGTCCGAAGGCAGTCTCGATATTTTCTATACCTCGCCCTTGGTGCTGTTTTTCTTCGGGCTCGTTATCGCGGTTCTCACCTTTCAGCTTGTCGGGGAGCGCCGGGAAAGAGCCAAGCCAAAGTCGAATGTTCAGGAAAGCGCCCATGCTGAAAGCTAGACCGGAAGAAACCGCCCTGAGCCAGGACATGCGCGTGCGGGCGCGTATCATCGCCGAGGCGGGCGGGCTGCAAGAGGCGCTGGCGCTCGGCCGGCTGGACAAATATGTCGAGACCTCGATGTCCGAGGCTCTGCTGCTGGGTCTGCTCAGACAGGGTGTGCGGAAGTACCTGGCGATCTTCGGCCACGGGTCGACCGATCTGGGCGAGGTGCTGCGCATCTATGAGGAGGAGGGCGTTACCCGGACCTTCAATTGCCGCAACGAAGTCGAAATGGCTCATGCGGCGACCTGCCTGTCCTGGCAGTATGGCGAAGTGCCCGCTGTGGTGACCTCCATCGGTCCCGGTGCGCTTCAGGCCATGGCTGGATCGCTGTCGGCCGCGTCCAACGGCGTCGGCGTCTATCACATCTATGGCGATGAGACGACCCAGGGCGAAGGCTATAACATGCAGCAGATCCCCAAGGAGCAACAGGGCCTGTTCGGCCAGCTTGCCGCGACAATGGGGCAATCCTATGTGCTGCACACGCCCGGGGCCATCCGGGATGCGCTGCGCCGCGGCGCGCTTTGCGTGAACAATCCTTACAAGGCGGGACCTTTCTATCTCCTGCTGCCGCTCAATACCCAGCCGCAGCGGCTCCGCCTCAATCTGGAGGCCTTGCCGGTCAGGCCGGAGATCCCCAAGCTGGCCCCCGCCGACGATGAGGTGTTGGACCGAGCGGCGCGGCTTATCCGCGATCACGGGAAGATCGTCATCAAGGCGGGCGGCGGAACGCGGGGGCACGACCCGGCCCTGTTGCGACTGGCCGAGGCGACGGGTGCCGCGGTCGTTCAATCGCCTGGATCGACCGGGATTCTTCCCGACTCCCATTCCCAGAACATGCATGTGGGAGGATCCAAGGGGTCGATCTGTGGCAATTTTGCCATGGAAACCGCGGACCTGCTGATCGCGGTGGGAACCCGGGCGGTATGCCAGGCGGATTGTTCCGGCGTCGGCTATCCATCGGCCCGGGCGGTGATCAACATCAACGGCGATCTGGCCGACCTTACGCACTACAATCGTACAGTGGGTCTCGCCGGCGATATCACCGCCGTCATCGACCGGTTGCTTGAACGGTTGGAGAAGACCGGCGGTGCCGATGTCGGGGCCAGAGCGGCGTGGCTTTCCGCTTGTGCGGCGAAGAAGGCCGAGTGGAGCCGTTTCAAAACCGAGCGCTATGTGGCGGAGCCCCTGCAGGACGCGGTCTGGGGCATGTCGGTTCTGGTCCAGCCTGCCGCCATCAAGACCGTCGCCGATTTTGCCAAATCCATCGATGCAGCCAAGTATTTCGATGCCGGCGACGTTCAGGCCAACGGTTTTCAGATCGTCGAGGACGAACGGACCGGCGATAGCTATACCGAGTCCGGGGCGTCCTATATGGGCTTTGCCGTGTCGGCCTTGCTGGCCTCGGCAATCGCTGACAATCCACGCTATGGCGTTGCGTTCAGCGGGGACGGGTCCTTCATGATGAACCCGCAGATCTTGATCGATGGGGTGGAGCATGGCGTCAAGGGCATGGTGGTGATCTTCGACAATCGCCGCATGGCGGCAATCACTGGACTTCAGCAGGCCCAATACCTCAATGAATTCCGCACCAACGACAGCGTCGCCGTCGACTATGTACAAATGGCGGCTGCGGTCGGGGGAGTCAAAGCGATCTATGGCGGGACCGACCAAATCGCGTTGAAAGCCGCGCTCGAAGAGGCCCACGCCCATGATGGCCTGTCGGTGGTCCATGTGCCGGTCTATTCCGGTGATGACCCGCTTGGCGGTATGGGGGCCTATGGGTCATGGAACGTCGGCAATTGGGTGGACGACGTTCAGAAACGCTATACCGAACAGAACATCTGATTTTCCGGAGAATTCACAATGTACCAGGACCTGGGGCTCTATCTCGATGGCCGATGGACCGCTGCCGTTGGCGGTGGCGTGAGGCAAGTCCATGACCCGTCGAATGGCGAAGTCGCCGGCACCATCGCGGACGCCACCCCGGAAGACCTCGATGCAACACTCGCCGCCGCGGAGAAGGGGATGGCCCTGTGGCGGCGGACTTCCCCCTGGGAACGTGCCGCGAAGCTGCGCAGCGCTGCGGCGCTGATCCGCGAACGCGTCGATACGATTGCGACGATCATGTCGATCGAGACCGGAAAGCCGCTGGCCGAAGCAAAGGGCGAGACCGCTGCTGCCGCCGACCAGTTCGAATGGAACTCGGAAGAGACCAAGCGTATCTATGGTCAGACCATCGAAAGCCGCACCCCCGATACACGGATGAAGGTGATCTATCAGCCGGTCGGCGTGGTTGCGGCGTTTTCGGCTTGGAACTTTCCGGCGCTGTTGCCGGCGCGAAAAATGGCCGCGGCCCTGGCCGCCGGCTGCAGCATCATCATCAAGCCGGCGGGCGAGGCGCCCGGCTCCTGCGGCGCCTTGGTACAGGCCTGTCACGATGCCGGTATTCCGCCGGGCGTGGTTAATATGGTGACTGGAAATTCGAGCATGATCGCGTCACACCTGATCGCGTCGCCCATCGTGCGCAAGGTTTCAGTGACCGGGTCCGTCCCGGTCGGCAAGCAGATACTCCATCTCGCTGCGGATGGGATGAAGAAGGTCTCGATGGAACTAGGCGGGCATGGCCCGGCGATCGTATTCGCCGACGCCGACCCGCAGAAGGCGGCGGAGACCTGCGCCGCGACCAAGTTCCGAAATTGCGGGCAGGTTTGCATTTCGCCGTCGCGCTTCTATGTGCATGAAGAGATTTATGGCGTCTTCGCCGAGCGTTTCGCCGAGGTGGCTGGGCAGATCAAGGTTGGCCGCGGGCTGGATGAGGGAACGCAGATGGGCCCCATGGCGAATGCGCGCGGGCTTGAGACCGCCAAGACCATGGTGCAGGACGCGCTGGACCGCGGGGCGGAATTGCTGGCCGGCGGCAAGCAGCCAAGCGAATTCAACCGCGGTTATTTCTTCGAACCGACGGTGCTTGGCCGGGTTCCCGACGACGCCCGGATCATGGTGGAGGAGCCCTTCGCCCCGGTGGCGCCGATTACCACATTCACCGACTATGACGACGTCATGCGGCGTGCGAACAGCCTCCCCTTCGGCTTGGCCGGCTATGTCTTTTCCAATGATCTTGGAACGTCGACCAGGGCCTATGAAGATCTTGAAGTCGGGATGGTCGGGGTAAACGAAATGCTTCTGGCTACGGCGGAGGCGCCGTTTGGCGGCATCAAGGAGAGCGGTATGGGCCGCGAGGGCGGCGCGCTCGGCATTCAGGACTATCTCGAGGCGAAATACGTCAAGACGAAGTTCTAGAGCGGATCGCGGTCGATCGTACTCACGATCGATTGCGTGAACCCGCTCTACATCTTAGAGATAGGTCCAATTCCCGGGTCAGCGGATCGCCGAAGGCGGTTCCGATCAGCCCGGTTCGATTCTAGCATATGGTGGGAACTTGGCTAAAAAAAAAGACAAGACACAGGGGCTGGCCCTCGGCCTGACCAATTACGGCGACACCGACTTTTCGATCTATCTCAGAAAATCCTTCGCCAAATCGATGGGCTATTCGGACGAGATGCTGGCGAAACCGATTGTCGGCATCGCCTACACGGCCTCGGGCTTCAACAATTGCCATCGGCATTTTCCGGAAATGCTGGACGCGGTAAAACGCGGCGTGCTTGCGGCGGGCGCATTGCCGCTTGAGTTTCCGACGATCTCCCTCGGTGAGGTTTTTCTCAGCCCGACCAGCCTCAAGTTCCGTAACCTCATGTCCATGGATACCGAGGAGATGATCCGCGCCCAGCCTATGGACGCAGTGGTCCTGCTGGGTGGCTGCGACAAGACAGTCCCCGCGCAGCTCATGGGGGCGGCGTCGGCGAACAAACCGGCCATTCAGATCGTTGCCGGCCCGATGATGACGTCGCGCCATGGCGAGGAAAGGCTCGGGGCCTGTACGGATTGCCGTCGCTTCTGGGGCAGGTACCGCGCGGGGGAAGTTGACGAGCGCGAGATAAATGAAATCGAAGGCCGGCTGGCGACAACCGCGGGGACCTGCGCGGTCATGGGCACGGCGTCGACGATGGCCTGTATCGCCGAAGCGCTCGGTATGTCGCTGCCAGGCACGGCCGCGATCCCGGCGGTTCATGCCGACAGGCTGCGGGCCGCCGAGGCGACGGGCGCGGTGGCCGTGCGTCTCGCGGCCAAACCGATCACGCCGAACCGGATCATTACGCGGGCGTCGGTGGAAAATGCCTTGCGGATATTGCTCGCGCTTGGCGGATCGACCAACGCGATCATTCATCTCACCGCCATTGCCGGCCGGCTCGGCATCGACATTCCGCTTACATGGCTGAACGAGCTGTCCGATACCACGCCGGTGCTGGTGAACTTGAAGCCGGTGGGCACGCATTATATGGAAGATTTCTTCGCCGCCGGCGGTCTGGGGGCGGTCTTGAGGGAGTTGAAGCCGAAACTCAATCTCGATTGCCTGACGGTGACAGGACAGACGCTGGGCGAGAGATTCGAGAGCGAGCCGGGCTATGTGGACCGGACAGTGATTGCGAGCATCGCCGAACCTCTTGAATCTGAAGGAGGATTGGTCGCCCTGTTCGGATCGCTGGCGCCGGAGGGCGCGATTCTCAAACGCTCCGCGGCCGACAAATCGCTTTTCGAGAAAGAAGGCCGCGCAGTCGTTTTTTCATCGCTCGATGACCTCGCCACAAGAATCGACGACCCCGATCTCGACATTTCGGCCGAGGATTTTCTGGTGCTACAAAATGCCGGGCCCAAGAGTCCGTCTGGCATGCCGGAGGCGGGGTATCTGCCAATTCCCAAGAAACTCGCCGCCCAGGGAATCAAGGACATGGTGCGGATTTCCGACGCGCGTATGAGCGGAACCGCCTTTGGTACGATCGTGCTGCATGTTTCCCCAGAAGCCGCGATTGGTGGGCCGCTATCGTTGGTGCACACCGGGGATCGCATCCGCCTGAGCGTCAAGAACCGGCGGATTGATCTGCTGGCTGACGATCGGGAGCTTGAGCGCCGCCGCGACCAACGGCAAAAAGATTGTCCCGACGTGCCGGTGCGCCGTGGCTACGACCGGCTTTACGCCGAACAGGTGTTACAAGCCAATGAAGGGTGCGATTTCGCGTTTCTAAAAGCGGTGACGTGAGTAGACACCGTTAGGTTAACCGGCTGGGCGGATTGACCGGCGCGCTTCAATCACCGTCCATGTCCAAAATCTCGGATGCAGGTCGTCGTTTTCCGCAGTTTATTATCTGTTAGCCGGTGTTGCCTTCTGCTGGATTCTCATTGAATTGCTGCAATTCGGGTATGCGCCCCCCGCCTTGGCCGACCCCAGTAATGCATGATGGAAGAGGACCGTTTGGGAAGCATGTATGAACTGCCTCTCCCTGCAAGTGATTCTCGAGGTGGCCGTTGACTCTGCTTCTATGCATTCGGTCTTTTGTGTTGAGGCATGGCTTCGATGCCTCTGATCGAGATGAGGAAGCCGGGCGCTGGCGGCCATCACGGGGTTTAAGGGTCCCCGGTGATTCGATCGGGCGTTCTCACAGCTCCCTTCTGACAGTCGAACTCACCCATCGATGCCGAGAGGCCGTGAAACGAGGGGCGGCGCAAATGGACTGCAACTAGCCCGAAAGATTCACGAAAAGGTCACCGCCGTTCCCTGTTTTGCGTTATGAGTCAGGTGCTTAGACTGTCTCAAACGCGAAGGAACGGCGGTGACGGATTGTAACCTTTCGAAGATCGAATTTCCACGGTGTTGCGGGCGCCGGGTCGAGGTTGATTTTGCCGGCGGCGATATCTCGTCGAATGGCGGGGCTCTGTTGCTTTCGGCGGCGGATCGCCGGCTCGGTTTGTTGTCGGGGCTGGCGCGCCGGCTCGATGACAGGCGCCAGGCGGGCAAGGTCGAACACAAGCTTCTGGCCTTGCTGCGTCAGCGGGTCTACGCGGTGGCGCTGGGCCATGAGGACGTCAACGACCATGACGGCTTGCGCGACGACTTGGCGCTGCAGACGGCGGTCGGCCGCGATGAGCGTCTTGCCAGCCCTTCGACCGTCGGCCGCCTTGAGCGGGCGGCGGACCGGGCCTGGGCCTGGGCGGCGCATGTGTCGATGGTGGAGAGCTTCATCGGCTCGTTCGGGTCTGCGCCGGAGGAGCTGGTGCTTGACATGGATGCCACCGACGACGCGGTGCACGGGCGCCAGGTCGGCCGCTTCTTCCACGGCTATTACGACCACTATTGCTTCCTGCCGCTCTATGTCTTCTGCGGCGATCATCTCTTGGTCAGCTATCTGAGGCCGTCGAACATCGACGGCGCCAAGCATGCCTGGGCGATCCTGGCGTTGCTGGTCAAACGGCTGCGTCAGGCGTGGCCGGAGGTGCGCATTATCCTGCGCGCCGACTCAGGCTTCTGCCGGCACAAGATGCTGTCCTGGTGCGAGCGCAAGGGCCTCGGCTACATCGTCGGCTTGGCCAAGAACGCCCGCCTCAACAAGGACGCCGAGACGGCGATGGCCCGGGCCGAGGCGGCTTATCACCAGAGCGGCGAGCCCCAGCGGCTGTTTGTCGAGCTCAACTATGGCGCCAAGACGTGGACCAGGCGCCGCCGGGTGATCGCGCGCCTCGAACATGGAGCCAAAGGCGCCAATCCGCGCTACGTGGTGACCAACCTCAAGGGCGACGGCAAGGAACTCTACGAGCGGCTCTACTGCCACCGCGGCGAGATGGAGAACCGCGTCAAGGAACAGCAGCTCGACCTCTTCGCCGACCGCACCTCCTGCCACGACTGGTGGCCCAACCAATTCCGCCTGATCGTTTCCTCGCTCGCCTACAGCCTGATCGAGGCGATCCGCCGTCTCGCGCTCACCGGCACCGACATCGCCCGCGCCCAGGCCGGCACCATCCGCCTCAAGCTGCTCAGGATCGGCGCCGTCGTCATCCGAAACACAAGGCGCGTCAGCCTGCATCTCTCGAGCGCCTGCCCGGACAAGACCCTGTTCCACGCCGCCGCCGCAAGGCTCAAGCCCGGATAGACCGCCGCCAAGACAACGCAAAGACCGCCACGCGCCAAGCCAGCGCACCCTTCAGCCTGCGCCAAAACAGCCAAAACCCTCCAGAAAACACCGACAAGCCACCGCAAGGACCCAGACACAGGCAAATACGCCCTCAAAGCCAACCAGAACCGACAGCAAAGCAGCGAAATCAGCTACCTTAGAACCGTTCGTGACGAATCCAGGCTAAGCGTCCGGCCTGCCCGACCTTGATGGGTTTGTGATGGGCGTGCGGAACGCACTTCGGCCAGGAGAGGTCACCGGCAAGAACGGGGCCCGCAGCGATTTGCCCGTCCACCACCGAAGTCTCCTTCTGGGGCGCTGGGCCCGCAGCGATTTGCCCGTCCACCACCGAAGTCTCCTTCTGGGGCGCTGGAGCAGACCGTCTGCGGGCCTGGTCCCGACGGATCATCGCAGGAGTGGGTCCATGACCTTGCAAGCGCGTTGCCCAGAAAGGACAGTTTGCCGGCCGGCTTCTTCCACCACGGCTCATCGTCGTGACGCGAGAAGCGTAGGGTTCCTTTCGTGCGGCCGCAATGATGCAAATCAAGCCGCAGACTCTTTTGTTGTCGTATGCTGTTCCATAGACGGACGGTACCGGCTGGAGAAGGGGACCGGGGAGATGACCGCTGTTGTGGAAGGGCAGGCGTATTGGAAGGTCGGCGACCACGCCCACGTGTGGACCGTCGACGCCGTCATACCCGCCAAGGCGGGGCGGCCGCCTTTCGTGGTGCTGGTCAGCAAGGACGGGCGCAGCACGGAGGACGTCGACCTGACCCATCTGGAAAATCCCAATCTGTATACCCGGGTTCCTTGACGGTGTCCGGTGGGGAGGGCCCCCGAACGCGCCGGCCCTTTCCGGTTCCGTATCCCTCGGCCCGCGGAAGCCGAACTTTGCCAATCTTGATGCAGGTCATTGGGGCAGCGCGATAATCCGGTCATAATATGTCGATCGGGTTGGGACCTCGGCCGAGCTCGACTATCCGGCGACGACTTCATCGATCCATGGCTTCAGAACAGGCCGGACCCGGCCTTCAGATCGACCCCAGGAGGCGTCATGAAGCAAAGGAACGTATCGCGCCGCGAACCGCGGAAGGACCGCCTGATTCGCGAACAGGTCCACGACCCCTATAAGACTCGGTTGAAACTTGCGGAACCCACGGTCTGCTCCCAGTGCGGCGCCGTCTTTCTCAAGGGGCGCTGGCAGTGGGCGCCGCGTCCCGCCGCCGCCCAGGAGGCGCTCTGCCAGGCCTGCCGCCGGACAAACGATCGCTTTCCGGCCGGGCAGGTCACGCTGAGCGGCGGTTTTCTCGAACGGCACAAGCCGGAGCTCCTCAACCTGGCGCGCAATCAGGAGGAGCAGGAGAAGGCGGAGCGTCCCCTTCACCGGATCATGGCGATCGAGAGGGAGCCGGGCGAGGTGGTGATCACGACCACCGACATTCATCTTCCGCGCCGCATCGGCGAAGCGTTGCACAGCGCCTACGACGGAGAGCTCGACTACCGCTACGACGAGGAGACCGCCTTCGTCCGCGTCACCTGGCGCCGGGACGACTGAATCTCGCTTGGCGCCGTCCCGAGCCTGAGCGGCATCGTGCTCCTGTTCTGCGCCGGCGCTCCGGAAATCCCCTATCCCGCGCCCGGGCAAAAGCCGGGTGCCTGGACCCGAGCGAAGGGAGTAGGATAACCCGCGGCTTGAAGCCCGGCCGATTTCGCGGGACGTGCCCGATGAACCAGGTGGGAGCGGTGCGATGATGTCGAACTACACGAAGGACCTCTGGATCAAGGACAAGGACCATCTGCTCCACCCCTGGACCCATTTCGACTCGTTCAAGAGGGACGGCGCCCTGGTCCTCGAGAAGGGCGAGGGCAGCTACCTCTACGACAGCGACGGCAAGCGCTACTTCGATGCGGTCGGCGGCCTGTGGTGCACGAACATCGGCCTCGGCCGCGAGGACATGGCGGAGGCCATCGCCGAGCAGGTGCGCAAGATGGCCTATGCCAGCGCTTTCGTCGACCTGACCAATCCCCCGGCGGTCGAGCTGGCGGCGAAGTTGGCCCAGCTGGCCCCCGGCGCCCTGAACCACGTATTCTTTTCGACCGGCGGATCGACCGCGGTCGACACCGCCTTCCGCCTGATCCAGTACTATCAGAATTGCCGCGGCAAGCACGGCAAGAAGCACGTCATCTCGCGCAAGGGCTCCTACCACGGCACGACCTATGCCGCCATGTCGATCGGCGGCAAGAAGGCCGATCACGTGCCGGAGTTCGACTACATCAGCGACACGATCCACCACATCTCCTGCCCGAACACCTACCGCGCGCCGGACGGGATGAGCGAGGCGGACTACCTGGAGTTCCTGGTCCGGGAGCTGGAGGACAAGATCCTCGAGCTGGGCCCGGACAAGGTGGCCGCCTTTTTCGCGGAACCGGTCATGGGCGCGGGCGGCGTCATCGTCCCGCCCCGGGACTATCAGCGCCGGACGCGGGAGGTCTGCAAGACCCACGACGTGCTTTATGTCGCGGACGAGGTGGTGACCGCCTTCGGACGTCTCGGCCACTGGTTCGCCTCGCAGGAGGTCTTCGGCATCGAGCCCGACATCGTCACCTGCGCCAAGGGCCTGTCCTCGGGCTACCTGCCGATCGGCGCCACGCTCTACTCCGACCGGATCCACGAGGTCATCAGCGCCGACAACCCGAACCGTGTCTTCGCCCACGGCTTCACCTACTCGGGCCATCCGGTCTGCTGCGCGGCCGCGCTCAAGAACATCGAGATCATGGAGCGCGAGGACGTCCTGGCCAATGCGCGGGAGGTGGGCGGCTATTTCGAGGCGCGGCTGCAAACGCTGCGCGAGTTGCCGATCGTCGGTGACGTGCGCGGCATGAAGCTCATGATGTGCATCGAGAACGTCGCGAACAAGGACACCAAGGAGACCTTCCCCGACGCCATGAACATCGGCAAGCGCATCGCGAACAAGTGCGACGAGATGGGGCTCATCGTGCGGCCGATCATCCATCTGAACGTCATGTCGCCGCCGCTCATCATGACCAGGGACGAGGTGGACTTCACCGTCGAGACCCTGGCCAAGGGTATCCGGGCGGTGGTCGACGACCTCGTGCGCGCGGGCGAACTGTAGCTTTCCTCCGGTTGATCGCGCCGCTTCCACACGCAGGCGGGCCACGCTATTCGGCCAAGGCCTCGGCGCCGGTAAACCACGAAAGCCTGTCGTGCAGGGACACCACGCTACCGATGATAATCAGCGCCGGGCCGCTGATCTTGGCCCGGGCCGCCTCATCCGCCAGGGACTCGAGCGTCCCGACGGCGACGCGCTGGCCGCTTCGCGTGCCGCTGTCGACTACGGCCGCCGGGGTCGCCGGCGCGGCGCCGTGGTCGACGAACCCCTGGGTGATCTCGGCGAGCGAGGAAAGCCCCATGTAGACGACGACGGTCTGGCGCGGCTGGATCAGGGCGTCCCAATTGAGATCCAGACTGCCGTCCTTGCCGTGGCCGGTCACGAACACACAGGCCTGGGCGTGGTCGCGATGGGTCAGCGGGATTCCCGCATAGGCCGCGCAGCCGCTGGCCGAGGTGATTCCGGGGACGACCTGGAACGGGATGCCCTCGGTGGCCAGCGTCTCGATCTCTTCGCCGCCGCGCCCGAATATGAACGGGTCGCCGCCCTTGAGCCGCAGGACCCGCTTGCCTTGCCGGGCGAGCTTGACCAGAAGCGCGGCGATCTCCGGCTGGGGCAGGGTGTGGTCCTTGGGCATCTTGCCGACATAGATGCGCTCCGCGTCGCGGCGCACCAGATTCAAGACCGCCTCGCCGATCAGCCGATCGTAGAGCACGACGTCCGACTGCTGCATCAGGCGCAGGGCGCGGAAGGTGAGGAGGTCCGGATCTCCCGGGCCGGCGCCGACGAGGTAGACCTCACCCAATGGCAGCTTGCCCCCGGCCGTTTCGGCCCGGGCGACGGTCTCTTCCATGAGAAGGCCCGCGGCATCGTCTTGACCGGCGAGCAGGCGTTCGGCCACCGGCCCGTTGACAATGTTCTCCCAGAAACGCCGCCGCAGCGTGGTGTCGGACAGGCCCTGTTTCACCCGCTGCCGGTACCGGCCCGCGAAGCGCGCGAGCCGGCCATAGGCGCTGGGCAGCAAAGTCTCGAAGCGCGCCTTCAGGAGCCGGGCCAGCGCCGGCGAGTTGCCGCCGGTCGAGATCGCCACGACGAGCGGCGAGCGGTCGATCACCGCGGGCATGATGAAGCTGCACAACTCGGGGCGGTCGACGATGTTGACCGGGATCCCCGCGGCCGTGGCCAGGCCATGCAGGTGCTCGTTGACGGCCAGGTCGTCCGAGGCGCCGATCGCGAGGCTGCACCCGGCGAGCGCCTCCGCTGTCAGCGGTTCCTCGAGGTGCTGGACGCCTTCCTGCGCCGCCAGCAACGCGAGATCGTCGTCGAGCGACGAGGCCACGATCACGACCTCGCCTTGGGAGCGGAGCAGAAGCTCCACCTTGCGCGCCGCTTGCAGGCCGCCGCCGGTGACCAGGGCGCGCCGCCCGGCTATGTTCATGAAGATCGGCAGATAATCCATGTCAGAGCTCTCGAAATGGGTTTTGCGGCCCGCTGCGGGCGGGACACGCCGGTCGACGCGGCCGGGTCACGAGTCACGGGCCCTCGGGGTCGGTCCGCTCGGCCCAGGCGGTCATTGCACCGCCCCAACGAGCCGCGGTCGAAGGGTCCAGGTCCAGGATCGTGAACCGCCTGCCCTCGCGAATACGCACGCGCAACAGGCGCATGCCGCTTTCGTAACGGACCTCGAGCAACTCCACCCCGCGGCCGTAGGGGGCTTGGAAGCGCTCCAGGGGCGCGACCGTCTCGTCGGTCACGAGTTGCCTCGAGTGAAGGCGGCCTCCAGCAGCCAATGCCAGTTACGGGGCGTATCCACGTAGTCGGGCTTGACGTCGAACTCGAGAAAGACCTCCCCGTCCTCGGCCCGCCGGCGGACGAGGGCCACGAGATGATGGAAGGACTCGATCTCCGGGTGCTGGATGATGAGCTCGCTGAGGGTCGACATGGGACCTCCGGTCTAGCTTTGCGGTGCGCCGACCGCATCCGTTTCCGCGATCCGGTCGAGAAAGCGCATCCGATAGACGAGGCGTCGATGCGCTGGACCGTCCTGGAATGCGGTTCGGTTGTGCAGCACGTTGTTGGCGATGATCCCCTGGCCGGGCGAGAGGCGGCAGCGGACGGCCGGGCCGTCCGGATCGGCCAGGAGTTCGTTCAGGCAGGCGACGGCCGCGCGGGTCGCCGGGTCGTCCCGCCAGACGATGTTGCGCGCGCGCGCGGAGTAGCGCATGTGGAGGGCGCCCGTCGCCGGATCGACCGAGAAGACCGGCCCGGGACGCGCCGGCCGGATCTCCGTGCCGCCCTCCCGGTTGGCGGGGATGGTCATTACCTCCGGGTGCATGAGCGCCTCGATGTAGTCCGGATTCTGGTCGCGCAGGCGGATATACGCGATTTCGTGATCGAGCAAGCCGTTTTCGCCGCCGGTCTCCGCGGCCTCCCGGCAATGGAGCAGCACGGCGCGGATCATCGCCGATGCCTCGTTGTAATAGCCGTCGGTATGCCAGCTCAGCCCGCGATCGCTGTAGGGGACATAGCCGCGCCGCCGGCCCGTCTCGGCCACCGCCAGCTCGCTGACCCCGCTCTCGTCCGCGCAGAGGTGCCGGTCGATGCGCCGCAGCCCGAACCCTTCCGCAAAGGCCCGGATCACCGCCGGGTCCGCCGCCGGGTCTGCCGCGCCGCCGTCGCGGCAGGCGTAAATCGCCATATTGGCCCGCCGGCAGCGGTCCAGGATCGCGCCGCGTTCCCGCGCGCCCACCGCGTCGAGGCGCGCGATCTCGACGGTAAGGTCGGCCGCGCGGACCGGGCGGCCGGCCAGCTTTTGCTCGCGCCAGCGGCGGTAGGCCGCGTCATCGCATAGATCGAACGGGTCGCCCATTGTACGTTTCCGACTGCGGTAGGTCTCGGTCTTCGGCTTACGACGGGTCATCGGCGCGAAGCTACCATACTCTCGGCACGGCGTGGATACGTGCCGATGGTGGATGCAGCCGGTGTCTCTCGCCCCCGACGAAAGCGAATTGATGTAAGTCAATGGCCGCGGAAAAGAGTGTCCGTAAGGTTCGTGTGGATTTTTCTGGCATTGCATGCACGAAATGATATATCATGGTTTATGAATATAAGATTGGTTGGGTGCCTGAAAGGAGTTTCGAGAGGCCATTGCCGACAGGCGCCGGGTCCTGGCCGTGATGACATCGGCCGAAAAAATCGCAGGAATTGCGGGCGGAATTCTTCGATCGTCTAGGGGGATAGCATGTCAAAAAAGCCGCACGACACACCTTTGCTCGACCAGCTGAAGGAGGGCCCTTGGCCCAGCTTCTTAAATGGCCTCAAACGCCTCGCGAGCGATGAGGACAAGCCCTACGCCGGCATGATGAAGGACCTGCTGGGCCAGCTCGAGCACTCCTACGAGACCAAGATGGGGTACTGGAAGGGCGGCGCCGTCGGCGTCTACGGCTATGGCGGCGGCGTCATTCCCCGCTTTTCGGAGGTGCCCGACAAGTTCCCGGAGTCCTCGGAGTTCCATACCTTGCGGATCATCCCGCCGGCGGGCATGCACTACACGACCGATCTCCTGCGCAAGATGTGCGACATCTGGGAGAAGCACGGCTCGGGCCTGATCGCCCTGCACGGCCAGAGCGGCGACATCATGCTGCAGGGCTGCTCGACAGAGAACGTGCAGAAGGCCTTCGACGAGCTGAACGAGATCGGCTTCGATCTGGGCGGCGCCGGGCCGGCGCTGCGCACTTCGATGAACTGCGTCGGCCATGCCCGCTGCGAACAGTCCTGCTACGACGAGGTTCGGACGCATCGCACCATCATCAACGGCTTCCTCGACGAGATGCACCGCCCGGCGTTGCCCTACAAGTTCAAGTTCAAGTTCTCCGGCTGCCCGAACGACTGCGTCAACGCGATCCATCGGGCCGACTTCGCCGTCATCGGCACCTGGCGCGACGATATCCAGGTGGATCAGCAGGAGGTGCAGAACTACGTCGCCAAGGTCGGCCGCAAGTACATGATCGATGTCGTGATCACGCACTGTCCGACCCGGGCGCTCAGCCTCAACGACGACGACACCCTGGAGATCGACAACAAGAGCTGCGTTCGGTGCATGCATTGCATCAACGTCATGACCAAGGCGCTGTCGCCGGGCAAGGACCGCGGCGCGATGATCCTGATCGGCGGCAAGCGATCGCTCAAAGTGGGCGACTTCCTCGGCTCGGTCATCGTGCCGTTCATGAAGCTCGAGAGCGAAGAGGACTTCGAGAAGCTCAAGGACTTCTGCGAGACCGTGATCGATTTCTTCGCCGAGAACGCGCTCGAGCACGAGCGGATCGGCGAGATGATCGACCGGATCGGTCTGGCCAACTTCCTCGAAGGCATCGACGTGGAGGTCGATCCGAACATGGTGAACCACCCCCGCACCAGCTCCTACAAGCGCATGGACGACTGGGATGAGGAAGTGGAGAAGTGGCGGAAGCGCAAGGCCGAGGCCGCCGGTGCGAGCGCAGCTGCCGAGTAGGCGCCTGCAGAGAACATGATGTCGATAGGATCATGGAGAGAAACATGAGCGAGGCGACAGAACTGCGTCGGCCAGTCGAATCCGGGGTGATGGATCCCTTCCCGTACATGCACCCCCTCTTGAAGAAGAACTATGGCCAATGGAAATGGCACGACCGGCTGCGACCGGGCGTGCTCCATCACGTCGCCCATGACGGCGACGAGGTCTGGACCGTGCGGGCCGGAACTCAGCGCCAGATGGACCTCCACACAATCCGTAAGCTGTGCGACATCGCCGACGAGTATGCCGAGGGTCACATGCGGTTCACGACCCGCAGCAACGCCGAGTTCATGGTTAGCTCGGAAGCCCAGGTGGCACCGTTGATCGAGAAGCTGCAGGACGAAGGGTTCCCCGTCGGCGGCACCGGCGCCTCGGTCTCGATGATCTCGCACACCCAAGGGTGGCTCCACTGCGACATCCCGGGTACGGACGCCTCCGGCGTGGTCAAGTCGCTGATGGACGAGCTCTACAAGGAGTTCATCCAGGAGAAGATGCCGAACCGGGTTCGCATAACCACGTCGTGCTGCCAGATCAACTGCGGCGGCCAGGGCGACATCGCCATCAACGTCCAGTACACGAAGCCGCCGAAGATCGATCACGACCTGGTCGGCAACGTCTGCGAACGGCCGGCGGTCATCGCCCGCTGCCCGGTGGCGGCCATTCGCCCGGCCATGGTCAACGGCAAGCCGTCGCTGGAGATTGATGAAAAGAAGTGCGTCTGCTGCGGGGCTTGCTATCCGCCCTGCCCGCCGATGCAGATCAACGGGCCGGAGTCGACCAAGCTGGCGGTCTGGGTGGGCGGCAAGCACTCCAACGCGCGCAGCAAGCCGACGTTCCACAAGCTGGTGGTCGCGGGCCTGCCCAACAATCCGCCCCGCTGGCCCGAGGTGACCGAGGTCGTGACGACCATCCTCTACGCCTACAAGAAGAACGCCCGCCACTGGGAGCGCATGGGCGAATGGATCGAAAGGATCGGCTGGCCCCGCTTCTTCGAGCTGACCGAGCTTCCCTTCACCAAGCATCATATCGATGACTGGCGCGGCGCCCGCAGGACCCTCAACACCTCGACGCACGTCTACTTCTGAGGCGACGAGCCGCCCGCGAACCGGAGATCGAGCAGGAGAGCATCGAATGAAGTTTGGGATCTTGGTGAACGAGGGGCCCTTTACCCATCAGGCCTCGGACTCGGCCTACCGCTTCGCCGAAGCGGCGCTGGCCAAGGGCCACGAGGTCTGGCGGGTGTTCTTCTACCACGACGGGGTCAACAACTCGAACAAGCTCTCCGAGCCGCAGTCCGACGACAGGAACCTCGTCAAGCTCTGGTCCGAGCTCGGCCGGGAGCACGACCTGGACCTCGTCGTCTGCGTCGCGGCCGCCCTGCGCCGGGGCATCAAGGACGAGTTGCTGGCCGCCGGGTTCCGTATCTCGGGCCTGGGCCAGCTGGTGGAAGCCGGGATTCAGGCGGACCGCCTGGTCGTGTTCGGCGATTGAGCGGAGGTCCGGGGCATGTCCGACGAGATGGGATACGAAGGCGAGGTCGTCAAACGCTTCATGTACGTCAACCGCAAGGCGCCCTACGGCACGATCTACGCGCTCGAGAACCTGGAGACGGTGCTGATCGCCGCGGCGTTCGACCAGGACGTCAGCGTGGTGTTCGTGGACGACGGTGTCTATCAGCTCAAGAAGGGGCAGGACACCAAGGAGATCGGCATGAAGAACTTCTCGCCCACGTTCCGGGCGCTGGACGATTACGACGTCGAGAAGCTCTACGTCGAAAAGGAGTCGCTCGAGGCCCGGGGTCTGACGGCGGAGGAGCTCGTCGTGCCCGTGGAAGTCGTGAGCACCGAAGATCTGCGCGAGATCATGGCGCAGCAGGACGTGGTGCTGAGCTGTTGAGAGAAGGTTGGTGATGCTGCATACGGTCAACAAGTCGCCGTTCGAAAGAAACACGCTGCGGAGCTGCCTGCGGCTGGCGCAAAAGGGCAGCGCGGTCCTGCTAATGGAGGATGGCGTCTACGCCGCGCTCTCGGGAACGGCCGTTTCCGACGAGATCGCCGATCGCATGGACGACCTCTCGTTCTACGTGTTGGGGCCCGATATCGCAGCGCGGGGTTTGAGCGAATCGCCGCTGATTGGGGGCGTTCAGGTGGTCGACTATGGCGGGTTCGTCGACCTGGTGGTCGAACACGAGGCCTCGAATGCGTGGCTCTGATGAAAACTGGTGATTGGACGGGTTTTAACAGGAGGAAGCATCTATGGCGTTTCAATTCAACGGTACGACGGTGGAAACCGACGAGGAAGGCTACATCCAGGACATCAGCCTCTGGTCTCCCGAGCTGGCTGAGGCCCTCGCGAAGGACGAGAACATCGAGATGTCGGACGACCACTGGGAGGTGGTCAACTTCCTGCGCAACTACTACGAGGAATACCAGATCGCGCCCGCCGTCCGCGTCCTGATCAAGGCGATCAAGAAGTCGCTCGGGCCGGACAAGGGCAACAGCAAGTATCTCTACGAGCTGTTTCCCTACGGTCCCGCGAAGCAGGCCTGCAAGATCGCGGGACTGCCCAAGCCGACCGGCTGCATCTGATCCGGATCGCGGCGGCGGGGAGTCCCTGAACGACGAACGGTCCGGCGGGAGCGATCTTCCATGTTGACGGCGGCATACGCAATCTTGTTCTACGCGGCCACTCTGCTCTTGGCGGGCGGATTGGCTTACAAGGTCTGGCAGTATGCCAAGACGCCGGCGCCGCTCAAGATACCGACGACGCCGGCGCCGCTCTCGCTGCCGGGCGTGGCCCTGCGCATGGGGCGCGAGGTGGCCCTGTTCGAGAGTCTGTTCAGGTCGAACAAGTGGACCTGGATCTTCGGCTGGATGTTCCACTTTGCGCTGCTGCTGGTCCTGCTGCGGCACCTGCGGTATTTCACCGAGCCGCCCTGGACCTGGGTCGTTCTGCTGCAGCCCTTCGGTCTGTACGCCAGCTATGCCATGCTCGCCGGGTTGCTCGGGCTATGGCTGCGCCGGGTGGCGATCGAGCGTATCCGCTACATCACCGGGCCCTCGGATCACCTGATGCTGCTTCTGCTTTGCGGCATCGCGGTCAGCGGCTTCGCCATGCGCTATGTCGACCGCGTCGACATCGTGGCGCTCAAGGCCTTCGTGCTCGGCCTCATGTATTTCGATTGGCAGCCCTTGCCGGCTGATCTGATGCTGCTCATCCACCTGGGGCTGGTGGCCGCGCTGATGGCCGTGTTCCCGTTCAGCAAGCTGCTCCACGCGCCGGGCATCTTCTTCAGCCCGACCCGCAACCAGGCCGACGACGCGAGGGAGAAACGCCATCTGGCGCCTTGGGCGGCTAGGCTCGAGTCGACGGGTGAATAGACCATGGCCGACTATCAAATCCCAGAGCTCAAGGAATACACCGAGCCGCCGAGGATTGCCGAGGGCGCCATGGGCCACCTCAGCACTTACCCGGCGGCGCCCCAGCACCAGGAGGCGTTGGGATTTCCCGGCGAGCTGGTCGAGGGCTGGCACGACAAGGCCATCGAGAAATTCGACGAGCTGCTGGGCCGGTCCCGTTCGCTGCGGGTCTATCTGGACGCCTGCGTCCGCTGCGGCGCCTGCACCGACAAATGCCACTACTTCCTGGGCACCGGCGACCCGAAGAACATGCCGGTGGCGCGCCAGGACCTGATGCGCAAGGTCTACCGGCGCCACTTCACGCTGGCGGGAAAGTGGTTGCCGTGGCTGGTGGGCGCGGCGGATCTGACGGAAGAGGTGCTGGACGACTGGTACAACTATTTTCACCAGTGCTCGCAGTGCCGCCGGTGTTCCGTCTACTGCCCCTACGGCATCGACACCGCCGAGATCTCGATGGCGGCCAGGGAGATCATGGACCACATCGGCAAGGGCCAGAAGTACTGCAACGAGATCATCGCCAAGGTCCACAAGATCGGCAACAACCTGGGCCTTCCGGAGCCGGCGCTGGCCAACACGCTCGAGGGGCTGGAAGAGGACATCGAGGAGGAGACCGGCGTCCAGGTCCGCCTGCCGCTCGACGTAGAGGGGGCGGAGGTCATGCTGGTCGCGCCGAGCGCGGATTTCTTCGCCGAGCCGCACGTCGACGGGCTGATCGGCTACGCCAAGGTGTTCCACCAGGCGGGCGTCAGCTGGACGATCAGCTCCTACGCCTCCGAAGCCGCCAATTTCGCGATGTTCATCGGCTCCTACGAGCAGATGCACGAGGTCGCCCAGAGGATCAGGAAGGCCGCCTTGGACCTGGGCGTGAGGCGTATCGTCGTGGGCGAGTGCGGGCATGCCTGGCGGGTCGCCTACAGCTTCTGGAACACCCTGGCGGGACCCTTCGACTTCCTCGATCCCGCCTACCCGGTGCCGCAGCACGTCTGCGAGTTCACCTACGACCTGATCCAGAAGGGCGCGTTGAAGCTGGACAAGTCGGCCAACGACCACATGACCCTGACCTTCCACGATTCCTGCAACGTGGCGCGGGCCTCGCGCATGGGCGACCGGCCCGGCGGGCAGTTCGAGATTCCGCGCGCCATAATCAAGGCCTGCTGCAACAACTTCGTCGACATGCCCGACGACACCATCCGCGACGCCACCTTCTGTTGCGGCGGCGGCGGCGGGCTGCTGACCGACGATCTGCTGGAGCTCCGCGTCAAGGGCGCGCAGCCGCGCATGCAGGCCCTGAAGCAGGTGGCCGACGAGCACGGCGTCACCCACATGGCGTCGATTTGCGCGATTTGTAAGAGCCAGTTCGCCAAGGTGATGCCGGACTACGGCTTCGACATGGATTCGGTCGTGAGCCTGCATCAGCTCGTCAGCAACGCGATCGTTCTGGGCGGCCAGGCGGAGGCCGCGGCCGGGACCGAGGAAGAGACCGAGGAGACGGCGGCCGCAGGGCAAGCCGGTCCCTGACCGGAGAGGAGCAGAGGTATGAACGAGACTCTCTTGACCAAGCGCCGCTTCAAGGACGGGGACAGCGCCCATCGTCCCTGGCAGCAGGAGATTTTCGAGGCGGATTCCTCGTACAAATGCCCGGTCTACGTCCACCGCACGCCGCCCTGCCAGGGCAGCTGCCCGTCCGGCGAGGATATCCGCGGATGGCTCAACATCACACGCGGCCTGGAGAAGCCGCCGGCGGACATGCCTTGGCAGGAATACGCCTTTCGGCGGCTGACCGACGCCAATCCCTTTCCGGCCATCATGGGACGGGTCTGTCCGGCGCCTTGCGAGGACGGCTGCAACCGCAACGAGGTCGAGGACCACGTCGGGATCAACGCGGTCGAGCAGTTCATCGGCGACTATGCCCTTGAGCACGGGCTGAAGCTGCATCCAGCCGGCCCCGATTCGGGCAAGAAGGTCGCCATCATCGGCAGTGGACCCGCGGGGCTCGCCTGCGCCTATCAACTGCGCCGCAAAGGGCACGCCTGCACGGTGTTCGAGGGCCACGAGGAGCTCGGCGGCATGGTGCGCTACGGCATTCCGGGATTCCGCACGCCGCGCGAGGTGCTGGACGCCGAGATACAGCGGGTACTGGACCTCGGCGTCGAGACGCGCACGAACACGAAGATCGGCGTTGACGTCTCCCTCGAGGAGCTGGAGCGGGAATTCGACGCCGTCTTCGTAGCCCTCGGCGCCCAGTCGGGCATGGCCTTACCGATCCCGGGCGGCGAGGCGCCGAACTGCATCAGCGGCGTCGCCTTCCTCGAGGCCTTCAACGACGGGCGTCTGAAGCACGCGGCCCAGCGAGTTTTGGTCATCGGCGGCGGCGACACGGCGATGGACGTCGCCACGGTGGCGCGGCGTCTCGGGCACGTCGAGCAGGCACACGAGAAGGACCGCCCGGAATTCGCCGTGCTGGGCCAGACGGCGCATGACGTGGCGCGGGTTGCCAAGCGCCAGGGCGCGGAGGTCAAGATCTACTACCGCGAGGCCGAGGAGGACACGCCGGCGTCCCAAAAGGAAGTCGAGCACGCGCTGCGGGAAGGCGTCGAGATCCGCAGCTCCGTGACCCCGCTCGAGGTGCACCGGGGCGAGGACGGGCGCGCCACGGGCCTGCGCATGGTCGAAGTCGACTGGAAGAACGGCGACGTGATACCGAGGGAGGGAACCGAATTCGACCTCGAATGCGACCTCATCGTCTCCGCCATCGGGCAGGTCTGCGATTTCACCGGGCTGGAGGGGCTCGACAACGGTAAGGGGCTGATCACGGCGGACGGCGTCTACAGGATCGCCGGTCGGGAGAAGCTTTTTGCCGGCGGCGACGTCCTGCGTCCGCATCTGCTGACCACGGCCATCGGCCACGCCTCCATCGCGGCCGAGAGCATCGACCACTTCGTGCGCGGTGGCGAGCCGTCGCGCCGCCCGAAAGTGGACGTGCACCACTACGACCTTCTGGACAAGCTGAGGGAAGGGGACCACGAGCCGGAGGAGTACGACCACCGGCAGGACCGGGGCACCTGTTTCAGCGACTACGCGGTGCACAACTACGAGGACCGTTCGCAGGTCGAGATCGCGCCCGCCGACGAGCTCTTCCTCGGGCATTTCCAGTACAGCGCGCGGCACCGCCGCGAGGAACTGGAGGCCTCGCCGGAGGCCATGGTAGGCGAGTTCAGAGAGCGCATGAAGGGGCTGACGGAGGAGGAGGCGCAGGCCGAGGCCGCCCGTTGCATGAGTTGCGGCACCTGCCTGCAGTGCGACAACTGCGTGATCTACTGCCCGCAGGACGCGGTCTACCGGGTCAAGAAGACCGAAGCCACGCTGGGTCGCTACGTGGAGACCGACTACACCCGCTGCATCGGCTGCCATATCTGTGCCGATGTCTGTCCGACCGGCTACATTCAGATGGGGTTGGGAGAGTAACCCATGTGCCGCCGTCTCGTCCTCGCCTTGCTCCTGCTTCTCGCGCCCGCCGCGGCTGCGGCGCAGGACGGCGACGCCGGCCGCGTGCCGCTGCCCACGATCGTGAAGGGCAAGGGCGAGGCCTGCGTAGCCGACACGGACTACATGCGGCGCAACCACATGACGGAGCTGGACCACCAGCGCGACGAGACCATGCACCGCGGCGTGCGCACGAGGAAGTTCAGCCTCAAGGAGTGCGTCGCCTGCCATGCCACGCCGGCCGCCACGGGCGGCTATGCTTCCATCAACGCGCCCGGTCAGTTCTGCCGCAGCTGCCACGACTACGCGGCGGTCACGATCGACTGCTTCCAGTGCCATGCCGCGCGGCCCGGCGAGGCGGACACCAAGCGGGCCGGCGCGTTCTCGCGTACCGCGGGCGAACTCCGTCAAGAGAGTGAAGTGCAATGACCGGCCGTACGCCGCAACAGGGATTCGATCCACGGCGCCGCCGCTTCTTGAGCGCCGCCGCGGCCGCCGCCGGCGTTACGCTGGCGCCTGGCGTGACCTTTTACGGCGTCACCGCGGCCGGTTCTGCCGCTGCGCGCGCGCCGGAGGATCCCGTCACGTCGAGCGTGCGCTGGGGCCTGCTCGTCGACGTCAACAAGTGCCGCGAGGGCTGCAACGCCTGTGTCACGGCCTGTGTCGAGGAGAACGGGTTGCGTGGCAACGGGCGGCCGGAAACCGACGCCCAGTGGATACGCAAGGTGGAGCTCCGCGACCCGTCCACCGGGGCCAAGCGGTCGCTGCCGTTGATGTGTCAGCATTGCGCCTCGCCGCCCTGCGTCGACGTCTGCCCGACCGGCGCCTCCTTCAAGCGCGCGGACGGCATCGTGCTGGTCGACAAGCACATCTGTATCGGATGCCGCTATTGCATGTTGGCCTGTCCCTACAAGGCGCGCTCCTTCATCCACGAGGTGGTCGAGGACCAGAAGCCCTACGCGCCGCGCGGCAAGGGGACCGTGGAAAGCTGCACCTTCTGCGTCCACAGGGTCGACGAGGGCCGGACGCCGGCCTGCGTCGAGGCCTGCGCCGAAGCCGGCGGGGACGCCATGACCTTCGGGGACCTGAACGATCCGGACAGCCGGATCTCCAAGCAGGTCGCCGCCTATGTGACCGACCAGATCCGCCCCGATCTCGGACTCGATCCCGGGGTGCGGTATCGGAACCTGTGACCGGCGAGGGCACGATGAGGCGAACCACCTACCGCGAGATCACGGGGCAGTACGTCGGGTTCTATGGCCTGATGGCCGGGTTGGGTGTCCTGATCCTGCTGTCGCTCGCGGCGGCCTGGCACATGGAACACCAGGGACACCACGTCACCGGCATGACCAACCAGATCGTCTGGGGCATGCCGCACGTCCTGGCCATCTTCCTGATCGTGGCGGCCTCTGGGGCGCTCAACGTCGCCTCGCTCGGAACCGTGTTCGGGCGAACCTGGTACAAGCCGTTGGGCCGTTTGTCGGGCCTACTGGCGCTCGCGCTTCTGGTCGGCGGGCTCGCGGTCCTGGTTCTGGATCTCGGCCGGGCGGACCGGATCCTCGTCGCCATGACGACCTACAACTTCAAATCCATCTTCGCCTGGAACATCTATCTCTACACGGGCTTCATGGCGGTCGTCGTGGTCTATCTCTGGGTCCAGATGGAACGGCGCATGAACCGCTTCGCGCCGGCGGCGGGTCTCGTGGCCATGATTTGGCGTCTCGTGCTCACGACCGGTACCGGCTCGATCTTCGGTTTTCTCATCGCGCGCCAGGCCTATGACGCCGCCGTCCTGGCGCCCCTCTTCATCGCCATGTCGCTGTCCCTCGGGCTTGCCAGCTTCAATCTGACCCTCGCCGCGATCTGCCGGGGGACCGGCCTGGAGCTCGGGGACGGCCTGGTGAGCCGGCTCGGCCGGCTTATGGGCGTGCTCGCCGCCGTGGTCCTCTATTTCACGGCGGTGCAGCATCTGACCAATCTCTATGCCGCCGAGCACGCGGGTGTCGAACGGTTCATCCTGCTCGAGGGCGGGGTCTTCACGGCCCTGTTCTGGGTCGGCCAGGTTCTGCTGGGCGGCCTTGTGCCGATCGCCCTGGTGTTCACGTTGCCGGCGGGACGGGCCTTGGGCCGGGTCGTGCTGGCCTCGATCCTTGTCTTCCTGGGCGGCATCGCGCAGATCTACGTCATCGTGATCGGCGGTCAGGCCTATCCGCTGGTGCTCTTCCCGGGGAAAGAGGTCCAGAGCAGCTTCTTCGACGGCGTGGTGATGAGCTACGTGCCCAGCTGGCCGGAGATCACCTTGGGCGTAGGCGGCTTCGCGATGGCCGCCGCGATCGTGATGGTCGGTCTCAGGTCGTTGCGCTTCCTGCCGGAGAGCTTGGCCGACGCGGCCTTGGACCCGCACCACCGCGCCGCGCCGACCGTCGCCGAGGAGAAAGCGCCGGCTTGATCTAAGCCGCCGCTTCCAGGTCGCGCCCGGCCACTCGACCGCTGGCACCCCCCTGGCGCGGAGTTTCCCGTGCCGTCCCGAGAAAACCAGCTAGACTTGGTGCGAAAGGAGTGGAGGTTTCGAGGGTTGGCATATCTCCTGATCTCGGCCGCGCACAAGTCCTCGGGCAAGACGTCCATTTCGGTCGGCATCGCGGCCGCGCTCTCTCGGCGCGGGCTCGCTGTACAGACCTTCAAGAAAGGGCCGGATTACATCGATCCTCTGTGGCTCGGCCGTGCCGCCGGCCGGCCCTGCCGAAACCTCGACTTCTACACGATGGGCGAGCGGGAGATCCTGGAGCTCTTCGGCCGCCACGCGGCCGGTGCCGATTTCGGCCTGATCGAAGGCAACAAGGGCCTTTACGACGGCGTCGACGTGGCGGGCGCCGACAGCAACGCCGCCCTGGCCAGGCTGCTCGACGCGCCGGTGGTCCTCGTCATCGACGCACGCGGCATGACCCGCGGAGTTGCGCCCTTGATACGCGGGTATCAGGATTTCGATCCGGCGGTCTCGATCAAGGGCGTGATCCTGAACAAGGTCGGCGGGCCGCGGCACGAAGGAAAGCTGCGGGCCTCGATCGAACGATACACCGATGTCCCGGTGTTGGGCGCGATCCGCCGCGACCCTGAGATCGAAATTCGCGAACGGCACCTCGGGCTGGTCCCCGCCAACGAAGAGTCCGGGGCCGAGGCGAAGATCGCACGCTTGGCCAAGACCGTGGCGGAGCAGGTCGATCTCGACCGAATAGTTGCGCTTGCGGCCGAGGCCCCTCCGCCTGCCGCGCTCTTCGCCACGCCGCGCGCGGCGGACCTGCGTATCGGGATCGCCCGCGACGCCGCCTTCGGCTTCTATTACCCCGACGACCTCGATGCCTTCGCCGCCAGCGGCGCGCAGCTGGTTCCTTTCGACACCCTGCACGACCAGTGCCTGCCCGACGTGGACGGGCTCTTCATCGGCGGCGGATTCCCCGAGGTCCACATGGCCGCGCTTTCGGCCAACCACAGTCTGCGCGCTTCGATCAAGACGGCCATCGAGGCCGGCCTGCCGGCCTATGCGGAATGCGGCGGCTTGATGTACTTGGCACGAAGCCTGACCTGGCGCGGCGAGACCCAAGAGATGGTCGGCGTCATTCCCGGCGACGCGATCATGAACGAGCGTCCGGTAGGCCGCGGCTACGTGCAATTCGAGGAAACGGGCCAGGGCTCGTGGCTGCTGGATTCCGACGCGGGCGCCGGGACCCCGGCGCGGCTCTCGGCGCATGAATTCCACTACGCATCGCTCGAGAACCTTCCCGGCGACCTCGCCTACGCCTATCGCATGCTGCGCGGGGCCGGGGTCGATGGACAGAACGACGGCATCGTCATCGGGAACCTGACGGCCAGTTTCATGCACCTCCGCGACGTGAAGTCGACCCCTTGGGTCGGCCGGTTCGTCGCCTTCGTGCGGGCCAAGGGGGCGCCGGGTCCCTCCGGCTGACCGGCCCGACCGGCCACGGACTCCTCCGCCGCCGCGGAGATGTACAAGAAAAAAATACAGGTGGCGAATTATCGTAACTTATTGAAAAGACGGAATTATATCCCCCAACCCCTTCGGATTGTACAAGAAATATATACTTCAAGCGGATTGCCGGAAGGTCGAATCGCGTGTCCGCCTTGCCGGTGCGATAGGGTAAGGTATTAAAAATAATAGTATAAATCTGCTTTTCCCGATCTCAATGAACTCTGGCATGGAAGTTGCTTCGTTATAGGGCGAAAGCGCATACACGAGGTGGCGTCATGGCCGAGAAATCAAATATCCTCATCGTGGACGATGAAGAAGTGGTCCGCCTCAGCCATCTCAGGACCCTGGCGGCCGCTCACTGCAACGCGGAAGCGGCCTGGAACGGAGCAGAGGCGCTGCATGCGATGGAGCAGCACCCGTTCGACGTTGTGCTGCTCGACCTTCGCATGCCGGGTCTGGACGGCATGTCGGTCCTGAAGACCATCAAGGAGAGGTGGCCCGAGAGCGAGGTCGTCATCATCACGGGATACCCGTCCATCGAGACTGCCAAGGAGGCGGTCCGCCTCGGCGCGTACCACTACCTCGCCAAGCCGGTCAGTCCCGACGAAATCGTCGAGGTGGCCAATGGCGCCCTCATGCAGAAGAAGTGGGCCCTGCACAGTGACCGCACGGGTCCGGACAGTGGGGACCGGTTCAAGTACCGGTTCCCGTGGGAGCACTAGTAGCCCCGCATAGCGAGGCAAGGAGGAATGGTCATGAATACGTCACCGAAAGTGCTCGTAGTTGACGACGATGCAGTCGTCGGCCGGAGTTTCGACCGGGTCCTCTCACAAAAGGGCTATGCGGTGAGCACCGCCCTTAGCGGGCCCGAGGCGCTGAACGAGATCAGCGGGAAGGATTTCGACGTCGTCTTCACCGACATCAAGATGCCGGGGATGGACGGCTTCGAGGTGACCAAGCGGATCAAGGAGAAGTGCCCCTGGACCCCGGTGGTCATAGTCACCGGTTATGGCACGGCCGCCAACGAGGCCACGGCCGAGGTGCTGGGGGTATCGGGCTTCGTGCGCAAGCCTCTCACGCCGGAAATGATCGAAGGGATCACCTTGAAGGCCCTGCACGAGAAAGAGGCGGGCGAGGCTGCGCCGCAAGCGGCCGAAGCGGCCATCGAGCCGCGTCCCGAGATGGCGGAGACGAGCGTGTGGAAGACCGTCGCCGGCATCACGAAGAACACCGCACTGCTTCTCGCGGCGCCTTTCGTGGGGCTGGTGTACGCCGTTTCCCTGCCCTTCGTCGGGTTGGGTTTGCTGGCCTGGTTCGGGGGCCGCGCGTTGGTGCGGCGATACAAGGCCGGGTAATCCTCCGGCGCTTGAACCACGCACAGCGGCCGGCCGCTGCCGTGCAAAGGAAGCGGCCGTCGCCGGGGGGCGAAACGCCCCCCGGGGAAGCTCGAGAGGGGAAAGGAGCAAAGCACATGGCCAGCGCTCGGAGAGAAGGCGCAGCGGCAAGCAGGGCACTCGGCGCGGGTGCCGTCATTGCTGGCGTTGCAGTGTTTCTTGTGCTGTTTCCTGTCGCGTTGGGGTCCGCCTTTGCCGCTACGGGCAGCGAGACAAGCTCACTGTCCGAAGCGGACGAGACGTGCCTCTCCTGCCACGCGTCCGAGGGGATGGAGAAGACTCTCGCGAACGGGCAGACGCTGTCCCTGCACGTCGGGGGCGAAGCCTTCGGTGAGTCGGTCCACGTCTGGATGGGCTGCGCCGGCTGCCATGGGGATGTCGATCTCGAGACCCACCCCGTAGAGAGGAATTTCGACAGCGCGCGCGCATATCGCTTGCGGGCATCGCAGGTCTGCTCGCAGTGCCACTCGGGCGAGAGCCTGAAAGACGGCCCGGCGCATCACGCGCGGGTGTCGAGTGCCGGCGGCCCGGCCTGCGCCGAATGCCACGACGCGCACGCCATCGGAAGAATGGCGGAGTGGAAGGCAGGCGTCGAAGAAACGGCGTACTGCCTCACCTGCCATGGGCAGGCCCTCAGCGCCCCGCTCGGAGACGGCGGGTTGCACTCGCTGTCCCTCGACGAAGCGGCTCTCCGCAATTCGGTGCATCTCGACCATGCATGCGCGGATTGCCATGCCGGCTTCTCGAAGGAAGCCCACGAGGTGGGAACTTTTGCGAGCCCGCGCGAGCGGTCCATTGTGCGGGCCGAGGTCTGCCGCCAGTGCCATGGAGACAAGTACGAGCAATATGCCGAGAGCATCCATGCCACCCTCCTGGATGACGGCAACCTGGCAGCCCCGGTCTGCACGGATTGCCACGGGTCTCATGCGGTCGGCCCCAAGGCCACCTACGAGACGATCGCCGGCGTGCCCTGCAAGAAGTGTCACGAGAACATCTTCGAGGCCTATCTCGGGAGCATGCACGGCCAGGCCCGCAGCAAGCCGGGCCACATCGCGGCCCCCATCTGCGCCGACTGCCATCGCGCTCACGACGTGGGCGTCGCTTCGACGGGCACTCGGCTGAAAGACGCGTGCCTGGCGTGCCACGAGGGTGCGACAGACAGCCACCAGGCGTGGCTCCCGAATACCGCGCTGCATCTCGAGGCGGTGTCTTGTCCTGCCTGCCATGCGCCCAAGGCGCGGCGCAGGATCGACCTCGGGCTCTACGACGCGGTGGCGCGAACGCCGATTTCGGAGCAGGAGGGCCTGCGGTTCGACGACCGGATCCGCGCGGCCGACGCCGAAGGCGATGGCCTGGATGCGATGGAGCTGTGGAACCTGGTGAGGGATATCAACAGGGAGGGGACGGCGGCCGAATTGTCGCTGCGGGGCCGAATGGAGGTTCGCACCGGCGTCGAGGCGCACCAGCTGTCCGCCAAGACCGACGCGGTCCGGAACTGCGACACCTGCCACCGGGACCGTGCCGACCCGTTCCAGAGCGTCACGATCTCGATCGTCCGACCCGACGGCAGGCCGGCGCACTACGAGGCCGACAAAGAGGTCCTGAGCTCCCCCGTTTCCGTGGGCACGGTAAGCGGCTTCTACGCCGTCGGCGGCACGCGCATCAAGTTGCTGGATATCCTGTTCCTGCTCGCCGTGCTCGGCGGTGTTGCCGTGCCGGTCGGGCACATAACGATGAGACGACTCCTCAAGAAAGACCGGTAGTCAGGAGAAGAAAGATGACACGGCTATACCTCAACCCCCTTCCAGTCCGGATCTGGCATTGGATCAACGCGACCGGCTTCGTGGCCCTGATCGTCACCGGTGTTCAAGTCAGGTACGTCGGACTGATCGGGCTGATGTCGTTCGAGACCGCCGTCGATCTGCACAACTGGATCGGGTTCGTCGTCATCGGCAACTACTTCATTTGGCTTCTCTTCTATCTCTCCTCGGACAAGGTCAAGGCCTATCACCCGGACCTCAATCCGCGGAAGTACTTTCGCGAGACCTTTCGCCAGATGCTGTACTACGGCGGCGGCATATTCAAAGGCGCCCCGAATCCGCACCATCCGAACCCGTACAACAAGTTCAACCCGCTGCAGAGAATGATGTACCAGATCGTCATGCTGCTCATCGTTCCCGTGCAGTTCGTCACCGGCCTCCTGCTCTGGGACGTAAAGCGCTTCTCCGGGGCGGTCGAGCTGCTCGGCGGGGTCCGGGTCGTGGATACGATCCACGTGTTGGTCTTCATCTTCTTCGCGTTCTTCATCTTCGTCCACGTCTACCTGGGAACCCTCGGGCACACGCCGACGGCGCACTTCAAGGCGATGTTCACCGGATACGAGGACATGGAGGAAGAGCCCGGCAGTTAGGGGCGCGGTCAGGAAGGCGGCCGGGAGGACGGCGTCTCACCTCACGGCCGCATGAGGAACACGGTAGGGACGCGCCGGGAGACCGCGGTCAAGAGGCCCCGGCTCCGTCGGGGTCGTGTTCGGTTCCCCGGATCCGGATATTGTACTTCTTCATGAGAGCCTGAAAATTGCTGCGCTGAATGCCGGTGTCCTCGGCGCTCTTGGTCACGTTCCAGGCGTTCCTCTTGAGTGCTTCGAGGACGAAGAGCCTCTCGATGTTTTCCACCGACTTCTCGCGCGCTACCTTCTTTATCCGCTTGAGTTCGTCACCGGTCCTCGGCACGTCGAGGTCGAACCGCGGCGCCATGTCGATGATTTCCAGCAGGTGACCCTGGCGGATGACTTCGTCGGCGGAGAGGATCACCGCGCGGTGTACGGTGTTCTCGAGCTCCCGCACGTTCCCCGGCCAGTCATAGTTCACGAGCAGGTTCATCGCCCCCACGGAAAACTCGGTCATCTTCTTCCCCAGGTCCTCACCGAAGACCTTGAGGAAGTGGAAGGCCAGGGCGGGGATGTCGTCGCGGCGGTCCCTCAGGGGCGGTATCTGGATTGGGAAGATGTTGATGCGGTAGAAGAGATCCTCGCGGAAGGTCCCCTCGGCCACCATCGCCTTGAGGTCCTTGTTCGTGGCGGTCAAGAGCCGAATGTTGGCGCTCTGGATACGGGTATCCCCCACCGCCTTGAATTCCCGTTCCTGGATGACCCGGAGGAGCTTGGCCTGAGTGGACAGGGTGATGTTGCCGATTTCGTCCAGGAAGAGGGTTCCGCCTTGCGCCACTTCGAACATCCCTCGCTTGTTGGCGACCGCACCGGTGAACGAGCCCTTGACGTGCCCGAACAGCTCGCTCTCCAGGAGGTTTTCGCTCAGCGAGTTACAGTCGACCGGGACAAAGGGCTTGTCCTTCCGAAGGCTGTTGTAGTGGATGGCGCGGGCGATCAGCTCCTTGCCGGTGCCGCTTTCCCCCGTGAGCAGGACCGTGCTGTTCGTGGGCGCACACTTCGCGACGAGCCGATAGACATTCTGCATCTGGGCGCTGGCCCCGATGATGTTCTCGAAACGGTACTTGGAGCTGACCTCGCTTCTGAGGTCGAGGTTCTCGCGCAGCAGCCGCCGTCTCTCGAATGCCCGGTCGACCACGAGCTTGAGTTCGTCCGGATCGAAGGGCTTGTGCAGGTAGTCTAGGGCGCCCAGCTTCATGGCCCGCACGGCGGTCTCGATCTGGGAGAGTCCGGTGACCATGATGACGTCGATGTCCGGGTGAGTCTCCTTCACCCTCTGGAGCACTTCCAAGCCGTCGATTTTCGGCATCATGATATCCAGGATGAGGACGTCGTAGTAATTCTCGGCGACTTTTTCGAGGGCCTCCAAGCCGCCCCGGGCGGCCTCGACGTCGTACTCGCTGTCGCCGAGAATACGAAGGCAACTCCTGACGATGATCTCCTCGTCGTCAACTACCAGTATTCGGCCGCTCATCGGCTGCTCCCGCCACTTCTGCTTTCTGCGTGTCCAGGGGGAGGTAGATGCTGAACGTCGAGCCCTCCCCGACTGTGCTCTCCACCTCGATCGCCCCGTTGTGGGCCTGGACGATCCCATGGCTGACGGACAGACCCAGGCCCGTCCCTTCGCCCACCCCCTTCGAAGTGAAGAAGGGATCGAACACCCGCCGAAGGTTTTTCTCCGGGATTCCGCACCCGGTATCGATGATCGAGAGCTCCACCATGGGCTCAGGCTCCATGCCTGGTCCAATGCTCCTCGGCTCCGGGAAACGGCGGCTGCGAATGGTGATGCTGCCCTCCTCCTCTATGGCGTGCTGGGCGTTGACGAGCAGGTTCATGACGACCTGCTTGATCAGGTCCTCGTCGACCCAGATCGGCGGCAGATCACGGTCGAGGTCCATGGCGATCTCGATGTCGCGGAGATGCGCGGGTCGTTCGATCAGCTGCGCCGTGTCTTCGACGATCTGGTTGAGGTCGGCGAATTTCCGTTCCGGCGCCTTCTCGCGGGCGAAATCGAGAAGTCTCCTGATGATGGAAGAGCATCTCTTGGTTTCCTTGATCACGAGGTCCAGGTCTTCCGCCTCCTGGCTTCCCTCCGGCATCTTGTCGCGTGTGAGGTGCGAGAAGGTGAGAACCCCGGTCAAGGGATTGTTTAGTTCATGCGCGATGCCGGCCGCCAGGAGCCCGACCGAGGCCAGTTTTTCCCTCTGCACGGACTCTGCCTGGGCAATGTGGAGTTCCCGGGTCTTCTCTTCCACTTTCTGCTCCAGGGTGTGGCCCCATTCCCGCAATTTCATCTCTGAATTCTTGAGGGCCAGCGTCATGTCGTTGAAGGAGGTGGCCAACTGACCGCACTCGTCTTGGCTCCGCACGGGGATGAGCTGTTCCAGATTTCCCGAGGAGAGCCTCTTGGCCCCCCTTTGCAGGTCCCGCAGGGGCACATAGACCATGCGATGCACGAAGAAGCTGACACAAAGCGAGGCGACGATGATGAACCCCAGGGAAAAGCCGACGATGGTGACGGTATTCGTCCGGATCGCCTGATCGATCTCGTCGAGGGAGTAGACGATATCCAGAACGCCGAGGACCGACTGGTCTTCGCTGTGCACATGGCAGCTCGCCGTATAGCACGACGCCTCGTTGCGGATCACCGCCATGCTGCCGAGCCGCCGGGCCCCGTCACCGTTGGCGAAGATCCGCGCCCGCTTGCTCTTGGGGATTTGCTTCAGGGGTTTTTCGCCCTGGTGGCAGTGGAAACAGGATTCGGCCTTTTGATCCACCTTCACTCCGATTTCCGGCAGGTGGGTGGAGTGGGTAATCGTTCCGTCCTTGCTCAGCACCCTCACTCTATCGATGCTCTCGTGGCTCCCCACGTCCTGGATCACCCTGTCGACATAGGAGGGCTGATACTGAAGCATGGCGAAACGGGTGCTCTTGATGATCACCTCGGAAAGCTGGGTGACGTGGCTCGCCGCGCCCTGGAGGAGCTCCTCCCGCTGATGCCGGACGACGAGCAGGGTGAACAAGAGCATCGCCACCGTCAGGGCGGCCGCCAGGGACAGGCCGATCTTGAGCTTGAGGGATATCGGACGCATTCTCTCCTTCACCCCTCTTCGAATTTCGGAAGTGATCGAAATCGGCATTCGTATCGGGGGAACCACGAACCGGGTGGTTTTATGACCCGAGCCACGCGAGTGTCCAGGCAGATTGACAATCTAACAGCGCTCGTAGCGGCGATGCATTGATCCGAATCAATTTGTGCATGCCGTCAAGAGCTTAAAGCGAGTTCTCCGTGCTGAGGCGCATTCGCGGCAAAGCCCGTCGGAAACGAACGAAATAAACCTCATGCTTGATTTGGATCAATGACCTTCAATCGACTTGCTTTAGAACCTTTGTATTTGCAGCGAGTACTCGGCTCAAACCCCGTCAACGCAAGGGAAACAAGTCGTGCCTGAGGTTGACGGCTTCGAGAGACGAGCGTCGGGGGTATTCACCACCTAGAGGAGCAAGAAGTATGGACAGAAAGCTATTCCTTATCCTGGCAGCATGTGCATCACTCGGACTGGCGGGTCCCGCGGCGGCCGCAGGCGATGCTGCCGCGGGGAAGGCCCAGGTCAAGAAATGTTCGGCTTGCCACGGGCTCGACGGTGTCGGCAAGAAGCCCAATCCGTCTTTGACGGGCCTGAGCTACGACAAGCACGTCGCCGCTATGCAGGAGTACAAGTCCGGCGCGCGGAAACACAGGATGATGCAAATGCTCGCGAAGAAGATGAGCGACAAGGACATCGAGGACCTAGCCGCCTACTACGCGTCGCAGAAGTGACCCGACGTTAGAAAGGGCCGGGCGCGACGCCCCTTCAAGGGTCTCGACGCCCGGCCCGCCGGTCGGCAAGGTCGCTCGAGGCGCGCGGGCCGCCACGCGCGATCAAGCGCCGGCGCCCGCTTTCGCCGCGGCCTCTTCCAGAATCCAGTTGCGGAAGGCGGCGACCTTGGGGACCTCGGCCGTCGCCTCGGGGTAGACCAGGTAGTAGGCGAAGCTGACCGGGAGCACGATGTCGAAGGGGCAGACCAGACGGCCGGCCTCGAGATCGTCGCGTGCCAGGGACCCGCTGCCGAGCGCCACGCCCTGGCCCTCGGCCGCGGCCTGCAGGGCGATGCTTGTGTGGCTGAACCGCGGGCCGCGCCCGTGCTCGACCCCCTCCGCGCCGGCCGCGCGAAGCCACATCTCCCAGTCGAGGGTTTCGTTGCCCCGGCTCGGCATCCACTCGACGTGCAGGAGGGTGTGGGCGGCCAAGTCCGAGGGCGTCTCCAGGGGCGGCCCGCGTTCGAGCAGCCGGGGGCTGCAGACCGGGTAGATCTCCTCGTCGAACAGGCGGATGGCCTCCAGCCCGGGGTAGTCTCCGCTACCGAAGCGGATCGCCACGTCGACGCCGTCCCGGGCGAAGCGCGCCAGCTCGTCGGACGTGTCGAGCCGCACGTCGATCTCCGGGAAGACCTCCTTGAACCTGCCGAGCCGGCGCACCAGCCAGGTCGAGGCGAAGGTCGGTCCGACGCTGATCGT
>CAMYKD010000035.1 GCA_947258885.1 uncultured Kiloniellales bacterium | reverse complement strand
GCGACGGTATCCATGAACAGCAACTTCGCCGCCAGTAGCGTGCCCGCAGTCCACTGCGCACTGAAAGGGACTTGCGGTCACTTGGTGCACTAGCGCTCGGCAACGGACCCGGCCGGAGTTCGAAGTCTGGAGATCGAGGTAGATGAACATGCAAAAGCATTCTGTTGGGTTTGCGCAAGAGCGATCGCGTAACCGACCTATGGGTCTGAAAAAGCGGCACTCGCCGCCGCTGCTTAGGCTCCGCGATGGACTGTTCAGCCTATGGCGCGGGACCGAGGGCGTATCTGCCGTCGAACTTGCCTTCGCCATGCCCTTTCTGGCGCTGCTGATCGTAGGAATGCTCGATTACGGCACCGCCTTCGTCCGAAGCATGGCCCTGGGCAACGCGGTACACGCGGGCATCCAGTACGCCATGGCCCGTCCGCCGTTGATGGGGGGGAATCTCACGGGAATCCGTCAAACGGTTCTGGATGCCGCGCCGACAGCGAAGATCGGCACGCACGATCCGGATGTCGGGACGGTTTGTGCCTGTAATCCGACTGACACGACGTTCTTCGTCTGTGGTACGGGTGGCGGCTGCGAAGAACTGGTCTATCTTCAAATCACTTTGACCGAGCAGTTCCCGCTGATCCTGTCCTACCCCGGGTTCAGTAACCCGCTCACATTGACCAAGACTGGGGTGTTGCGGCTGAGGTGAAGCGTCCTGGCATCGAAGTGATCGCTGAACCGACGCCAACATGGAGAGGTCAGACATGAGAAGGCGACTTGGCAAGTCTCGGACCCGACGCTCCCGGCACGGCCTGACCAGGCTGGTCAATGGCCTCGGGTGCGATGCAGGAATGACCGCCGTCGAATTCGCATTGGTGGCGCCGATCATTCTCGGCTTGCTCCTGGGCGCCATGGAAATGGGTCGCGCCGGTTTCTCCCTGGCGGTCCTGAACCGTGCCGCCGCACAGACGACGCGCTGGGTCGTGGTCAACCCGAGAGACGTAACCGGCAGTGAATCGCTGGCGACGTATAAGACGCGAATAGAGACCTTTGCCCGAAGCAAGCTGGCGCTGGTCTCACCCGCCAACATCGTCAGCGTCACTGCAACGCCCATAGCGGACGCTGCCAACAATGCGACAGAGGTCGATGTCCAGATCGTCTACGATTTCAAGTGGACCCTGCCCTTTGTCAGCGACGGCAAAACGCGCCTCACCGCAACGTCCTCGGGCTTCGTTGTCAGGGACAAATGACCTCGGCCGCGGACATCTTATCCGCTCGCCTCCCCTGCGCCCCCTTCTCCGACCGGCCTCTAGCGCACCGTCCGTCTCGAAAGTCACGATGGGTGTCGGAATGTCGGCCTGAAAGCCCGGCAAGCCGCCGTGTTATCCTGATCTGCGACACGTTGCGCCTTCGGCGGCCAACCGTCGTGCATTCGATACAGTCAGATACGGCTGGCACCGACTAGCGCTCGACCCTGTGCGCGAAATCCAACAGTCGCCGAACGAACAGCCAAAGGTAGGCGACCACGACGGCCAGGAGAAACAGCCCCACCAAGAGGCCGGTCGCCAGGCTTCCACTGCTCAAGGCATGAGCAGACACCACCTGAATGAGCGCCAAGGCGGCAAGACCGCAAAGGCTTCCGGCGGCGAGATAGACGATCACGTTGCCGATCGTGAGCAGCGGATGCTTCTTGCGCTCGTCGCCGCGCCGTTCCTTGCTGCGCCGTTCCGGCCCGGCGACGATCGTGAGGTAGTAGCTGCGGAACGGTAGAGGAATGGTGAGCCTGATGTTGACCGGATGGCCTGTCCACTCGCTACGAGAGCTACCCTCCTCGCGGGCGGGGGGAACCGCCACGGCCGTGGCACTGTCCGGGGAACGTGCGTCCGAGGTCTGCTCGACCGGCTCTGCCGGCTTGCCAGCACAATCCGTCACTGTCTTGTCCATGGTCCTAATCCATCGAGGACTTGCGGCTCAATCGTTTCGATTAGACAGGACGGGTGTTAATTTCCAATTTACACGACGTCGAATGCGCATCGGGTCGCCGCTCGACCCCCGGTCCTTGGGGCGGCAGGACGATCAGCGGGAAACAGGTGCGCCAGCTTATAAAATATTTTAAATAAAATAGATTTTAATTCATCATAATACTTAGTTTTTACAATATTTTTACGATTAAAATATTGCTAATAAAACTTTAATGCTTATAATATTTCACGAATTATTAACTATTTGAGACCTGCGCACAATCTTGGGAGTTGAGGCATGAATTCGTTGGCGGATCTCGGACTCTGGGGGTGCGGATTGAAGGTCACGTGTCGCCGCTTCTTGGCGGATGAGAGCGGGACGTCGCTCCCGCTGGTCGCCGCGATCGTCATTCCGGTGCTGGGGTTCATCGGCCTCGGGACCGATGCCGCCCGGGGCTACCTGGTCAAGGCCCGGCTCGGCGACGCCCTGGACGCCGCGGTGCTGGCCGGCGCCCATGTGAGCGACCTGACGAACCTGCAATCGGAGATGCGCAAGTACTTCAACGCCAACTTTCCGCCCGGCTACATGGGCGCAACAGTGACATTGAACCCGGCGACGGTTAGCCCCAGCGAAGAGGTGATCAACGTAAGCGCCTCGGCGGATCTCGATACCACTTTCATGCGGCTGTTTGGTTTCAACACCTTGAGGATCGGATCGGCAACCCAGGTCACACGCCGGACTATCAACATGGACGTCGCGCTGTCGATCGACCTGTCCAGGTCGATGGACGATTCCGACGGCGCCGGCAGCACGCGTATCGCCGCGGCCCGAACGGCGGCGCATAGCCTGCTCGACATCCTGTTTGGCACCGAGGCGAGCAAGGACGGGCTTCTCATCGGACTGGTGCCGTGGAACGGCGCGGTCAACGTCACCCTGAACGGAACCGTCTACGATCCCGGACTGGTCACGACGGTGCCGACGCCGGTCTTCACCGACCCCTCGACCGGCAACCCGCAGTCCGAGACCTATCTCGCGGCCAACTCGCCTGTGCCCTTATTGAGGACTCCGCCCGCCGGTTGGAACGGATGCGTCTTCGCCCGCTACAGCGACAGCGCCACCAACGATGACGACGCCGATCATCTGCTCGGCCCGGCGACCACGGTCGACGGTACCGAATGGCTGGCCTGGATGGACAGCGGTATCGACTATGGGGATTGTCTGACCCACGGCATCACGCCTTTGACCAACCAGAGGTCGATCATCGAAAGCGCGGTCGACGAGTTGACCAGCCCGGATGGGGTCACCGACATCGCCCAGGGCCTGGCCTGGGCCTGGCGCGTGGTCTCGCCGGGCGAGCCGTTCGACGATGCAGACCCCTTCCCCCAGGGCCTTCACGAACGGGCCATCGTCCTGCTCACCGACGGCGAGCAATTCGGTGGCGACCACGACGGCTACAATGCCGTCTTCGGGACCGGTTCGAACGCCGGCGCCAACGGCATGGACGACCGCCTGCGCGCGGTCGCGGCGAGCGCCAAGGCCCAGGGCACCAAGATCTACGTGATCCAGTTCTACCACGATTCGGGACCGCTGCAGGCGCTATTGCAGGAGGTCGCCAGCGAGCCGCGGGCGCCCTACTACTATTTCGCAGCCGACGGCGACGCCTTGAACGGCGTGTTCAAGGAGATCGCCGGCGCCTTGTCGGAATTGCGGGTTTCCCAATGACGACCGCTCCGCCGGCCGGCCCGCCATGAAATTCCAGGCTGTACGCGGCCGGGTCGAGGATCGGTAGCGGTTCCACGCACACCGGGATCGGGCCAACCGTCGCGCGATCGAAGCGGCCTGGCAAACGCCGGAAGACGGCATGCGCCCATCCGCCAACGGCGGCGCGCGGTGGCGCCATCGGTGACGGTGTCCATGGCAACCCCGTAGTCAGGCCGTCGGCGGCCGGCGAGATAATGCCGATCGTTGGGGAACGTAAACCATCACGACGGACAGCGCCCCCCCTCGACGTTTCGAGTCGCTCGGCAATACAACGACCGCCGTGGAACGGATCCTGTGCAGGCACAGAACTCACACCGCAATTCAGGTAAACACAAACGCAATAGTCAATATATATTACAATTCCAACAATATTATAACAATAAATTTCCGATTTGTTCACGTGTTATCAACCAGACATTAATATGATCAATCGATCTTCGAAATACGATCGCTGATAAGGAGACCTGGGCATGCGACCGTTCGATGATCCACCGCGCCTTGCGGATGGACTAAGGGCCAAATGCCACCGGTTCCTGACGGACGAGGGCGGGGCGTCGCTCCCGCTCACAGCGGCGGTGCTGATACCGCTGTTGGGGTTCATCGGCCTCGGGACCGATGCCGCCCGGGGCTACCTGGTCAAGGCCCGGCTCGGCGATGCCCTGGACGCGGCGGTGCTGGCCGGTGCCCATGTGGTGGACCCGGCGAACTTGCAGACGGAAATACAGAAGTATTTCCAGGCCAACTTTCCGCCCGGCTACATGGGCGCAACGGTGACGTTGAACCCGGTGGCCTTGAGCGGTGCCGACGACGAGATCATCAACATAACCGCATCGGCGGCGATGAACACCACGTTCATGCGGCTCTTCGGTTACCAGAGCCTGAACATCGGCACGGCGACGGAGGTGACGCGCCAGACCATCAGCATGGACGTCGTGCTGTCCATGGACATGTCCGGCTCGATGGCCTGGTCCGACGGCAGCGGCAGCACGCGTATCGCCTCGGCCCGGACGGCGGCGCACACCCTGGTCGACATTCTCTATGGCAACAAATCGGCCAAGAGCACGCTCTTGATCGGACTGGTACCATGGAACGGCGCCGTCAACGTGTGGTTGAACGGAACGACCACCTACGACAATTCCCTGACCACCACCACGGCGGTATCCAGCTTCACCAACCCCTGGACCGGCAATCCCCAGTCCGTGATCTATCACACGCCCAACACACCGGTGCCCTTTCTGAACAACCCGGACGCCAATTGGGAAGGTTGCGTCTTCGCCCGTTACAGGCCACCTCTCGCCCCGGATGGTCTCGCCGACCATCTGCTCGGTCCCGTCACCACCTCCAACAGTACCGATTGGCTGGCTTGGGAAGACAGTTCCGATCAGTACAACCGGTGTCTAAGCCACGGCATTACGCGTCTGAACGACCAGAGGCCGATCATCGAGAGCGCGATCGACGATCTGACCAACCCAAGGGGGCACACCAACATTTCCCAGGGCCTGGCCTGGGCCTGGCGCGTGGTCTCGCCGGGCGAGCCGTTCGACGACGCCAATCCCTTCCCCAAGGGCCTTCACGAGCGGGCCATCGTGTTGCTCACCGACGGCGAACAAACGGGCGGCGACAACGACGGCTACAACGACTATTTCGGGACCGGTTCGGGCGCCGGCGCCGCCGGCATGGACGATCGCCTGCGCGCGGTCGCGGCGAGCGCCAAGGCCGAGGGCATCAAGATCTACGTCATCCAGTTCTTCCACAGCTCCGGACCGCTGCAGGCGCTGCTGAAGGAGGTCGCCACCGAGCCGAATGCGCCCTTCTACCACTTCGCGCCGGATGGCGCCGCCTTGGAGAAGGTGTTCAAGGAAATCGCAGACGATCTGTCAGCCTTGAGGATTTCAAAATGATCGACGCTCTTCGCCATAGGCTCGGCCGCCTGAGACGCCGTACCGACGGATCGACAGTACTGGAGTTCGCCTTTGTCGCTCCCGTCCTCATACTGCTCCTCTTCGGAACCATGGAAGTCGGCATGATTTTCTTCGCGGACAGTCTGCTCGAAGGCGGGCTGCGCGAAGCCTCGCGTTTCGGCCTTACCGGTGCGCCGCCACCCTCGGGGACTCGCGAGGACTACATCGTCCAGGTCGTCAACCAGAATGGCGCCGGCGTGGTCGAGATCGATGCCAGCAACATCACCACCCTTGTCTATCCGAACTTCACCTCGGTCGGCGAACCGGAGCCCTATACCGATACCAACGGCAACGGCTCTCACGACTCCGGCGAGCCCTTCACCGATATCAACTGCAATACCGTGTGGGACCCGGATATGGGCAAGTCCGGGCTCGGGCACGGCGGCGAGGTCGTGCTGTACACCGTCAGCTATGAGCTGCAGCTGATGACGGGGCTGCTCGCCCCGATGATGGGGAAAGACGGCAAATTCCCGCTGGCCGCCTCGGTGGTCGTGCGCAACGAGCCCTTTGACGACGGGGACCCGGCATGTTGAAGCACGGTTTGCAGAACTGCGGAAACTTCGGTTGCGGTCCGGCCAGCAGGCTGCGCCGGTTCATTCGCGGCAGCGAGGGTGTGGCCATCGTGGACTTCGCCTTGGTCGTACCCATACTCGTACTACTCCTGCTCGGCTCGATGGAAGTCGGACGCTATGTACTGCTGAACCAGAAGCTCAGCCGCGTCGCCATCAGCAGCTCCGATTTGGTGAGCCGGGCCAAGCACGCCGTAACCGCCGACATCAACCAGGTCTTCGCGGCCGCCGAGTACTCCATGCGTCCTTTCGACCTGGGCGTGGACGGGATCGTTTTCATCACCTCGGTGAGCACGGACGATACCCTGCCGGTGTCCCCGACGATCAGTTGGCAGATGAGCGGCGGCGGCACAGGAACGTTCACGAGTGCAGTGGGCACCACAATCGGGGCGTCGGCCAACTTGCCTGCCGGATTTGCGATGGAAGAGAACCAGAACATCATCATCGCCGAGGTATTCTTCAGTTATCAGCCGTTCTTTTTCAGCAAGGTCATCTCGCCGAAAGTGATCCGGCATTCCGGGCTTCACTATCCAAGATTGAGACCTCTCCACACGCTCCTTCCCTAGCCATGCCTTGGGTGCCTGTTTCGCGCGCCCGCCGCGGGATCCGGTGTCGGCATCGCGGGGAGCCCGCCTTGGGCGCGGCCAACCTCTCTTCGGGCCGCTGGGCCGCCTCCTCATCCTGCGGAAAGTGGCCAAAAATATACGCTAATACAATGCACTAGAGAATATATTTAATCTATTGCTTCTAGTATATTCCCATAGGTGCAACCGTACGTCCACGTGATCCTCCCGGTCCTGCGGGTCGTACCGTTCACCTGTTCTTAACCCCGCCCGTGTCTACTTACCCCTCAACCGGAGAGCGTTCATGCAGGTCCCGAGGCAGAGCGAGCCCGAGTCCGCCGACGGCCGGAAAACCGCCGTCGAGCCAGTCGACGCGCACGGCCCGGGAACTCCCTTGGCGGTGGCGGAGCAGGAGGCCCGCGAGGCCCTCGCCGAGCACCTAAGACGCTGTCCCTACCTGCCGCCCGCGCTCGCCGCCACCCTGGCGGCCGACGTGTTGTCGACCGCTCTACCCGCCGGCGACGACCCGACAGGACAGGACGGCAACGACCACGCCGCGCCCCGTCGCACACGGCTTCCCTTGTGTACCACCCGACAGGTGATCTTCCGGGTCTCCGGGGAACTGCGCGAGCATCTAGTCGAACACCACGACCTGCCGCCCGAGCTGGCCGACGAGATGGTCCTGCACGGACGCGAGCGGGCGCTGACCCGGGCCATGGCCTCTGACGACCCGAAAGCCGAGATCGAGAGGCTCGTGGCCGGCCTGGCGGCGGAGGCCATGCTGACCCCGACCCTCCTGCTGCGCGGCCTCTGTCTGGGCCGCCTCGACTTCTTCTGGGCCGCTATGGCCCACCTAGCCAGACTGCCGCTCGACGAGGCAGGGTATCGGATACTCGACGGCGGACCGGATGAATTTATCGCGCTCTATGAGACGTCCGGGCTGCCGCCCGGCCTGTTCCGGGCCTTCCGCGCCGCCCTGGACGTGGTCCGCTGCCTGCCGCCGAAAGAGGCGCGCGACTGGCAGCGCGCATCTACCGACGCGATCATCTCGCGCTTGGTCAACGAGTACGAGGAGGTCTGCCCGGAGGACCTCGAGCACATGCTCAGCCAACTGTCGCGCCGTCTGGCCGATCCCCCCCACAACGGCACCGCACTGGGCGAAGATATCACCTGAGCCCGGAGGCCCCGGGCCGGCGCAAGTCCGCAGGACCAGAATACGTCCTCTCGGAGCCAAGCATCGTTTTTCCCGGTTGGACCGGGTCGCGTAACGAATCGTTAAGTCCTCTTGACGTAGACTTAATCACATCGGAGCAGCCAAGCCGAAAGGGCGGTCAACGCCCAGGCTGACCGATCAGGAGGAGATGTCATGCAAAGCGCGAAAATCTGCCGTCCGATCGCCGTCTTCGCCTTGGCGTTGGCGCTGGTCGGGCCCAATCCCCTGCGCGCGGACGACAGCCCCGGCTCGAGGCTCGCAGACACGGCCGGAGCGCCGGGTTTCGTCGAACGGCTCGGGCAGCAAGCTTCGGTCATCGCGGCCGCCGAGCCGCGGGACCCCCAGGGGCGGCACGAGCGCCTGAAAGCCCTGGTTCGCGAAGGCTTCGACCTCCCGTTGATCGGCCGTTTCGTGCTCGGCAGGTTCTGGCGCCAAGCGGACGGAGAACAGCGCGCGCAGTTCCAGGACCTCTTCGCCGAGCACCTGGTGAACAGCTATGCGCGCCAGCTCGATCGCTATCGGGCCGAGACGCTCGCCGTCGTGGACAGCCGTCCGGTCGGCACCAAGGATGTCCTGGTCGAGACCCGGGTCGAAAGCACTGAGGGCCCGCTCGTCACGGGTTGGCGGGTGCGCGGCGGCGGCGGCCGGCACCGGATCGTCGACGTCACGGTCAACGGTATCAGCCTGGCCCTGACCGAACGCCAAGAGTTCGTAACGGCCGCCAGGAAGCTCGGCCTCGAGGGCCTGCTCGAGGCCATGCGGGCGAACGCCCTGAACCGGGCCCAGCGGTCCGGACCGGCGCAGGCCATGTCCGACCCCTCGGCCAAGGCCTGGATGCTGGTTTCCTTCATGGGTTCCTCCGGCTCGCCGCTCCAGGTCGGCTTGGCCCGGCAGTAGACGGCGGCGCCGGAGCGGCCTTCACTGGTCACCCAAACAGAAGAGCCGAGTCCGCTCCCGCGGCAACGCAGCGCGCGTGCCGGCCCGGGCGTTGCATGGAAAGACCTGACGCGAAACGTCGAACTGCGCTACAGAATATACAATTTGATACACATTCAAACCAAATGTAATTATTTCTATTTATTAACTAATGATCCGATTTTTATTATTTTATGTTCTGGATCGTACTTTTTTTATTGACGATGTGAAACGCCACGGCCATCGAGTATGGCCTGATCGCCGCTCTGGTATCGGTCGCCGCCATCGCCGCCCTGCGCGGCATGGGCGAGTCCCTGTCGAACCTGTTCGGTACGGTGTCCGCCGAGCTCTCAGCCGCCGTGATCTCGGCCGGCTAAGCTGTCAAAGGGGGCTCCGGGAAGTCTGTCCCTCTCCGAAACCTTCCCGGGGTAATCGCGGCGAAAGGGCCGGGGCTATTGCCCCGGCCCTTTCCGCTTTCCGCACCAGATCCCGTTTCCGGCCGTCGCCGCTTCAGGCGAGATCGGGATAGCCCCCGGCCGCCGCCTCCGCCTCCATTTCGTCGATACCGTCATAGGCCGCCGCCGGCAGCGGCTGCGCGCCGGTCAGCAGGAGGACCTGGCGCGCCGGTCTCGAGGCCGGGTCCGCAAAGGCGGCCTGCAGGCCTTCGCGCAGTCGTGCAACCCGGTCGGCCCCGACATCCGCCCGAGTCACATAGGGCAGCCCCGGCGCCTGCTCGCTCCACCCCAGGATCCGCAGGCCCGAAACCGCCGACGGGCGGCAAGCCGTCACCAGCGCGAAGGTGACGGCATCGATCGCGGCCACGTCGGCCCGAGCCCCGGCGACAGCGGCCAGCGACGCCAGGTGTTCGCCGGTTTCCACGACCCTGGCGAAGAACCGGCCCTGCACGGCGTAACGTGCCACGGCGTGGCGCAGCGCGTTGCAGCCCGATTGGGACGCCCGGTTGTTGACGGCGCAGACCCGCCCCGCGAGTTCGCCGAGCTCCAGGGCCGGATCGTCCTCGCGCACGACGATCGCGCTCGAATAGTAGGGCCCGCTACAGCCCGCCGCGGCGTAGGCCGGTGTCGCGACCAGCCGCAGCACGCCCTTGAAGGCGTGGGTCAGGGGATAGCCGCAGGTCTGGCTGAACAGCAGCCTGGGATCGCGCCAGACGGCCTCGGTGCCCCGGTCGCCGCTCAGACTATCGGGCACCTCGGCGAGCCCGGCGCGCCGGAACGCCCGGGCCAGGCATCGCCACCACGCGTCCGTCGCCGCCCGCAGCTCGGGCAGGTCGTACATCGGCAGGCTGGCGATCACCACGGCCCAGTCCCGGCCGTCCGCTCAGGCGCCGGCACGCCGCTCGCCCACCGCGCCGCGGATGCCGTCTTCATGGTTCAGTTCGGCCAGCAGGCCATTCAGGAATCCGCCGACGTCGGGCGGCTGGACCACCGCCGCGCGGATCAGGTTGTCGAAGTGCTTGGTGAGCTCGCGTATGTGCTCGGTCGAGTTGAACACGACGTACATGTTGCCAAAGTAGACCGCGACCCGCTGCGGGCCGAAGATCGTGAGCGGCACGCAGTAGTGCCGCAGGCCGTCGAACAGGAACCAGCGCAGGGTCGGGTAGAGCTCGTCGAGCAGCCCGATCATAGCCTCGATCTGGCGACTGCGGCTCTCGATCGGCAGCGCGCGCCAGATTCCCTCGCCGCGGGCGAAGCACTCGACCGACTGGAAGGAACAGCAGACCTCCATGTCGGTCTCGGGCCGGCGGCTGTAGGCCAGCCGCTCCTCGGCCACCTGCAGGCGCGCCTGCGGGACCTGGCTGCCCTGCTCGCGGAACTCGAAGTCTATGACCTCCTCGGATTTCAACAGGTCGGGCAGCGTCGCCGGGACGTAGCGGATCTTGTAGCCCGCCGCTTCCGCGTGCCAGCCCAGCAGGCGCTCGTCGGCCGGCGAAGCGGCCCCGGCGGCGATCTCCAGGTCCTGGCGGACCATGTCGGGGCCGAGCTGTCCTTCCTGGCTGAGGCCGAGCAGCCAGTCGACGCTGACCTGCTCGCTGGCGGCCATGGCGGCGATGGTCTCGGCGCGCGGCAGCCGTAGGTTCGCGGACGACAGCAGCTGGGAGAGGGTCGAGCGGTCGAGCCCCAACCGCGCCGCGAAGGCCGAGCGGCTCAGCCCGGAGCGCGCGATCACCTCGGTCAGGTTTCGGCGGAAGACCTCGACCGTTTCCCGTCGATTCATTTTCACCCCTTTCCCGATCCTGTCTACGGTCTATTTCGCTATGTTAACAAATGTTGAATAAAATCACCAATAGGGTTTTTTGGTGACTGAGTGCTTCATCTTATGCGCAGTCCCACATTGGATTGGGTCATATTCGCCGGTATCATGAAATTGGGTTCCTGATGGGGGTTTTCGGCAGGGACCCGAACCGGAGATGGACCTGTACATGACGGACAAGCAGCGGAGAAACGCCGCGGGAGGACGCGCGGCGGAGAGCATCGAGTGGCCCACCGTACTGTTGGGAGCCGCCACCTATGCCGCCTTCGGCCTCCTGACCTGGAACTACGACTCCCTGCCCTGGTGGCTGCTGCTGCCGCTGGGCGGCTACCTGGTGGCCCTGCACGGCTCGCTGCAGCACGAGGCGGCCCACGGCCACCCGACGCCCTGGCCCCGGGTCAACGAGCTGCTGGTCTGGCCGAGCCTGTGGCTGTGGATGCCCTACCGGATCTACCGGAAGACCCACCTGCTGCACCACCGGGACGATTACCTCACCGACCCCCTGGGCGATCCGGAATCCTTCTACATGACCCCGGCGGCCTGGGCGCGCTGCGGGCCTCTGAGGCGCGCCCTGGCCTGGAGCCTGAACACCCTGTCGGGCCGCCTGCTGCTGGGCCCGGCCGTCTGCACCCTGCGACTCTACGGGTCCGCGGCGGCCGCGCTCGCCCGCGGCGACACCCGGGACCTGGGCGCATGGCTGCTGCACCTTGCTGCGGCCACGCTCACGCTCACCTGGGTGATCGGGGTCTGCGAGGTTCCCCTGGCCGGCTATCTGGCCCTTTTCGCCTATCCCGGCCTCTCGCTGACCCTGCTCCGCTCCTTCCTGGAGCACCAGGCGCACGAGGCGCCCGGCGAGCGCAGCGTCGTGGTCGAGGCGGGCCCGGTGATGTCGCTCTTGTACCTCAACAACAACCTGCACGCCCTGCACCACGCCGAGCCCGGCCTTCCTTGGTACCGGCTGCCGGCGCGCTTCCGCGCGCGGCGTGAGGACCTGCTGGCCGGCAACGGCGGCTACCGCTTCGCGGGCTATCTCGAGATTGCGGCGCGCTATCTGCTCACGCCCAAGGAGCCCCCGGTCCATCCCCTCTACCACGCCCCGTCCTTCGCCCGCCTGCACGTCGCCAACGACCCGAGGCCCGTCGCGGCAGGCGAAGAGGTCGCCTGAGCCAAGAGAGCCGCCACGACCGGCTGGTAGAATCCGCTGTCTTCCGGCATGAGCCATTCCGGTTCGCCCAGGCCGGCCGCCTCCAGGGCCGCGCTCAACTGCGCCCGGGTCAGCGCCCGGTAGTGGGCCGTGAAGACCAGGGTCTCGCTCGCCGGGCCGCTTTCCCGAACGATGTATTGCCGGACCTGGTAGCCGGCGCCGTTCTCGTCCCAGCCCCAGAGCTGATAGACCCGCCGGCGCCCCCGCCCGTCCGGATAGGCGCGCTCCGACATTCTTTCCGGCCGCCTCCGGGCGAGCGCGTCGTAGTCGCGGGTCGAGGCCAGGAACAGGCCGCCGGGCGCGAGCAGGCCCGCCATCTGCACGAGCGCGGCCGCCAGCTCCGCGTCGCTCTCCACGTGCGGCAGGGCGTTGTCCAGGGCACAGACGACGTCGAACGGCTCGGCGAGCGTCCGCGAGAGGTCGCGAAAGTCGGCCACTTCGAATGCGACCTCGACGCCGAGGCGCTCCGCCTCCCGCCGGGCCCGCTCGACCGAGGCCGGGCTCAGATCGCTGCCGGTGACCGCGTGGCCCTCGAGCGCCAGGGCAAGCGCCTGGGTGCCGATGCCGCAGGCCGCGTCGAGCACGCGCTTAGGGCCGGGGCCCGCGAGGCGCCCAAGCAGACGGTTCAGCACCGCGCCCTGCCATCGGACCGCCGCGTCCCAGTCCTCGAACAGCAGGTGGTAGTGCGGAGCCAGCTGGTCGTAGAAGCGGGTGAGATCGCTCATGTCCCTCGCTCATGCACGTCCCGGGCGGTGAACTCGATCGCCGCCATGGCATTTCCCCTTTAGGCAGTCAGTTCGGCGAGCGCCGCTTTGTAGGCGGCCAGGACGGCGGCTTCCTCGGCGTGGTGGCGTTCGCGCACCACCCAGCGGCCGCCGACCATGACGTCGCGGACCGGGTTGTCGTTGCCGGCGAAGATCATCGCATCGAGCAGCCGGTCGTCCGGCTTGCCGACCAGGGCCGGGCAGTCGACGTCGAGCACCAGCAGGTCGGCGCGGCAACCCGGCGTCAGCTCGCCGAGCGGTCGGCCCAGGGCCTGCGCGCCGCCGGCCAGGGCGCCCTGGTACAGCACCGCGCCGACGGACGGCTCCGTGTCGCCGCGGGCGAGCAGGTTTCGGCGCCTCTGGGTCAGGCGCTGTCCGTATTCCAGCCAGCGCAGCTCCTCGATCGGGCTGACCGATATGTGGCTGTCCGAGCCGATGCCGTAGGCGCCACCCCCAGCCAAGTAGGCCGGCGCCGGGAACACGCCGTCGCCGAGGTTGGCCTCGGTGGTCGGGCAGAGACCGGCGACCGCGCCCGATCCGGCGAGCGACGCGGTCTCCTGCTCGGTCATGTGCGTGGCGTGCACCAGGCACCAGCGCGGTCCCAGGTCGACGTTGCCCAGCAGCCACTCCACGGGGCGCTGGCCGCTCCACTCGATGCAGTCGCGCACCTCCTTCTGCTGCTCGGCGACGTGGATGTGCAGCGGTGCGCCGGTCTCCAGGGCCTCCAGGCCCGCCAGCGCGGCGCTGAGCGTCTCTGGCGTCACGGCGCGCAGAGAGTGGGGGGCGATGCCGAGCCCGAACTGCGGGTCGCCGCGGACCTCGTCGCGGACCGCCTCGACCAGCCGCAGGAAGCGCTCGGGGTCGTTCAGGAAGCGGCGCTGGCCTTCGCCCGCCGCCTGGCCGCCGAATCCGCCGAAGCCGTAGAGCACCGGCAGATGGGTGAGGCCCATGCCGGTGCGCCGGGCGGCGGCGAGCACCTGCCGCGACATCTCGGCCAGGTCGCCGTAGGGCTTGCCGTCGGGAGCGTGGTGCAGATAGTGGAACTCGCCCACCGCGGTGTACCCCGCCTTGAGCATCTCGACATAGAGCTGCGCGGCGACGGCCCCGGCCTGGTCCGGGGTGAGCCTGCGCAGGAATTCGTACATGACCTCGCGCCAGGTCCAGAAGCTGTCGTCGCCCGGGCCGGCGCGCTCGGCCAGCCCCGCCATGGCGCGCTGGAAGGCATGGCTGTGCAGGTTGGGCACGCCGGGTACGACCGGCCCCTCGGCGTGCGCCGCGGCGCCGGCCGCTGCGCCCGGCGTCACCGAAGCAAGGCCGCCGTCCGCGCCGATCGCGATCAGCACGTCGCGCGACCAGCCGTCGGGCAGCAGGGCCCGTTCGGCGAAAAGTAAGCGTTCGGTCATGAACCCATCGCGCCGGCTCTGGTGGTGTGGAGTCGAAAGGTTACGGCAAAACAATGCCGGCTTCACCGTCCATCTGCCATGGGATGGCTTTTGACCGGAACGGCCCAGCCGCTATGATCCGGTGGAAGCCGGCCTTGCCCGGCCAGCGGGAGCCGAGCCGATGTGGGACGCGATCTGGACCGGGGGGCGGCTGGCGACGATGGCGGGCGCCGCGCCCTATGGCGCGGTCGAGGACGGCGCCATCGCGGTCGAGGGCGGCCGGATCGCCTGGGTCGGGCCGGCCGCCGAGCTGCCGGGCCGGCCGGACGATCTGGCGCGCGAACGCCACGACCTGGGCGGACGCTGGGTCACGCCCGGCCTGGTCGACTGCCACACCCACCTGGTCTATGGCGGCGACCGGGCGCGCGAGTTCGAGCTGCGCCTGGAAGGCGCCAGCTACGAGGAGATCGCGCGGGCCGGCGGCGGTATCGTCTCGACCGTCGCGGCGACCCGTACGGCCGAGGAGACGACGCTTTTCGCAAGTGCCCGGCGGCGCCTGTCGGCCCTGCTCGCCGAAGGCGTCACCACGGTCGAGATCAAGTCGGGCTACGGCCTCGACCTGGAGACCGAGCTGAAGCAGCTGCGCGTGGCGCGCCGCCTGGGCGAGGCCCTGCCGGTGACGGTCAGGACGACGTTTCTGGGCGCGCACGCCGCGCCGCCGGAATACGCCGGCCGCGCCGACGACTATGTCGAAGCCGTCGCCGCCATGATGCCCGAGATCGCGGACTCCGGCCTGGCCGACGCGGTCGACGCCTTCTGCGAGACCATCGCCTTCAGCCTCGAGCAGACGGCCCAGGTGTTCGAGGCCGCGGTCGAAAACGGCCTGCCGGTCAAGCTGCACGCCGACCAGCTGTCGGACCTGGGCGGCGCGGCGCTCGCCGCCCGCTTCGCCGCGCTATCCGCCGACCACCTGGAATACACGAACGAAGACGGTATCGCCGCCATGGCCGCGGCCGGCACCGTCGCGGTGCTGCTGCCCGGCGCCTTCTATTTCCTGCGCGAAACCAAGGTGCCGCCGGTCGATGGCCTGCGCGCGGCCGGAGTCCCGATCGCGCTCGCCACCGACAGCAACCCGGGCAGCGCGCCGCTCACCTCGCTGTTGACCGTGCTCAATATGGCCTGCACCTTGTTCCGCATGACCCCGGAAGAGGCGCTCGCGGGGGTGACGAAGAACGGCGCCCGCGCGCTTGGCCTGGCCGCGAGCCACGGGACGCTGGAGGCCGGCAAGGCCGCCGACTTCGCCATCTGGGAGATCGAGCGGCCGGCCGAGCTGGCCTATAGGATCGGCTTCAACCCCTTGTCGGGCGTGGTCAAGGCCGGCCGGCGCCTTTGATCCGTTGCAGGCCGACGCATCGTTGCAGGGTCCGGTCCTGCCACAGGCAATGCCGGCTGGTTATTTCAAGAACATCGGCATGCCGGACACTTCGGCGATGCGCGGGCGGTAGGTGTTTACGTCGTACATCGCATCGACATCGACACTGCGCTTGCCCTTGGTGCAAATGTCGGCCGGCTCCGTTGTATAGCGGCCGTCCTGAATGGCCGTCATCAGGCCGCTCTTGCCCTCTTCGAACAGCTGGATCGCCATGGTGCCGAAATTCCGGCCGACCATGAGGTCCATGGCGTCCGGTGCGCCGGCGCGCACCAGGTAGGCCAGGTTCTGGGTCATGACGTTGACCCCGGTGTGCGCCTTGAGCGCGTCGCCCACCATGGGTCCGATGCCGCCCAGCTTGCGGTGACCGAAGGCGTCCGTCTCACCGGATTCGATTATTTCGCCGCCCTCCAGGGACGCCCCTTCCGAAACCACGACGATGGCGTAGCTGGAGCTGTTGCGCGCCCGATCCTCCGCGAGCAGCCGTGCGACCTTGTCGATGTCGAAGGGCACCTCGGCGATCAGGGTGCGGTCGACATCGGCCAGGTAGCCGGTGATCAGCGCCGACTCGCCGGAGTTGCGGCCGAACATCTCGACGACCAGGAAGCGCTCGTGACTGCCGGCCGGCGTGCGCAGCCGGTTGATGAAGTCGACCGAGCGGTTCACGCAGGTCGAGAAGCCGATGCAGTAGTCGGTGCCGAACACGTCGTTGTCCATGGTCTTTGGAATGCACAAGGTGGGCACTCCCTCGCGATGCAGGCGCGCGCCGTAGGACAACGTGTCGTCGCCGCCGATAGCGATCAGCACGTCGATCTTCAGATCGTTCAGCACCGCCAGCACATGATCCGTGCAGTCCACCGTGTCCGTCCCGTCGACCGTGCGGTATTTCGACTCCAGAAATGCCGGCAGGTCGGCGGCGCGGACGTTCGACGGGTTGGTGCGCGTCGTATGGAGGACCGTGCCGCCGGTGCGGTCGATATGGCGGACGACGTCCGGCCGCAGCGCCGCGACCCAATCGCGCGACCCCTCGGGGTCGTCCGGATTGTAGTTCAGCGGGCCGCTCCAGCCCCGCCGGAACCCGGTCACCTTCCAGCTCCGGGCGCTTGCTTCGTTTGCGATCGCCTTGATCGCCGCATTGAGGCCGGGAACGTCGCCGCCGCCGGTCAAGACTGCCAAATGCATGTGCCCGTCTCCTCGCCAGTCCGTTGTTCAGGCATGGTGGCCGCTGCAAAGCCGCACACTCGGGGTCGGTCGACAGGCCTTCCCCGATCCGCCGCCGCCCGGCTGTGCCGGCGCACGCGGCCGGCGCTTCGAGCACCGCGAGCGCACGGCCATCTATCTAACCGCAGTCTCCCGAAGTTTGCCAGACGCCCTTTCGGGTGTTTCGAAGAAAACCCGCGGCGCACGATGATCGAACCTGCCCTCGCACAGCCCATTTCCGCGCGTCAAGCCCGCCGAATTGACGTGCGGCCGGTTCAATAACGACGTTAGGACGGGGCGCTCTGAACCGGAGCTTTTGGGGAATTCGGAATGGACCTTCGCGCCTATGGGATGAAGCCGGCCGCTCAAGACAGGAACATCGGGGTTCGAACGCGTGCAAGATAGCTCGCCAAGGCGAAATAGTCGATGGCGCCGTCGTCCAGAAGTTTCTTCTCCTCCGGGCTCGAAAACACCACCTCTCCCAGAATCTCGAGCCCGCCGATCAAGCCATGCAGTCCGTTCACACGCGATGTGCTTCGGGCTCGCGGAACGAAATAGAGCGAAAGGCCGTCACCGGCTTGATCTTTCGACGCAATGAAGTTGGCTGTCAGGTTGTTCAGGCGATCGCGGTTCCGATGCGTCCACTGCGACATCCAGCTCGATGCCGCTTCGACCACCTCCGCGGCCGCACCTTGCCAGACCGCGGCCGCCACCGGGTACCTCGACAGGAAATTCGCTCCTTGATCGGAGTCCTCGAAAACCCGAGCTGCCCGCTCGAGGGGGAACTCGGGGTCGTCCTCCGGACGCTGGCAGAACTGGAGATGCATATGACCGGGTATCGAAGCGCCGGCGTCCACGCCGTTGTAGAAGCCGACATAGCCGGGCATTCGCGCCGCAAGCGCGACGAGATCGCTCAGCAACATGGATTTGCCGCGGCGCCCGCCATGCTCGAACCCCCACTCCTGGGACGTGTGCGCCTCCGTCGCGACAACGATATGGGTCGGCAACAACGGAAACGGGTTCATCCAGGCGTAGTAAGCGGTCTCGCCGATACGGATCTCATAGCCCAGCTGGCTGCCGCCCTGCTGCCAGCGGATATTGTCCCGGCAAAGAAAGCAACCTTCGTTGCTCACCACGATACCGGAGGGCGGTGCCGTGATACCGTTGCCATTGAACCGCAATGCCCGTTTCGGATTGTATTGGACCCTGAAGAATCTGGACGAATCGCGCGGATGGTAGAAGGTGTGCCGGTCGACGCTTTCGAGATGGTCCTTAATGAACCCGGTCCGCTGCTGATGAGCCTGCAGCTCGGCCAAGGCTCCGCCCAGGCCGGCGCCGTCTTCAATCCCCCGCAGCCTGGCGTTCAGCTCGGACCACGCGCTATCGTACTCGCTCAACATCTCTTGTCCTGCCTCATGACCCCATCGCGGACGGTCGAATTCGCTCGCCTTCAGACGGCAAGAATCTTTTATTATAAATCGGGAACCCCTTATGCAATACAAGCTTTCCCGTACGGTCGCCAAGCAGAAGGTATCGTATTGCAGGATAGACTATCGCACTATAAGAATAGATTAATACAAATGGTTGATAAACCTCCAAAGGCGGCCGTTCGAACGAGGAAGAGGAACGAGTAGCATGCGCGGTGACAAGATAATCGTTGAGGCCCATCATAGAGATGCCGCCGAGGCGATCCTGCCCCTCATCCTGCCGAAAATCGAGGCGTCGAAGGGGAAATACACGCTGGCGGTCGCGGGCGAGTCGGGCAGCGGTAAGTCGGAAACGGCAACCGCCATCGCAGAGCTGCTCGCAGGCCGGAACATGCCGAACATAATCTTCCAACAGGACGACTATTTCGTCCATGCGCCGAAAACCAACGACCGGGTGAGGCGGGAAGACATCGCCTGGGTCGGTCCGCAGGAGGTCAGGTTGGATCTCCTCGATGAACATCTGCAGGAATTCCTGGACGGTGCCGCGCGCATCGAGAAGCCGCTGGCGATCTACGAAGAGGACCGCATCACCACGGAAATCGCGGCCACGGCAAATGCCCGCGTTGCGATCGCGGAAGGCACCTATACGTCGCTGCTGAGCCATGCAAACACGAAGATCTTTATCGCTCGCAACTACCTGGATACCCGTGCCCACCGGGAAAAGAGAAAACGGGACACATCGGAACTCGATCCGTTCATCGACGACGTGCTACGGATCGAACACGGCATCATATCCGCGCACAGATCCCGTGCGGACATCGTCATCGACAAGGATTATTCGGTGCGGAAGAACGGCTAGCTAGTCCACTCCATCTCGAATCCCACCGGGCAGGGCCAGACATGCATATCGTATTCCTGAATCCTCAGGGAAATTTCGACGCGGGCGACTCCCATCTCACCGAGCACCCCGATTTCGGGGGCCAGTTGGTCTATGTCAAGGAGCTCGCCATGGCCATGGCGGAGATGGGGCACAGGGTCGATATCGTCACCCGCAGGATCGACGATCCGGATTGGCCCGAATTCGCCTCGGAGATCGATCGCTATCCGGGCTACGAGGACAATCTGCGGATCGTGCGGGTGTCGTGCGGCGGACCCGGGTTTCTGAACAAGGAGCACCTCTGGGACCACTTGGATAAATTCGTGCACAACATGCTCGCCTTCTACGGCGACGAACCGCCGCAGTTCGCGACCGCGCATTACGCGGACGGCGGATATTGCGCGGCCCTGACACGGAATCTGACCGGGATCGGATTTACCTTCACGGGTCATTCGCTCGGCGCGCAGAAGCTCGACAAGCTCGGCACGAGCCCGGAAAACCTGGAAGAGATGGAGGCGCGCTACCGCTTCTCGCGGCGCATCGCGGCCGAGCGCCTGAGCATGAGCCGGGCCTTCCGGATCGTCACATCCACCGAGCAGGAACGTTTGGAGCAGTACGCACACCCGCTTTACGCCGGCGCAGTGGATGTTCAGGCGGACGACAGGTTTTCGGTCATCCCGCCGGGCGTCAACACCCGCGTCTTCACTGTGGATAGAGGCGACCGCGACGCGGCCACCCGGGAGATGCTCCTTGCGACGCTCGACGGCCTGTCCGGCCCCTTCGTCCTGGTCTCCAGCCGGCTGGACAAGAAGAAGAACACCCTGGGCGTGGTCAGGGCCTTTGCCGAGAGCCGCCAACTGCGCGAACGCGCCGGGCTGGTGATCTGCATCCGCGGCATCGACAATCCCTTCGAAGAGATCGATCGCCTGCCGGAGGCCGAAAGGTCTGTTCTGCAGTCGATTCTGGCGACGATAGACGAGGCCGGTCTGCGGGCCCGGGTCCGTTTCCTGAATATCCGGTCCCAGATTCAGCTCGCGGCGACGTATCGCTTTTTCGCGGAGCACGGCTCGGTCTTCGCGCTGACGGCGTTTTACGAACCCTTCGGCCTGGCACCCATCGAGGCCGCGGCCTGCGGTCTGGCCTGCGTCGCGACCCGCAACGGCGGCCCGTCCGAGATCTTCGCGGATGGTTCGGGTATTCTCGTCGATCCTTTCGACAGTGGCGATATCGCGCGGGGGCTATTGCAGGCCCTGGCAGCGCATGCGGAATTGTCGGATCGGGCCGGCCGGCGCGTGTCCGCGGTCTACACATGGCGCAAGACCGCCCAGGGCTATCTCTCGGTCATAGGGGACGGCGTCAAGGCTGTTCACGATCGTGGACGGGCCATACCCCGGCTCGACGCGGGCAGGCTGATCGCGGACCACCTCCAGCACGGTTGACACCAAAGGTCGCCGATAGGGACTCATTTCATGGGAGCGGATCCGGTCGCCCGGGTAGGCGCGGTGCGCAGTGGGGCTCCCGGGTAGCGCCAGGCCTGTATTGCCTTCCCTGACCGAGCATCTTGCGATTGACGACGACCAAGCCGCTTTCGGTCATATCGAAGCGCCGGCTATCGTCTTGCGGGTCCTCGCCGATCACCGAGCCTTCGGAGATTCGGCATTCGTTGTCGAGGATCACGTTTTTCAATCTCGATCCCGCCCCGATCTCGCAGCCGGGCAAGGCCAAGACGCCCTCCAGGCTGCAGCCTTCTTGGACCTTGACGTTGGAGAACAGGAGCGTGGTGTCCAGATTGGATCTCTGGATCATACAGCCGCCGCTGACCATAGAATCCACCACCTGGCAACGGCTCTCGCCGCCTATGAATTGGGCCGGCGGAAGCTGCGGCTGGTAGGTCATGACCGGCCATGACGGATCGTAGAGATCCAGCGGCGGCCGCGGGGACAGGAATTCGAGGTTGGCCTCGTAGAAGGCGTCGACCGTTCCCACGTCGCGCCAATAACTCGCGCTGCCGCGGGCCGGACTTCCGAACCTGTACGCGCGAACGTCGTCGCCGCGGCCGATCGCATAGGGAATGACGTCTTTTCCGAAATCGTGGCTCGAGGTCGTGTCCGCGGCGTCTCGATCGAGATGCGTGCGCAGGTAGTCCATCGAGAACACATAGATCCCCATGCTGACCAGCGACATATCCGGACGGTCGGGGATGGGTTTGGGATCGGCCGGCTTCTCCTCGAAATCGACGATACGGTCCGAATCGTCGACCTGTATGATCCCGAAGCCGGAGGCTTGCGCCCGCAGCACGGTATGACAGGCGATCGTGAAATCGGCCTGGCCTTCGACGTGCGCGGCCAGCAGTTCGCCGTAATCCATATTGTAGACGTGGTCGCCGGCCAATATTAGCACGTACTTCGGAGTGTAGCTCTCGACGATGTCCAGGGTCTGGTAGACCGCGTCCGCGGTGCCCAGGTACCAGGATTCCTCATCCAGCCATTGCTGCGCCGGCACGATATCGATGAATTCGCCGTGCTCCACATTAAGGTGGTTCCAGCCCTGCAGGATATGCCGAATGAGCGCATGGGACTTGTACTGGGTCAACACGCAGATCCGGCGGATACCCGAGTTGAGGCAGTTGGAGAGGCTGAAATCGATGATGCGGAATTTCCCGCCGAAAGGCACCGCCGGCTTGGTCCGCCAGTCGGTCAGAACGCCAAGGCGGCTGCCCCGTCCCCCGGCGAGAATCAAGGCCAGGGTATCGTGGGTGAGGAGGCTAACAAATCGTGCTGCGTCAGTCATCATCGCACGGTACTCATTCAACTAAAAAGTGCAGTGTCCGACCAGCAGGGACGCTGCACGAACACGCACGCCTTGGCCGCTCCAACGCGCGCCACATTGCGAGCGAGCCGCTGTCTCGATCAACCATTCAACTCACAATACCATTTATCCGCGCGCAAGTCGCCCCCGGCGTTGCGCCCAGTCGAGAGCGCTTTCCAGCAGCCGCCGCAACGTGGGGCGGATGCCGGCCGCCAAGTCCTCGCGGAAACCATAGGGCGGCGCCTCGTCCATATAAATGATCTGGCTCAGTTCGAGCTGCACCGCGTGGACCCCTTCGGCAGGCCGGCCGTAAGCCCGGGTGATGTATCCGCCCTTGAAGCGGGCGTCGACGGCATAGCTATATCCCGACGCGGTCGCGACATCCGCCAGCCGGGCGACCAGCCCCGGGTCCGCCGTCGCGCCGCCGCCGGTGCCGAAATTGAGGTCGGGCAGACGGCCCTCGAAGAAGCGCGGCACGCGGCTGCGGATCGAGTGTGCGTCCCACAGCAGGGCGACGCCGTAGCGCGCCTTGAGCGCCTCGATTTCGGCCTGCAATCGCTCGTGGTAGGGCCGCCAGACCCCGGCCTGCCGGGCCGCGACCTCGGCCTCGTCCGGGCCCTCCCCGGACCGATAGACCGGTTGCTCGTCGAAGGTGGTGGTCGGGCAAAGCTCCGTATTGCTGGCGCCGGGATAGAGCGGCGCGCCGTCCGGGGCACGGTTGAGGTCGATGACGAAGCGCGACTGGGTCGCCGCCAGCACCGAAACGTCCAGAGCCTCGAGAAAGTCGTAGAGCCGGTCGACGTGCCAGTCGGTGTCCGGCAGCGCCTGGGCCGCCTCTGTCATGCGCGCCGCCAATTCCGGCGGCACCTGGGTGCCCGCGTGCGGTATGGAAACCAGCAAGGGGGAGCGTCCCGGGCGGTATCGGTAGGGATCCATCGCGGCCTGCCTCGCGCTAGCCAAGGGGCGCGTTCGCTCCCCGGTTCTGTCTCTTCCGGGACAAATCTAGCACACTCTGCCTGCCTGGCGCAGCCGTGCCCGGCCGAGGGCCGACACGGGCGGAGTCAGCGTGGCTCTACAGAAATATCGCTTCGCATTTATATCTAAATTGAATTAAAACGTAATTTTAATCATGTAATAATCATATTTTGCTTACGATAATCAATGTATAACGATTCATATAGATTTTATATGGTTAATATAACATGAAGATTTCTATTGTTTTCTCTTGAATATTATGAGATTATAAACTACATACAAACCCGGGCGACCTGGGGAAATCAACGGGGACGGCTCGGATCAAGGAGAACCACGATGAAATCGCACCTGACATCGCACTTGACGTTTCTAGCCGCCGCAATTGCCGCCGGTACCAGCCTCGTGTTCTCGGCCGCCAAGGCGCAAGAGCTGCCCACCGTGCTGCAGTCCGTATGGATCGCCAGCACCAGGCTGAGCTACGATCCGCTGCTCGTGGCCGCGTTCATCCTTGCGACGACCCTGGCGATCGGCCGGACGGTCGACCTCGTCCGCGAACACGACCACAAACGGAGCGCGCTGTCGGCCTAGGAGGACGCCAACTCACGACTTGGAGGTGAGCGGCTAGTTTCCGGCCGCACCCGATACGCAGGCTCCGGAACCGATCTTGATCTGACTATCATCGTGGGCGGACTTCCGCCGTCAGCCGAACGCAGAACCGCAGCAAAACCGTCGGCCACTCTGGCCGGCGGTTTTGCTGCGGCCAGACAAGGCTCCGAAACAGGCCCCTGCCGAAAATATTGCGACGATAAATATTTTATTAACGATAGTATAAAGAATTTTATATACAAGATTGCCTATTTCTTTGCAAGACAAAAAGTTTTTTGGTTAATATTTGGAAAAAAAATTTTTGCTTTTTTTCTACTTTTATGTCATTATATCTACTAATGCAACTCAAGCGGGGTCAACGGACCCTTGGCATTCGAACGGGAACGGTTCAGATCGAGGAGGAACGTCATGAAATCGAATTCGGCTTTCCTGGCGGCCGCAGTCGCTTCGGGGTCCACCCTCATTTTCTCCGCCGCCAAGGCGCAAGCGCTGCCTAACGTGCTGGAGTCCGTTTGGCTCGCCAGCACCAAGTTGACCTATGACCCGCTCCTGGTCGCCGCCTTCATTCTGGCAGCGACGCTGGCGGTCGGGCGGACCCTCGACCTGGTGCGCGAGCACAGAAGCCGAACCGAGGAAGCAGCCGCCTAGGGAACAAGCCGCAGCCGCGACGCAACGAGGGGCGAAAGGATCCTTCGCACAGCAGGGAAGATTCAAGGTGGAAGACCGGCCCGCCGGGGCCAATCGACCCGGCCGAAGAGCCGGCCAACCTAAGGCCGCCACAAGCGCGTTATCTCGAACGGGAGGTTGCTGGACCGATCCTACGGCTCGGATAACCTGTGGAGAAGGCCTCGGAAGAGTTCCGGAATAGAGCCGCCCCGACACCCCGCCAAGCGGACCCCGCGGCCACGACGGCCGCCCGCGGCAACATCCTGATCGTCGATGACGACACCGACGTGGCCGACGGGACCGCCGAGGTCCTGCGCGAGGCCGGCTATTCGGTGGCGATCGCCCTCACCGCCCGGGCCGCCTTGACGACCGCACGGGATTTCGACGCCGAGGTTGCTCTGGTCGACATGAAGCTCGGTCGGTTGAGCAAAGGGCTCGACCTGATCGGCACGCTGCAGTAGCTGCGCCCCGGGCTCGTTCCCGTGGTCGTCACCGCCTACAGGAGGGAGCAGGCGGCCCTGGCGGCGCAGCGCGGCGGCGCATGGGATATCCCCACCAAGCCCTTCTATCCGCAAGAGCTCTTCGCGCTGCTGGACCGCTGCTTCGCGGGCCGGACGCGCGGGAGAAAACCGCGGAGACGCAGCGGGCCGTGCGGGCCGCTTAAGAACGAACCCGGGCTACGCGGCCCGAGGCGGGGACTGGCCTCGCCCGTCGAAGTTGTCTATACAAGTGGCGAGACCGCAGCGAGGCGGGGCCGGCCCCGCGAAACCCCATGGCCGCGATCAGACGTCACGAAACCGCGCCGCTCTACCGCCAGGTCAAGGACCACATCGTCGGCCGTATCCTGGCCGGCGACTGGCACGAAGGCGAACGCCTGCCCTCCGAGAACGAGCTGACCCGCGCCCTCGGCGTCAGCCGCATGACCGCGCACAGGGCGCTGCGCGAGCTCTCCGTCGAGGGCTGGCTGACCCGGGTTCAGGGCGACGGCACCTACGTGGCCGAGGTGAAGCCGCAGTCGGCCCTGCTCGAGATCCGCGACATCCGCGACGAGATCGCGGAACGGGGCCGCGCGCACGACTGCCGGGTCGTGCATCTGGCCCGCCAGGGCGCCACCGCCGAGGTCGCCCGGGCGCTTTCGCTCGCGCCCGGCGCGCCGGTACTCCATTCGCTCGTCCTGCACCGCGAGGGCGGCACGCCGGTCCAGGTCGAGGAGCGCCACGTCAATCCGGCCTTCGCACCCGGCTACCTGGACCAGGACTTCACCCGCACCACCGCCTTCGAGTATCTGGGCGGGCTCGGGCCGATGGACGCCGCCGAGCACGTGATCGAGGCGGAGCTGCCCGGCCCCGTGGTCCGGGAGCTGCTCGGCCTCGGTCCCGCCGAACCCTGCCTGCTGGTGACCCGACGCACCTGGTCGAACGGCTTGGTCGTCTCGCGCGCACGGCTCAGCCACCCGGGCAGCCGCTACCGCCTCGCCGGCCGGCAGGACTATCTCGCCAACGCCGTAGGCAAGGGAACACCGCAATGACCAGGCGCTACCTAGCCGGCACGGCGGCCCAGGTATGGCCGGCTCGTCCGTCGGAGAACCAAGAAGAATTCACCACGGAAGCGCAGAGGCACAGAGAAACGGAAAACAGGGGTTCGCCACGAAGCCACCAAGACACGAAGAAGGGCTCGAAGACTGAGTCCTTGGCGCGTTCGCATACGCGAAACCGCCTTTGGTTTTCTTGGTGTCCTTCGTGGCTTTGTGGTGGGACCGATTGGTTCTCTGTGCCTCTGCGCCTCTGTGGCGAACCGACGTTGAAACCGATGACCTTGTGAACGTCAGCCAGAGGAGCCGAGCCGTGACTCAAGATCCCCGCCTCGACAACACGCGCGAGATCCGCGCGCCGCGCGGCACCGAGCTCACCGCCAAGTCCTGGCTGACCGAGGCGCCGCTCAGGATGCTGATGAACAACCTGGACGCCGAGGTGGCCGAAAAGCCCCAGGAGCTTGTCGTCTACGGCGGCATCGGCCGGGCCGCGCGCGATTGGGCCTGCTACGACGCCCTGGTCCGGGAGCTGACGCGGCTGGAGGGCGACGAGACCCTTCTGGTGCAATCCGGCAAGCCGGTCGGCGTGTTCAAGACCCACGAGGACGCGCCGCGGGTGTTGATCGCCAACTCCAACCTGGTGCCGCACTGGGCCGATTGGGAGCATTTCAACGAGCTCGACCGCAAGGGCCTGATGATGTACGGCCAAATGACCGCCGGCTCGTGGATCTATATCGGCAGCCAGGGCATCGTCCAGGGCACCTACGAAACCTTCGTAGAGGCCGGCCGCCAGCATTACGGCGGCGACCTCTCCGGCAAGTGGATCCTGACCGCCGGCCTGGGCGGCATGGGCGGCGCCCAGCCCTTGGCCGCGACCATGGCCGGCGCCTGCCTGCTCGCCGTGGAGTGCCGGCCGAGCCGCATCGAAAAGCGCCTCGAGACCGGCTACCTGGACACCAGCACCGCGGATCTGGGCGAAGCCCTGGCGCTGATCGAGGCGGCCTGCCGGGAGGGCGAGGCGGTTTCGGTCGGCCTGATCGGCAACGCCGCGGAAGTGCTGCCCGCGCTGGTCGAGCGCGGCGTCAAGCCGGACCTGCTGACCGACCAGACCTCGGCGCACGACCCGCTGCACGGCTACCTGCCGGCCGGCTGGAGCCTGGACGAGTGGGAGCGCAAGCAGGAGCGCGACCCCGACGCCGTCGTCGCAGCCGCCAAGCGGTCGATGGCCGTGCACGTCGAGGCCATGCTGGAGCTGCAGAAGCGCGGCGTGCCGACCTTCGACTACGGCAACAACATCCGCCAGGTGGCCCTCGAGGAGGGCGTGGCCAACGCCTTCGATTTCCCGGGCTTCGTGCCGGCCTACATTCGGCCGCTGTTCTGCCGCGGCATCGGCCCCTTCCGCTGGGCCGCGCTCTCGGGCGACCCGCAGGACATCTTCGCGACCGACGCCAAGGTCAAGGAGCTGATCCCCGACGACGCGCACCTGCACACCTGGCTCGACATGGCCCGCGAGCGCATCCACTTCCAGGGCCTGCCGGCCAGGATCTGCTGGGTCGGCCTCGGCCAGCGCGCCCGTCTCGGCCTCGCCTTCAACGAGATGGTCGCGAAAGGCGAGCTGACGGCGCCCATCGTGATCGGCCGCGACCACCTGGATTCCGGCTCGGTCGCGAGCCCCAACCGCGAGACCGAGGCCATGAAGGACGGCAGCGACGCGGTCTCCGACTGGCCGCTCCTGAACGCGCTCGTCAACTGCGCCAGCGGCGCCACCTGGGTCAGCTTGCACCACGGCGGCGGCGTCGGCATGGGCTTCAGCCAGCACGCCGGCATGGTCATCGTCTGCGACGGCACGGAAGGAGCGGCCCGGCGCCTCGAGCGCGTCCTCACCAACGACCCGGCCACCGGCGTCATGCGCCACGCCGACGCCGGCTACGAGGAGGCGATCGCGTGTGCCAAGGAGCAGGGGCTCAACCTGCCTATGGTGGGGGATTAAGGCGTAGGATGAATTAAATAGGGTCAGACCCTATTTAATTCATCCCGGTCGGTTGCCAGCTTAAACGAATGATCGCTATCACCCGTAATACGTTCGAGAGCCGAGGCGCTCGTTCGGCCAAGAACGGGAGACCACCGATGAAAACCGATCTCTACACCAAGACCGTCCTGACAGTGATCGCGCTCGCGCTCGCGGTGATCGCATCGCACGACCTGGGCCTCGTCGGCCGCGCCGAGGCCGTCGGCTATGGCGAAGGGCAGAAGGTCATGATCACCAACCTCAAGACCAGAACCAACGGCTTCGGCGAGCTGCTGCACGTATACTGCGAGAACTGCGACTGACCGCGGGCGGGTGCAACGCCCGGCCCGACGTGTCGTTGCCGGGCTTGACCCGGCAATCCGGGAAGGCCGCGGTCTCGCTGCTCTTCTGGATCACCGGGTCACGCCCGGTGATGACCTGTGGTGCTGTCTTCCGACGTTTTCGAGCTATCGGCCTTCGGCAGCGCCCTACGCCTACGCCTCTTTCTTCGAGCGGCCGCTGAGGAACTTCCAGATGGCGGCCGGGACGATCAGGAAGAGGAACCAGAACTTCTTGGCAAAGATCAGCGCGACCGCCAGGATTCCCTTGCCGAACTTGGCGCCGAGCGCCGCGGCGACCAGCCCGCCGGCGCCCACGGCCGCGATCGTGTCGCCCTCGGTGAAGTCGCCGTAGTCGCTCTCGGGCCCGAACTCGTAGGCCGCGGCGATCCGCGTGGCGATGCCCCCGGCCCCGGCCGCGGGGAAGGCGCCGGAGCTCTGGACCAGGGTCATCTCCTCGTAGCCGTAGCGCCCGAAATCGTAGACGACAAGGTTGATCAACGGCTCCTCCTCGCCGAACTGCACCTCGAGCGCGTAGTAGGCCACGGCGCTCTTGCGGTCCAGGGTCGGCTCGACGACCCAGCGCAACGGCCGGATCTCGTGGCCGAACAGCTTCGACTGCTCCTTCGCCCCCTCCACGTAGGACTCCCAGAGGTCGTCCGCGTCGAGCTCGTCCCAGTCGTCCATCTCGACGTAGCCGACGGCCTCGTGGTTGAAGTAGACCTCGAACTCGGGGCTGCCCCAATAGGCCTCGAGCGTCGGGTCGGGCTCGCCTTGCGATTGGGCGGAGATCTCGTCGAGCGCGGCCCGGTCCGTGAGGACCTCGTCGGCCTCGTCCGTGATCAGAGTCGCGCCGTTCGAGAGCGTGTGCCTGATCTCGGCGGCGCCCGCAGGCGCGGCCATGAAAATCGCTCAGACCGCGGCCAACGCGGTCCATGTCCTGCTGCTCATCGTCCTCTCCTCCGCCTTGAATAGGGAAGCCGCCCCGACATACCGAAAACGGCGCCCGGTAGACACTAAGTGCCATCTATTATGATACTGTCATTCGCGCCTGGGTAGCCTGCCCGACCGCCGCCTCGCCGACACGGGAGCCGAACCCCGACCTCGCCCGCCGGCCGGCTGTCTTCCGGACCTCCGGATCAGAACCGGATCGAGGCGACGATGCCGAAGCTGGGCTTGCGGACGTCGAGCATCGGCAGGACGGTGATGCGCTCGTCGATCGGATCGTCCAACAAGAACGCGGAAAGGTTGGCGATCGCCGCGCCGACCACGACGTCGCTCCAGTAGTGCTTGTCCGCCTCGACACGGCTGTAGCCGACCGCGGCCGCGGCGAGATAGGCGGGCAGTCCGTATTCCCAGCCGTAGCGGTAATGCAGGTAGGAGGCCCCCGAAAAGGCCCCCGAGGTGTGCCCGGAGGGGAACGACAGGCTGCCGCCGCCGGGACGCTCACGGTCGACGGCGCGCTTCACGCCCTGCACCGTGCTGAAGGTGGCGGCCGTGCTGGCACCCAGCTGGACCAGGCCCTCGCCGTCGCCGCGCGCCATGGTGAAGAGCATGGCGATGCCCGGGATCGCATACTGGCTGATGTCGCCGTAGGTCTCGAAGGCCGCCGCGCCGGCGGCCGCGGGCCGCGGGTGGACCAGGGCGGCGGCGGCAAGCGCCGTGATCGTCAGGTGTTTGAACATGTCGGCGGTTCGCTCCCACCCGGGCACCGCAGGGCTTCGGTCGGGCGTCGTCATGGTGACGGAACCGGCTTAACATCCGATTAGCGAGGCACGCCTGCCCGCACCGGCTAGCGGCCCGATCCGGAGAATAAATCGGGCAACACAACCTGCAGCCATGTGAAATGTTATGACTTACAATAGGTTATCGATTGTACTTAATGCTTCCGGATGTCATAGTTCATCCAGCCACTGCAATACAAAATCCGGCAAGACTACGGCCGTGCAACACAGGGGAAGGCACATGACCAAGCGACTTCTGGGCGCATTGGCGCTCGTCACTCTGCTGCTGGGCGCGGCAGGCCCCGGCGCCTGGGCAGAGGGTGGATCAGGCTCGAAGTTCAAGAGCCTCTATGTCTTCGGGGACAGCCTGAGCGATACTGGCAACCTCTTCGCCATGACCGGCGGCTTCGAGCCGCCGAGCCCGCCCTATTTCGCGGGCCGCTTCTCCAACGGTCCGGTTTGGATCGAGGTCTTCGAGCCGTTTCTGGACCCGAAGCGCGATTTCGACACGACGCCCGTCGTCATCGACCCACTGGCCAACAACCACGCGATCGCCGGGGCCTTCACCGACACGCGCGGGCCGTTTCCCGGGACCGGCGTGCTGAGCCAGATCGCGAACTTCGCGGCCGCCGGCGGCAAGATCAAGCACAGGGACTTGGTCGTGGTCTGGGCGGGCGCCAACAACTACCTCGGCGGGGACAGCGATCCCGTCCTGGTGGTCGACGACCTGGTGACGGCCGTGCAGGAGCTCTACGACCTCGGCGCCCGCTGGTTCCTCGTGCCCAACCTGCCCAACCTCGGCGACACGCCGCTGGGCGGTTTGGTATTGGGTCCCGAGGCCGCGGCCGGTCTCAACGCGCTGACCGCCGGGCACAACGCGATCCTGGCGGGCGCCATGATCGAGCTGAGCGACGATCTCGACATCGAGATCGTGCTGGTCGATATAAACGAAGCCTTTCGCGCGATCCGGACCAATCCGACGGCTTTCGGCTTCATCAACGTGACCGTGCCCTGCCTGATCCAGCAACCCGACGGCAGCCGTATCCCAAGCGGAGCCTGCCCGCCGGAGGGCGACAGCTACGATGCGACGGGCGTGCTGTTCTGGGACCTGATCCACCCGACCGCGGCCGCCCACGCGCTCCTGGCCCTGGTCGCGCAGACCACGCTGTCGGCCGCGCGGGCCTTTGAGGTGGCGGCCGACGATTGACCGAAAGGGCGCCGGATCACGCGGATCCGGCGCCCAGCTCGCGGGCCAGTGCGACGGCGAGCGGCGTGTCGCCGAGAGCGGGGCCGCGGCCGGCGCCGCATGCGAGGTTGCTGGCGACCATGGCCGTGAAGAGCTCGTGGACCTCGCGCCGGTCCATATCGCAGAGCACCTCGAAGGCCCGGGCCTGGCAGCCGTCTTCCCAGTAGCGCAGCCGCAGGGGACCTTTACCGGACTCGGGCCCGTCGAGGCAGCCCGCGAAGCGGCGCCGGTACTTCGCGAAGACCGCCTGCACGGCCGGGGACCGCAGCGGCCGGTCGAAGCCGTCGAGGCGACTACGGCGGATTCGCACGGTGCCGCTGGCGCCCATGAGCGCGAGGATCACCAGGATCATGGCGGGTTCGGGGCCGTGCTCGAGCAACGCCCCCTGCAGCGCCCGGGCATTCCGATTCCCACCCGGTACGAGATCCGCCCTCTTGCGCCGGAGGCGCGTCGCGCGCGCGCCCTGGCCGTTGCAGGTCCCTTGGGGACCGTTTCGGTGTTTGGTGGACATGTCTTGCCGCCCAGTCGTTCGAAATCTCCCTTAGCCTTTCGTGCCGTTTCCGCACCCCCTCGATCCAGCCCGATACCAACAACATATCGCCGGTAACGTTGAAAGCATACACTATATGTAGAGCCAAATCGAGATCGGGCGTGGCAGACGGCCCACCTTCCCCCAACGGTACCGAACGCGCTAATCTTCCGGCATGAACCGGTCAGCCGCCGCCGCGCTCGTCCTCGGCCTGATGCTTCCCCTCTCCGCCCCGCGCGCCCAAGGCGATGCCGCCGCGGGACGCAGGCTCGCGGTCCAGCACTGCGCGCGCTGCCACGTGGTCGGCGACCACAACCCCTACGGCGGTATCGGCTCTACGCCATCGTTCCAGTTGCTGGCCCGGCGCGCGGACTACCTGGAGCGCTTCCAGACCTTCTTCGAGCGGCGTCCCCATCCGGTCTACGTGCGGGTGCCCGACACGCCGCGCCTGACCGACCTGCCCTCTCCCGTCGCGGAGTTCACGGTGACGCCGCGCAACATCGAGGACCTGATTGCTTTCGTCGAGACCCTGAAGCCCAAGTGAGACGGGCCCGTTTCGGCCCTTTGTATGGGCTCGTTCCGATTCTTATCCGTGGGAGGCCCCTCACGGCCCGATCCGCGCCACCTCCCGTCCGGCCCTGAGCGCGACCACGGCGCCCTCGGGCAGGGCGACCCAGGGGTCCTCGGTCAACGGCACGCTGGCCAGCAACGCGACCTTCTGCTTGGGCACAGAAACCGTGAGGCCGTCGCAGTCGACCTCTGGGGCCGCGCCGGCACAGCGCCGGCTGAGCATATGCAGGCCCGGCGGCCTGGGCTCGGTCATCCGCCCGCCTTCTTCGTAGCGCCGTCGGTGGCCGTGGGCGAACAGCACCTCCCCGTCAGAATAGAGGAAGTTGGCCGAGCCGAGCAACCGGACCTCGGCGGCGAAGCGGGCGACGGTCTCGAGCCGTGCCTCCAGTGGCGGCGGCTCCGTCGCGCCGCACCAGAGCGGCTCGAGCTGCTGCAGCAGGACGCAGAAGGCATGCTCGGAATCGGTGTCGCCGATCGGGCGGAAGCGGTCGGACTCGAAGGGCAGCGTGTGCTCGACGTCGTCCAGGCTGCCGTTGTGGGCGAAGACGTGGCGCCGGCCGGCCAGCTCGCGCTCGAAGGGATGCGTGTTCTCGAGCGTGGCTCCGCCGTGCGTGGCCCAGCGGACATGGGCGATCACGCAGTGGCTCTCCAGCTCGCGCTCGGCGATGAAGCGGACCCAGGGGCTGTCGCTGGCCGGCTCCGGCTCCTTGATCAGGCGCACGTCGCCCCCCTCGAAGTAGCCGATGCCCCAGCCGTCGCGGTTGGCGTGGGTCAGGCCGCCGTGCCGGGCGAAGCGCTCGAGCGAGTAGTTGACCGTGGCCGGCACGGTGCTCGACATGGCGAAGAGCTCACACATGGCGGGGCCTCGCGAGCTGAACCAAACGCCATTCTGCGCCGCGCCGCCGCTGCGGTCCTAGCAACTCGGCGTGAGGGTGCCCGCCGGAGGCCGAGGCGCGGGTCAAGGCCATCGCGTTGCCGTGTCCGGCCTTTCCCGGTGTCGCGGAACCCGGGCCGGGCAGCGGGTCAACGGGTCTCGTCCCTGCCCGCCGCCACGATCCGTTCCAGCAGCGGGATGTCGAGCTCGGACTTGGCCTCGAAGGTGCCGGCGTAGGCCTGCTCCTCCTGGTGCAGCTCGTAGCAGTTGGCGCCACTGACGTCCATCAGCACGGCCGGGATGCCGGCCTCGCGGAAGGCCCGGTTGCGCTTGACGTAGAACTGCGAGCAGCACATGCCGAGGTAGGCCTCGACACCGTCGCGCTTGAGCTCGTCGAGTGCGCGGCAGAGGTGCTCGTAGTTGTTGATGGAGATCACCCGCAGCCCCCGCTCGCGCGCCAAGCGGTAGGCCTCGCCCACCTCGCACAGGCCGCACTCGGTGCAGCGGTTCCGGCGGCGCCATTTGCAGGCCGGCATCTTGGCGCAGTAGGGGACCAGCATGACGCTGGCCCGCCGAGCGATCTCCTCGGCGGAAAGCGGTTCGGGACCGTGGACCATCAGGCTGTTGGCCTGTCCGGGCGCGATCCCGAAGGCCCGCTGCTCGTCCAGCCGGTCAAGGGCGCGCTGCAGAACGTGGGCCAAGTCCTGCGGCCCGAAGCCCAGGAGCTCGACCTCCTCCACCGCGAAGAAGGAGGCCAGGCGGGGGCGCAGCGCCTCCACCGGGAGGCCCTCCAGCCGGCGTGCCAGACGGTCGAAGAGGTCGGCCGGATGGACCGTCACGTCGCCGGCGAGCGCCACGCGCGCGATACGGGTCCTCCCGGCATCGAAGGAGAGGCGCGCGCGCAGCAGTCCGCCGCCGGAGGCCCAGAAGCTCTCCGCCACCTCCTCCCCCTCCGGCAGGGCGGCCGCGTCAGCCGCCGCAGTGGGTTCCGCCACCGGGACCGACCGGGCCGGAAAGTCCGCCCGGGCCGCTTTTCGAGCCAGTCCGAAGACGCCGGACATGCCCGCGACCAGCGCCTCCCGCACGGCCGCCACGGCGGGCGGCGCTCCCAGCAACTCGGCCAGGGTGACGAGCCGTTGGCGGGCCCCGTCCAGACCCTTGGGCGAGAGCTTCTCGGTGGGTACGCGCAATGCATGGAGCATGCGCTCCACGTCCACGCTCAGCAGAATGGTGCCGTGCAGCAGCACCGCGCCCGGGTCCACCGCCACGTGGCACCCGGCGAGCTTTCGGCCCGCCACCTCCAGGTCGTTGGGCGCCTTGAAGCGGGTCTCCACGCCAAGGCGCGCCAGCCCTTGCGCCACCGCCCGGCAGGCCTGCTCCAGGAGCGCCTCGAGATTCGGCCGGCCGTCATCGGCCGTGCGGGGCAGGATCAGGCTCCAGGCCAGCTGCCCCTCGTCCGCATAAAGCGCGCCACCGCCGCTCGGCCGCCGGACCACGGCGATGCCCTGGTCGCGGCAATAGTCGAGCCGGAGCTCTTTATCCGCCCATTGGTGACGGCCGAGCAACGCCGTGGGCCGGCAGCGATAAAAGCGCAGCAGGGGCCCCCGCGCACCGGCCGCTACGGCGCGCAACATCGCCAAGTCGCGCGCCTGCACCTCGGCAGCCTGGCACAGGCCGCTGTCGATCACCGAGAGCACGGACTCTGTCTCGCACGGCAGGGGTACGGATCGTTCATCCCCATAGGCTTGCCCTTCCTCCCCAATGACACCAAGACTCTCAACTCTACCAAGCCGCCGGGAGGTCTGCCAACAGGACCCGACGCTTTTTTGATCTAAGTCAATGGTCGCCGCGCATCCCGCGGCTAAGGTGCGAATGGAGCCTCCCGGATTCGGCACAGGGCAGTCCGGGTTGGAAGAGGAAACGGTCCGACATCAGCGCCTGCGCGCCAGCGTGAGACAGCCCCACTCGATGCGCCGCGGTCTTGATCGCGGCGCGACGGCGGCAGGGACGGCCGCAGAAATCCTGGCCATAGCGGCCACCCTGCCGCCGTCTGTCCCCCGCGCAAGCGGGGCGGCCGTCAGTCGCCGCCGAGCGCCCTGACCGCCGTGAGCCCCACCGGCCTTCCCTCGAATTCGGCCATGGCGTCCAGCAGGCAATCCCAGAGGTATTCCGCCGAGGCGCTGTCGGTCAGCAGGTGATAGGCGAGCGTGCCGCCCCGGTCGTGGCGCACGACGATGGCCGAGATCCGCGCGACCGAAGTCTGGGCGATCGACAGGTCCGGGAACTTGGCCGGCCGCAGGTCGACGCCGCAGAGCTTGGCGAACATGGCCGCAGCCTCGCTACCGCTCACCAGGAACCAGGCGTGGCTGTCGCGGCGCGGTCCAGCGCCGCCGGCAGGCCCTCGGCCGCGCGCTCCGGAGTACCCAGGACCAAGACCTCGCCGGGGGCCAAACGCGCGGCCAGCTCGCCACCTGACTGGCGCGCCGCGCTGTTGCTCTCGGCCGGCACCTCGACCCCCTGCTCCGCCAACCACTCGACCGTGCCCGCGCCCTTGAAGCCGGTGCGCGGCACGGGCGAAAGGTCGGCCAGGCCCAGGCGCCGGGCGGCCTCGGCCTCGGCCGCGGGATCGCCGAAGTCGAGCGCGACGGCGGCGTCGCCCAGGGCCACGAAGCCGGCCCCCGCCTCGGCGAGCTTGCGGGCGACGAAGCTGCGACGCGGAAAGTCGCCGGGCACGGTCATGACTTCACATCTCCTGGCGCTGGTTGTCGGGATCGTAGAAATGCGGCGGTACCACCCGGCCCTCCACCATCCGGCCCGAGGTCAGCTTGATGCGCAGGGAGGCGCCCTCCTGCGCCTCGTCCGCCGCCGTGTAGGCCAGGCCGATCACTCGTTCCAAGGCGGGCGAGCGCGTCACCGAGCTGACAAACCCGACCATCTCGCCTTCGCGCAGCACCAGGTTCGACTCCTTGGGCAGCGCCGCGTCCGCGCCCTCCAGAGTAAAGCCGACCAGCTTGCGCTTGGAGGGATGGCGGCGCCTCAGCTCGATCGATCGGCCGCCGACGAAGAACGGCTTCTTCCTGGCGATCGCCCAGGCCATGTCGACCTCGTCCGGCGTGGTCATGGCGTCGGTGTCCTGGCCGATGATAATGTGGCCCTTCTCGAGCCGCAGGACGCGCTGCGCCTCGACGCCGAAGGGAGTCATGCGGTGGGAGTCGCCGGCCTCGAGCAGGCGGTCCCACAACGCCTCGCCGAAGGCGGCCGGGACGTGGACCTCGTAGCCCAGCTCGCCGACGAAGCCGACCCGCATCAGCCGCGCCGGGATGCCCGCCACGCTCGCCTCGCGCAGGCCCATGTAAGGAAAGGCCTCGGCCGAGAGGTCGGCGCCCTCGACCAGGGGCGCGAGGACGGCGCGCGCGTTCGGTCCGGCGACATTGACCCCGGCGATGGCCGCGGTGACGTTGGCGATGTCGACATCGAGACGCCACTGCGCATTCCACCAAAGCATGGTGCGGTAGACCCGGTCGACCCCGCCCGTCGTGGCGGTGACGTAGAAGTGGTCGTCGCGCAGGCGGCAGGCGACGCCGTCGTCGATCACCGTGCCGGTGTCGTTGGTCATCAGCGCGTAGCGCGCCCGGCCGAGCGGTTGCTTCATATAGGCGAAAGTGTAGACGCGCTCCAGGAACTCGGCCGCGTCGGGGCCGCGCACCTCGAGCCCGCCCAGGGTCGAGACATCGATCATCGCGACGTTCCGGCGCACCGCCAGGACCTCCTCGCGGATGCAGTCCTCGCGCCGGTCCTTGGTCCCGTAATAGGCCGGCCGCCACCATAGGCCCGCCGTTATCATCTGTGCGCCCAGCTCCAGGTGACGGTGGTGCATGGCGGTCAGGCGCTCCGGCTCGAAGCCGCGCCCGGCCAGCACGCCGAGCTTCTCTCCGGTGAAGGGCGGCCGCGCCGCGGTAACACCGGTCTCGGCGACCGAGCGCCCGGTCGCGCGCGCGACCAAGCGGGCCGTGGCCAGCGCCGAGTGGCGCCCCTGGCTCGGTCCCATGCCGACCGTCGAGAAGCGCTTGACCAGCTCGATCTCGCCGTAGCCATCGGCCACGGCATTCACGATGTCCTTGACCTGGAGATCCTCGTCGAAGTCGACGAAGTCCTTGCCCTTGGCATGCGGGAAGATCGGCCAGGGATGGTTGGCGTTCGCCTCCCCCCTATCCGCCGGCGCCTCGGGCTCGGACCCCACAGTCAGGCCCAGCGCCTCGGCGGCCCGCCAGCCGGCGTGTCGGCCCTCGGCCAGCACCGCCTCCAGGTCGTAGGCGCCGTCCACCGAGCCGGCGAGCCGCAGGTGGTCCGGCAGACCGGTGATGGAAAAGTGCGCGCCGGCGTCGTCGCAGCCGAGCTTGGCGCCGGCCTGCAGCGCCAGCTGATAGGTCGGCATGTAGCCGGTCGACATGCAGAGCAGGTCGCAGGCGATCGTCCTTCCGCCAGGCACGGCCCCGCCCTGGCCGTCCGGCCGGCTCACGAGAGCGCCCGTGACGTGGCGGTTGCCGGGGCCGGCGCGCGCCTCGGCGACACAGTGGCCGGCGAGAACTTCGATGCCCTGCCCGACCACGGCCTCGGTCAGCGCCGAGGGCGCCGGCTCCGGGCGCAAGTCGACCACGGCCGCGACCTCGACGCCCGCCTCGGCCAAGTCGAGCGCCACGCCGTAGCCGTCGTCGTTGCCGGCCAGCACCACGGCCCGCCGTCCAGGCCGGACGCCGTAGAGCCGGATCAGGCGCTGCGCGGCCGAGCCCTGCATGACCCCGGGCAGGTCGTTGTTGCGGAAGATCGCCGGCTGCTCGATCGAACCCGTCGCCAGGACCACCTCTTTGGCCCGGATCTTATACATGCGGTTGCCGCGGATCACCGGCAGCCAGTTGTCGGCGAACCAGCCGTTGCAGACCGCGTCGGTCATGACCTCGATCTTCGGGTCCGCCTCGACCGCGGCCGCCAGGGCCTCGCGGCGCTCTGCCGCCAGCTTGCCCTCGGCATCGAAGCGGGCATAGGCGAGGGAGCCGCCCAGGACCGGGTTCTCTTCGACCAGCAGCACCTCGGCGCCGGCCCCGGCCGCGGCGAGCGCCGCGGAGACGCCCGCCGGACCACCGCCGATCACGGCCAGGTCGCAAAAGCCGTAGGCCTTGTCGAAATGGCCGTGCGGGGTCGCGCGATCGACTTTGCCCAGCCCCGTGCTGCGGCGCACGATCGGCTCCCAGAAGGCCTGCCAGATGCCCCGCGGCCTGTAGAAGGCTCGGTAGTAGAAGCCGACCGGCATGAAGCGGCCGAGGCGCGCCAGGACGGCGTTCCGGTCACGCTTCAGGCTGCCGCTGTAGTTCTGGCCCCAGGTCTCCAGGTCCTCGACGATCGGTAGGCGGTCGGCGGGCACGTTGGGGGCGCCTTTCAGCTGGACCAGGGTATTGGCGTCCTGCCCCGCCATGGTGAGCACGCCGCGCGGCCGGTGGTATTTGAAGGAGCGTGACAGGATCCATTCGTCGTTGGCGGCCAGGGCGCTGGCCAGGGTGTCGCCCACCAAGCCCTGGTAGCGCGCGCCCTCCCAGGCGAAGGAGACGGGTCGGTCGCGGTCGACCAGCAGGCCGGCCGGCGCCGGCAGGCGGTTGGTGCCGGCTCTCATGAGCCCTCGTCCCGGCCCTGAAACTCGCGCCGCGCCGTGAACACCTCGTCGGCCGGATAGGTCTTGAGGATCTCGTCGCTCACCGTATTGCGCTCGGCGATGAACCAATAGTTGGTCGGAACGTGGCACCACCACTCGCGCACCACGCCCGCGGTGTTGTTCGACATCCAGATGAAGTCCGCCCAGTCCTCGTCGCCGGTCCGGCCCGGCTCCGGCATCTCGGCGACCTCGCCGCCGCAGGCGAACTCCGAGATGTTGCGCGGGCCGTTCAAGGGACAGGGCATGACTTTCATCGCCGCGCTCTCCTAGTGGCTCGCCGCGGTGGCGCCCATCTCGTTCGCTAGGTCGAAGGTCTTGAAGCGGTCCAGGCGGAAGGGCCGCAGGATCTCGGGTACCTGCTCGCGGGCGATGGTCTCGGCCATGCGTTTGCCGCTGACCGGCGTCGCCTTGAAGCCCCAGGTGCCCCAGCCGGCGTCCAGCCAGTAGTTCCTGACCGGGCTCTCGCCCATGATCGGGCTGTAGTCCGGGGTCATATCCGTGATGCCGGCCCACTGGCGCATCAGCCGCAGGTTGGCCAGGAAGGGAAACAGCTCGAGGGTATGCGCGATCAGGCTCTCCTTGAGCTCCAGGGTCGCGCGGGTCGAATAGAGCTCGTAGGGGTCCGAGCCGCCGCCGATCACCAGCTCGCCGCGCGACGACTGCGAAACGTAGGTGTGCAGGCCGGACGACGAGACCAGCGGGTCCAGGAAGGGCTTCACGGGCTGGGTCACCATGGCCTGCAGGGGGTAGCTGCGAATCGGCAGTCGGATCCCGGCCATGGCGGCGACCACCGACGACATGCCGGCGACCGCCTGGATCACGTGGCCGCCGCGCACCCGGCCGCGGTTGGTCTCGACCGCCGCGATCCGCCCCCGTTCTACCTCGAGGCCGGTGACCTCGGTGCGCTGGTGCAGCTCGACGCCATACTCGGCCGCGCGCGCCGCATAGCCCCAGGCGACCGCGTCGTGGCGTCCGGTCGCGCCGTCCCGGTGCCAGAGGCCGGCCAGGATCGGTTGGCGCGCGTTCTCGTCCATATTGAGGCAGGGCACGATCTCGCGGATCTGCCGGCGATCGACCATCTCTATGCGGGTGCCGACCAGCTTGCCGACCTCCGCGCGCATGCGGAAGGTGCGGACCGTGGCGTCCGAATGGGCGAGCGTCAGTTGGCCGCGCTGGCTGTAGAGAATGTTGTAGCCGAGTTCGCCCGACAGGTCGTTGAAGAGATCGACCGATTCCTTGTAGAAGCGGACCGATTCGGGGGTGATGTAGTTGGAGCGGATGACAGCGGTGTTGCGCGCCGTATTGCCGCCGGCGAGATAGCCCTTCTCAAGCACGCAAACATTCGTGATTCCCCAGTCCCTGGCCAGATAATATGCGGTTGCCAAGCCGTGTCCGCCGCCGCCGATGATGACGACGTCGTAGCGCGGCTTGAACTCCGGCCGGGCCGGGAAGTCCGGGCCCGCCGGATAGCGGCGGCCGAGGCCGTATTTGAGCAATCCCCAAGGCATGGCACCCCCCGGTTAGACTAGCCCGCGCCCTAGGGCTGGCCGCGGTTCGACCTAAACCCGCCTGGACGCGTCAGGGCGCCCCGGAAGACGATAATGGCCGCCTCGGAGCCGAACAAGCGGCGATCATCAGCTCCGCGGCCGCCGGCCCTTCGGGTCCCAGGGCGCCTCGAGCGAGACGGCGGCGGCAAAGCGCCGCCCGGCGATGTCCAGCGCGAAACCGCCCGCCGCGATCATGTCTTCGACGGCGGTCCCCTCGGGCAGCCGGGCATAGCCGAGCGCGACGGCGCGGCCGAGCGAATGCCCGAAGGCGGCCGAGGTCACTTGCCCGACGATCGTTCCGTCGTGCAGGATCGGTTCGTCGCCCAGCGGCAGGGCCTCGGGATCCTCGAGGGTCAAGACGACCAAGCGCCTCTCCACCCCCTTCTCGCGCTGGGCCAAGAGGGCCTCGCGGCCGATAAAGGGCTCTGCCTTGGCGAAGCGCACGGCGAAGCCAAGCCCGGCCTCGAGCGGCGTGTCCTCGGGCCCAACGTCCTGACCCCAGGCGCGGTAGGCCTTCTCGACCCGCAGCGAGGTGAGCGCGTAGGTCCCTGTGTCCGCCAGGCCATGCTTCGCACCGGCCTCCACGATCAGGTCGTAGACGTAGGCCGCGCAGTCGCTCGGCACGTAAAGCTCCCAGCCCAGTTCTCCGACGTAGGACAGGCGCGCGGCCCGGACCACCGCATGGCCGAGGTCGATGTCCTGCCAGGTGAAGTATGGGAAGGCCTCGTTCGAAAGGTCGGTCGAGGTCAGCTCTTGAAGCAAAGCGCGCGAGCGGGGTCCCATCACGCCGAGGACGGCGCTGGCCGAGGTCACGTCGCTCAGCGCGACGTGTTCGTCCTCGGCCATGTGGCGGCGGATCCAGTCGGCGTCGCGCGTCGGCTGCGCCGTGCCGGTGACCATCAGGTAGGTCTCGTCGGCCAGGCGCAGGGCCGTGAGGTCGGATTCGATGCCGCCCCGCTCGTTCAGCATCCCGGTATAGACTGCCCGTCCCGCCGGCACCGCGAGGTCGTTGGCGCAGAGCCTTTGCAGCAGCCGCTCGGCATCGCGGCCCTGAACCAGCAACTTGGCGAAGCTCGACTGGTCGAAGATCGCGACGGCCTCGCGCGCCGCCCGGTGCTCGGCGGCTACGCGGTCGAACCACGCGGGGCGGCCGAAGGTCAGCTCGCTCGAAACGGTGTCCCCCGGCGGGACGAAGAAGCTCGGCCGCTCCCAGCCCATGCGCGTCCCGAAGCGGGCGCCCTTGGCCGCGAGGCGGTCGTGCAGCGGGCTGCGCCGCAGATTGCGGGCGGTCGTCGGCTCGCGACCCGGATAGGCGATGGCGTAGTGCAGGCCGAGTTCCTCGGGAATGCGTTCGGCGAGCGCCCGCAGGTTGTTCTGGAAGGGTGCAAAACGGCGGATATCGACCGGCCAGAGGTCCATGGTCGGCCGGCCCTCGACGATCCACTCGGCGAGCGCCCGGCCGGCGCCGCCGCCGGTCGCGATGCCGACCGAGTTCATGCCGCAGCCCAGGAAGAAGCCGCGCAGCTCCGGCGCCTCGCCCAGCAGGAACAGGCCGTCGGGGGTGAAGCTCTCCGGGCCGTTCAGCAGCATGCGCACCTCGGCGGTCTCCAGCGCCGGTATGCGCTTGAGCGCGTTCAGCATCATCGGCTCGAAGTGGTCCCAGTCCTCGTTGAGGAGGTCGAAAGCGAAGTCCGCGGGGAACCGCTCCAGCGCCAGCGGCTTGCCCCAGGGCTCGAAGCAGCCAACCAGCAAGCCGCCGACCTCGTCGCGGAGGTAGAGGTGGCCGTCGTGGTCGCTCAGGGTCGGCAGATGGGCCGTGACACCCTCGATCGGCTTGGTCAGCAGGTAGAAGTGCTCGCAGGCATAAAGCGGCGCGGCGACGCCGGCCAGCGCCGCCACCTGCCGACCCCAGAGGCCCGCGCAGTTGACCACGGTCTCGCAAGCGACGGAGCCTTGGTCGGTCTCGACGCCCGCGACGCGGCCGGCCTTCACCTCGAAACCCGTGACCCTCACGCCCTCGAGGATACGCGCGCCGCCGGCCTTGGCGCCCTTGACCAGAGGTCGCTCGGGTTGACCCGGCCGTCGCCGGGCGAGAAGACCGCGCCGATCACGTCCTTGCCGTTCATCATCGGCCACAGCTCGCGCGCCTCGCGGGGGCTGATCTCATGGGCTTCGACCCCGAAGGCGCTGGCCAGCGCCGCCTGGCGCCGGATATGGGTGAGCCGGTCCGGGTTCGTGGCGATCGACAGGCTCCCGGTCCGGGTCCAACCCGTCGCCTGGCCGGTCTCGGCCTCCAAGGCCGCATAGAGGTCGGTGCTGTACTGGATCAGCTGGGTCAGGTTGCGGGTCGAGCGCAGCTGGCGCACCTGGGCGGCGGAGTGCCAGGTCGTACCGCTGGTCAGCTTGTGGCGCTCCAGGAGGACCACGTCGCGGCAGCCGAGCTTGGCCAGATGGTAGGCCACGCTGCAGCCCATGACGCCGCCGCCGATCACGACGACAGAAGAATGGGACGGCAAATCAGCGGTCATCGTTCCCCCGCACGGTTTTCGCCATCATCGACCCGACGCCACCAGCGGCACTTAAGAACGGACCATAGTCCTGCCCGCCTCGCAGGAACAAGCCCGGCCGTAGTTGCGGCCCAGAGCTGGCTCGGACCGGCCCGCGGCGTGTCATGCAAAGGTTCCCAGGCTCCTGAATTTTCGCTATGCTTTTGTCGCATAAAGAGGAATTGGGCAGACCGGAGCCCGACCAGCGATGGGCGGACATCTTGAGAACTGCCATCGGGGAAGTTTCAACCGCAGGGAGGTTACTATGCTGAAACGTACGCTTTTGGGCGCGCTGGCCACGGCCGTCGCGCTGGGTTTCACCTTTGCCGCCACACAGGCCGACGCGGCCAACGAGCGCTTCAAGCAGGTGCTCGAGCGCGGCAAGCTGGTCGTCGGCGTGAAAGCCGACTACAAGCCCTGGGGCTTCCGCGATCCCTCGGGCAAGCTGGTCGGCATGGAAATCGACATGGCCCAGGACGTGGCCGATGCGCTCGGCGTCGAGCTCGAGCTCGTGCCGGTGCAGTCGTCGAACCGCATGCAGTTTCTGGAGCAGGGCAAGATCGACCTAATGATCGCCACTATGTCCGACAAGGCCAACCGGCGTAAGGTCGTCGGCGTGCCGCAACCCAACTACTACACCTCGGGCACCAACCTGCTGGCCAAGACGGGCGCGGTGAAGGCCTGGACCGAACTCGAAGGCAAGCCGGTCTGCGGCAAGCAGGGCGCGTTCTACAACAAGGTCGTCGCCAAGCGTTACGGCGCCAAGATCGTCGCCTTCGTCGGCAACGCCGAGGCCAAGCAGGCGCTGCGCGACGGCAAATGCATCGGCTGGGTCTACGACGACTCCTCGATCATGGCCGATCTGGCCTCCGGCGATTGGGAGGGCTTCGAGATGCCCTTGAACACCGAGGACGACACCCCTTGGGCGCTGGCGGTTCCCTTGGAGGAACACGGCGGCATCTGGGGCAACTTCATGTCCGGGATGACCTACAACTGGCACGCCTCGGGCCGCCTCATAGAGCTCGAGAAGAAGTGGGGCATCCAACCGACCCAGTATCTCGCCAACATGCACGAGCGCATGAAGGCCTACGAGGCGCAGTAGCCCGCCGAGGCGCGGCGCGGCTCCCGGGCGGGGCCGCGCCGCTTTCCTTCGGGGGGCGGGCCAGTAGGGTCCGCCGGGGCTGACAGGGGGGCTGGTCGTGCTCGACCTATTGACGCCGTTCTTCCGCCGGCTCTACGACGAAACCGGCTGGAACTTCGTCATCTTCTACGAGCAGTACGAATGGGACCGTTTCGTCGCGGCGATATGGGTCTCGCTCGAGCTGATCGTGGCGAGCCTGTTCTTCTCGCTCGTCGTGGGCATTGTCGGCGCCTGGCTGCAGGGCTCGCCGATCAGGGCCGTGCGCCTGTTCATGAGCGGCTATATCCAGTTCTTCCGCAATACGCCGCCTTACGTGCAGCTGCTGTTCTTCTTCTTCGTGCTCGGCAACTTCACGCCCAAGGTCGACATGGGCGGCTATTACGAGCCGATGATCACCAGCTTCGGCTGGGCGGTGATCTCGCTCAGTTTCTTCGCCGGCGCCTTCAACGTGGAGATCTTCCGCGCCGGCATCGAGGCGGTGCCGGAATCAACCCGCGAGGCTGCCGAATCCCTGGGCTATTCGCGGCTCATGGCCTATGTCTACGTGATCCTGCCCCTGGCGTTCAGGGTCTGCTTGCCGTCCCTGAACAACAACCTTGTCAATCTGCTGAAGACCACCACGCAAGCCTACGCCATCGCGGTGCCCGAGATGCTCTATACGCTGAACCAGGTGTGGTCCGACAACGTCAACGTACCTGAGATGATGATCGTGCTCTTCGTCTACTATGTCGGGCTGGTCGCCGTCCTGGTCTGGGGCATGCACAGGTGGGAACGCAAGATGAAGATCCCGGGGTACGGCTGATATGCGGAGCCATCGAAAGACCCGTTTCAAGCGAGCGATTCCTGGGCTCGACACGGGTGCCTGTCCGGCGACCGACCTTCCGGTCCTGAAACCCGTATTCCAGAGCTCGCGTGAGGCCTGGACGTGGCCGACCATCGCCGGCGTGCCGAGGCTCATCATCCCGGCCTGGATGGTGGGACTCGCCTTGATCGCCCTAGTGCTCAGCATCGGCGCCGCCCAGGCCCAGGCCGGCGCCGGCGCGGTTACCTTCTGGACGGCCTTTCCGCAGTGGCTGCCCTTCATCATGGAAGGCTTCGTGCTGAACCTGCTGATCAGCTTCTTCGCCATGCTGCTGGGCACCGTGATGGGCGTCGGGCTCGGCCTCGCGCAGGTCTCGGTCCTCGATCCGCTGCGCAAGCTCGCCTGGCTGGTCACCCAGTTCTTCCGCAACTCGCCGTGGCTGGTGCTGCTGTTCAGTTTCATGTTGCTGCTTCCGTTCCGCGTCAAGATCGGCGGCAGCGAGATCGATATCCCCGGCTGGACCAAGGCGACCTTCGCGCTGAGCCTGCCGATCATGGCCAACATCGCCGAGATCGTGCGCGGCGCCGTGCTCTCGATCCCCATAGGCCAGTGGGAATCCGCGGAAAGCCTGGCCTTCTCGCGCCGTCAGACGATGTGGATGATCATCCTGCCCCAATGCTTCAAGCGCATGATCCCGCCGTGGATGAACTGGTACGCCATTCTCACCATGGCAACGCCGCTGTGCTCGATCCTGGAGGTCCAGGAGATGATGAAGTCGACCCGCGAGGCGCTGAACGCGCTCGGCGACAAACCCGAGCTCGTCGCCCCCTTCTATACCTTCGTGCTGGTCGTCTTCTTCGTCTACATCTACCCGATCGCGCGCTGGACCATTCATCTCGAGCGCAAGTTCGCGGTGAAGATTTGAAGAAGGGGCACCGGAGATGAGCGAAGCACCCAAGAACGGCCCCTGGACCCCCGATCGGCCGATGGTCGGCATCAAGGACGTGCACAAGTCCTTTGGTGACCTGGAGGTACTTAAGGGCATTTCCTTCGACGTCATGAAGGGTGAGGTGATCTGCATCATCGGGCCGTCCGGATCCGGCAAGTCGACCCTGATTCGTTGCATCAACGCCCTCAACGACATCCAGAAAGGCTCGATCAAGGTGGAGGGCATCGAGGTCAACGACCCGGACCTGGACAAGCTCGAGCTGCGCAAGAAGGTTGGCATGGTCTTCCAGCAGTACAACCTCTTCCCCCACAAGACGGCGCTCGAGAATGTCATGATGGCGCCGATCCACGTGCTCAAGCAGGACAAGGCGGACGTCGAGCAGCGCGCCTACCGGCTGATCAAGAAGGTGCGCCTGGAGGGCAAGGAGACGAGCTATCCGGGCGAGCTTTCGGGCGGACAGCAGCAGCGCGTGGCGATCGCCCGCTCGCTGGCCATGAACCCCGATGTCATGCTGTTCGACGAGGTGACCGCCGCGCTCGACCCCGAGACGGTCAAGGAAGTCCTGGTCACCATCCAGGAGCTGGCCGAAGACGGCATGACCTGCATCCTGGTGACCCACGAGATGGGTTTTGCCCGCGAACTGGCGAACCACATCTACTTCACCGACCGCGGCGTGATCGTCGAGCACGGCCCGCCGGCCAGCTTCTTCGCCGAGGCCAAGGATCCCCGCACCCAGGAGTTTCTGAGCCAAATTCTTTGAGTCTCCATACTGGTAATCGAGGGCGGCGGCTCAAGGTTAATTCCTTCTGCGGTCGCCGCTCAAATCTATCGCTTGGTGTGATGTGCCGAGATCTCTGTGAGCCAGAGACCGACGCTGTACTGGCATTCTACTGATTTCATTCTCATTTCTTCAGTCGCCTTCGAAGGCCTCTCGCCTTGGCGCCGCGCGCGGCCCAATGTTAAAGAAACTTGTCTCGCGCCAACGGTTTATCACAACAAGGACACAGCCAAGTCACACGAATGGCCCACCCGGGACCCGTCGCCGGGTGGCAGAATTAAGGTTCTCGTAACCACTGTGGCATTTGTACGGGGGGATCCGACATGCTGGACCTCGAAGACAGGCGCGCGGACTTGGAAACGGAACTGACCCACCCGACCATGCGGGCCTTCTACGACTATTGGCGGACTCTGCCGGCGGAGAACGGCCTGCCGGGCCGCCAGCATGTCGATCCGGCGGCCATTCATACGCTCCTGCCGTGGCTCTTCATGGTCGATGTGGAAAGACCGCTGCCAGGGCCCCTGTTCCGCTATCGTCTGGCCGGCACGGGGATCGTCGATCTGTTCGACTTCGAGATCACCGGCCGGACCGTCGAGGAGGCTTTCCCCCAACAGGCGGCCGAACTCAACGCCGATTATGCCCGCGCGATGGCCGCGACGCAGCCGGTCTACCGCAGCACCCCCATGCCGGTTTCCAAGAAATGGTACCTTACGGTCGACCGGCTGGTCTGTCCCCTCGCCAGCAACGGCGCAGAGATCGACATGTTGATCGGCGCGCTCGTCCCGGTCACCCACAAGCAGACAGCACTCCCCCGGCAATCCGCCGCATGAACCGACCGGACGCCCCCCGGCCGACCCTGCGCCTTCCGGCGCGGGGCCGCTCGCCGCGCCTGACACCTTGGCAGCGTTAACGGCTCCCTAACAACAGTTCGACTACAGCATCCGGGCGGCCCGACTAGGCTTTGCTAAGGGGCGCTTGGATGTGATATTCGATGCCCTGTCATGGTCAGAGCCAAACGCATGGGCATGGAGCCGTCGACCCGTGGAACGCTCGTCCAGGGCGGTCCGCTGCGGGTTGGAGGAATCGGGAAAAAGAAGACGCCAGCGGCGCAAGACAACCCCGCTCTCAAGGAGAATTCCGAGCTTGTCGGCTGAACCCACAGTTTTCGTCGTGGATGACGATTCGGGAGTACGCGATACATTGAGGTGGCTCGTGGAGTCGGTCGGCCTCAAGATCGAGACTTTTGCATCGGCCCAGGAGTTCTTGAACGCCTACGATGCGAGCCGGCCAGGATGCCTCGTAACCGACGTGCGGATGCCGGGCATGAGCGGGATCGAGCTGCAAAGCAAGCTGGCGGCCGAGGAAGTGACGCTTCCGATTATCGTCGTCAGCGGATACGCCGACGTGCCGACCGCCGTGCGCTCCATGAAGCGGGGCGCAATAGATTTCGTCGAGAAGCCGTTCGACGAACAGATGATGCTCGAACGCATCCAGTTGTCCATCTTGGAGGACGCCCGCCTACGCCAGGAGCGGTCTGCGCGCGAAAGGACGATAGCCCGTCTGAAGAGCTTGACCCCGCGCGAGCGTCAGGTCATGGACTTGGTGATCCTGGGCAAGTCCAATAAGGAAGTCGCCCGCGCGCTGGACATCAGTCCCAAGACCGTAGAGGTTCACCGCTCACACGTCATGGTAAAGATGCAAGCGGAATCTCTCGCGGAATTGGTGCGGATCGCCGGGAGTTGCGCGATCAGTAAGGGAAATCCCTAGACCCACTCGGCAATCGCCCGAATTTTCAGGGCTTGGCAATCAGCCTATAATGACCTCCTACATTGCGTGAGGTCCGGTCGTGTGCAGCGAAGGGATCGGACCTTGGGACCTCCGCCCCGAGCCGATAACGGTCAAGGGCACGGTCCGGCGACGCTGGTTTGGGGGGAGAATTCGATATGGCCGTAGCGGTCGGGGATATCGTGAAGTTCAAGGACTCCGGTCCGAAGGGGGAAATCGGCCGGATTTGCAAGGACAACGGCATTACGGTCTGTGTTCAGTTCAAGAGCTCCGGCTGTCTCAGGGTCGGCAAGGCCGACCTGGAAGTCACGACCGGCAACGCTCCGGAGTGCTCCGACCAGTGCAAGGGCGGCTGCTGAACGCGCTTCAGCCTGAGGCCCCCTCGATTCGTACCGATATTGGCACCGGGGTCTCCGACCGTGTCAGCGGTCAAAGTAACGCGACACCTCTAATACGGGAAATCCCTAGTATTACTATACAATCGACCGAATTTCGCAACCGGTCGGGGTCTGTTATTATACAGGCTGTAATATAATTCAGAAAAAGGAAGCAAGACAATGTCAAGGCAAGCGCGCCCGTTCCCCTGCTCCGTCGCCGCCGTCGGCGCCCTCCTCGCCTTGGCAATCGCAAGCTTTGCGGATCCTGCCGCAGCCGCCTCGGATTTGAAGCGCGCCAGCCACTTCGCCGAACAGCTGTCCGTGCAGACCCAGAGGATGAGTACGGCATCGCTGCTTGTCGTCCTGGGCATCGACAAGGCGCAAAACCTCGGCACTCTCAGCAAGTCCCGGGAAGCCTTCGGCCGCGTGTTCAAGGCTCTTCGCGACGGCGATAGCGCGATGGGGCTGTCGCCGAGAACGGAGCCGAATGTGCTGAAGTTGCTCGCTGAAGTCGAGGCGTTGTGGCCCCAGTTCGACGCGGTTGTTCGCAGCGGTCTCGACGCGGGAGACTTTTCGACCGAACAGGTGGCGACCATCGGAAACCTGAACGAACCCCTATTCGAAGCCACTCACGAAATGGCGGCGGCCCTTCACCAGCATGCCAACGAGAAACAGCTCCGTTCCATGCTCGAGGTGGCCGCAGAGCGAGCCGAGGACCAGACCTGGCGGCTACAGAAGATGAGCAAGCAATTCCTCCTGATTGCCGCCGGTCACAATGTCGAACGGAACAGGAAGGATCTGTCCGACACCTCCGCCGAATTCTCCCGCAGCCTGGCCGGGCTCATCGAAGGCGACCCGGAGAGCAAGCTTTTGCCCGCGCCAAACCCGGAAATCAGGGCGCAATTGAGAAGGGTGGAGCGGCTTTGGGACGAGTTCCTGCCGCTCGTCAAATCGCCGGCGGAGGGAGACAAGCCCGCTCCCGAGGACATCCAAAGATTGGCACAGCTGATGTCGCCGCTCGACAAGGAGCTGCAAGCCGCCGCTGAAATGTTCGAGGAACTGTAGCCGGGCATACCGACCGACCCTGCCGTACCGGGGCGGATGCTCTGCTGCCTACCGTGCTTCAGGAGATCGAGCCGACGCCGTAGACGCCGGTCAGCAACCTGCCCTCGGCAAAGCGGCCGAGGCGGTAGGGCGCGAGGTCGACGTCCTGGGCAAGGCCGAGGGCGGACTGGGCCAACACCTTGCCCAGGGCCGGCGCCAGCTCCTGGGAGGTCGGGTCTCGTCCCAGCTTGCCGGTGAGCTCCGCCCGGACGCGCTCGGACTCACGGATCAGCTCGGCCAGGCGGTCTTCCATGTCGATCTCGGACAGCTGGCGCTTGAGCGTCGTCATCACGCCGCCCGGAATCTGATGGCGCAGGAACGCGGCATCATACTCACGGGGCGCGCCGCGCGGCAGACCTTCGGCCTCGGCCATGCGGGAAAAGTAGTCGCAAACCTCCGCAAGTGCTTTATCGTCGATATCAACGTTGTGTCCGGCTTCGCGGAGATTCGCGACCGTGCGGATTGCGGACGGCAGCGACGTGCCGTCGCCCAGCGCGCCAGCACCGGTGTGCACGCCATCGATACCGAGTTCGGCGGCGGCCATGTACGAGAGCGGCGCAAGCCCGATCGTACAGTGAGAGTGGAGTTCGAGGTCTTTGCCGTTCATCTCTTTCTGAATCGCCGGTATCAGCGTCTTCGCACGTTCCGGTGTCAAAAGCCCGGACGGATCCTTGAGATAGCCGAGATCCACATCCGGCGACCCTGCTGCGCGCGCAGCCACCGATGCATAAAACGCATCGTCGTGGACGTCGCTAAGTGTGTAGGTCAGCGCAGCCATGACTTCGGATCCGCCTTCCTGTTTGATCATCTTGGCGGTTGCGAGCAGCGCGTCGACATCGTGCATGGGGTCCAGGACGATGAAACGTGAAATACCATTGGCGATGAGTCGCTGGTAAACCAGCCTCATGAAATCCTGGGCTGCGGTTTCCCAGGAGATGAAGCGAAACCCCGTGCCGATGAACTGCAGCGGTGTATTCGGCACGGCCTTACGCATCAATCGAATCATCAGCCACGGATCTTCCTGGTAAGTCCGTACCGCGATGCCCATGTGAGTGCTGGACGTGAAATCGATGGCACGGTACCCGACACGTTCCATGACCGGCGCTATTGCGAGGATCTGGGCCGTATTCAATCCGGTTGCGCCCCATAGACTCTGATTGCCATCGCGAATGGATACGTCGATCAAATCGATATCAGCCATGCCGTGTTCCCGTTATCTTTTCTCGGCGGCCCGATCGTTTGGGCTGCCGCAACCGGCGCATGTCGGACTTGCATTTCAAGGTCAGGCTGAATCCTTCGGTCTCGATCTTCAGTTCATCGTAAGGAGACTCGTCCAGGAGCTTCAGAATCATGCTTACGTCCTCGTGGGTCAGTTGCATATTCAGCTCTTTCTGGTTCCCATCAGATTCAGCACGTGATCGAAAGCTTTTGGCGTCGGCTTCGCGGCGGGTTCCTTCTCCCTGCCCGCCCAGACCGTCTCGGGCCGGCTCTGTAACAGATAGACAATCTGCTCTTGTTGTCCCCGGCCTCGGGGGATGGCCCACTCGATGTCCTGTGGTGAGCCATAGTGTTTTTCGACTTTTCTTGCAATTCGCCAGAGCTGGCTGATCGATTCATCAGCCAGGCAAGGCGCGTGCCGACGTTCTTCCCGGACGGGGCGCTCGCGCACGCCTCCGCTCGTCGGATTGGGAACGGTTTCCAAGGCTTTTTCAGAAATGTCCCGCCTGTTTATCTCGCCGGTTACCTTGTTGACGACAAAGCGGTCCGGCGTGACTTCGCCGCTTACGAGGCTCGACCCGAGCCCCCAGCTTGCTTCGATCACGATGACGGATTTGTCTCCGGTCGTCGGGCTGCGTGTGAACATGACGCCAGCACAGACGGCGTCCACCATTTCCTGTACCACGACTGCCATCGCTATCTGGTCTTCGGGTAAATCGAGTCGCTGGCGATAGGTGATCGATTCGCTGTTGTACAGGCTTGCCCAGCATGCTCGGACCTGATCCAGGAGCTGCTCTTCGCCGAGAACCCAAAGATAGGTGTCCTGCAATCCGGCAAAACTGGCGGTCTCGCTATCCTCGCAGGTTGCGCTCGAACGCACGGCGACCGGCATGCTGCCAGCATCTACCGCGAGCGACTGGTAACTGCTGCGGATTTCTTTTGCGATGGCCGCAGGTATCGGCATGTCCCGGACCTGCTTTCGTATGCGCTCACTTGCCGCGGCAACCCGGGTCGCATCGCCTGGATCGAGGGCGGCGACTTCTTTACGGATTCCCCCGGCCGCGTCGGAAACTCGCAGAAATGCTTCGAACGCCGACGTCGTGACGACGAACCCCGGTGGAACTGCTATACCGGCTCGTGTCAATTCTCCCAGGCTGGCACTTTTCCCGCCCACTGCGTGGCGATCGCCCAGTGTCAGGTCGGCAAAGTGGCTAATAAATGATCGGCTACCGTGTGACATCGACCACCTGCGTCAATCGAGGATCGTGACGACGCCATTGTCGCCGTCCACACGCAGCCTCTGGCCGGTCGAAATCCGTTTGGTTGCGCGTCCGGTTCCGACCACCGCCGGCATTCCGTATTCGCGCGCGACGATCGCAGCATGCGACATCGTGCCACCTATGTCCGATACGGCCGCCTTGATCTTGGGAAATACCGGTCCCCAGCTGGGGGTGGTCACGGGAGAAACCAGGATATCTCCTTCGCGGACCTGGCCGATTTCGTTGACGTTTTTGAGCACCCGTGCAATGCCTTCCACTACGCCGGGCGAGGCTGCAAAGCCATGGATTTCGTTTTCACTGACCTGGTCAGGACTGCGCGACCAGGATTCGAGCGTTTCGGACGTAATCCCCCACAGCATCTGCACGGCCGGATCCTCGAGGTGTTCCGGCATCGGCCCGATCGCAATGGGCGCCTCCCAATCCGAAAATTTCTCGAGGATCTTGCGTCGCTTGTCCACGATCGGTTGCCAGTGAGCGGCGCCGAGCGGCTCTGAACCGGCTGCCCAGGCGAGCATGGCGTCCGCCAGCGCGTGATCGACTTCTGCATGCTGAAGCTGAAATATGTCTTCCCTGTCGTTCAGAATCTTACAACGCACCAGCAGATCGCCGAACTCTCGTATCTTTTCGTAGAAACGCGTCGTGAACCAGTGCTCACAGAAGAACTTGTGGTCTTCGACGTACGGGAATACGCGGTGACAGAGTCCGAGCATCTGATCGAACGCGCCACGCTCTTCTTCGTTGTCAAGCAATTCCCGGTACTCGTCGGCGATACGCTTGCGTTCTTCGCGCAATTCCTCGGTCTGCCGAGTCAGGTTTTCCCCATCCGCGATCCGGGCGACATAATGCGACAGGGCCGAGAACGGAACTGTCAGATCGTCGTTCCAGCTGCGATGGTAATGATAGAAGCCATCACCCACCGTGATGTTGAACAGGGGATCACGGAATTCTTCGAATGCTGCCAGCCATTTCTTGCCTTTGTCACCTGTGGACTCGACACTCTTCAGGATAATCTGTGGATCGACATCGTCTACGAATACATCCGCGATGCCGAGATCGACCGCCCGCTTCGCCAATGAGCGCAGGGCGTCATCGGCCTGAAACATCAGCATATCTATACCGGCGACCATACGAGCGACCGTCTGATCGGCGATCTCGGGAAAAGCCTTCTTGCAGAACTGGAAGAATACCAGGTAGGCACCGTATCCGAGCATCAGGAATTCGAAATGGTGATGCCACATGATCGAGAACAGGTCTATGCAACGATGGTAGCGCTCCCGGACGTAGTGATTCTGACTGATTCCACGGCCAGCCATGACCGACTCTTCGTCGTCGAATTCTGGCAATTCGGGAATCTCGACGCCGTCGATCTCATTGATGAGCGCGAGCATTTTCTCCTTCCATTTCTCGAAAAGCTCGTCCCAGTTCTGGTAGTAATGAGAAGCACGCTTGTTGAATACTTCCGTCCGGCGCGCTATTTCCTCCGGATCGGAGACGGCATGCGCCGTGATATAGACACGGCCGTTGATGATTCGGTGCTCCACGCCCAGTGTTGCCGGAAAGGCAAACATACGCGTCGTGTTTGCGCCCATGGCCGTATAGGGTATCTCTGCCGTGAGTGCGTCAAACGCCGGCATGGGCTCCGGGAAATGCATGGAGTTGTAAAACCAGAATATGTTGTCGTCGCCCGGCTGTCTGCGGGTGAAGTACGGGTACATGTCTTCCCAGCCCTCCGTGCCCGGTACGCTTTCGATTTCCGAGGCAAGGGGGAAAGGACTGTCGTTATTTTTGCTACTCATACCGCTAACTCCATCTACAAGGCCATGCAATCGTGCCTCCCATGATAATCGATTTCCATCTTCTTAGACGATGAGTGTCCTGATGAAAATCTCATGGGGCCGAATGCAAGACTTACCAATCGGAGCCTGATCAGTATGATAGTTTATGCGATCGACATATTCACACGGGCCGGGCACATGAGCAGGATGACGGGACGGAGGTCTGATAATTCATGGTGAAAGAAGGGCAGTTATTATGGAAGCCAACGGAAGAGTGGCTGGGGGAGGCGAACATAACAGCCTTTCGCCGCTGGCTTTTCCGGACCAAGACAATCCAGTTTGACGACTACGAGCAGCTTCGACGGTGGTCCATCGGCCAGCTTGACGAGTTTTGGACTGCCATCTGGGAGTACTTCGATGTTCAGTCATCAACTCCTTACGAGCGTGTCCTGGGCAAGCGGACCATGCCCGGTGCGGAATGGTTTCCGGGCGCACGACTGAATTATGCGGAGCATATTTTTCGGCGTTGCCGGGATGACGGAACCGCGCTGCTATTCGCCAACGAAGAAAGTGATCTGGCTGAATTGAGCTGGCAGGAACTTGCTGCCCAGGTGAGGATCATGGCCAAGTGGTTGCGGGACGCCGGCCTCGAGCCCGGTGACAGGGTTGCCGCCTATCTCACCAATTGCCCGGAGGCTGTCGTCGCGATGCTGGCGACGGTCAGCGCGGGCGGCATCTGGACGGCCTGTTCGCCGGATCTCGGGACCCCCAGCGTTCTGGATCGATTTGCACAACTGGAGCCAAGATTTCTTATCTGTATCGATGGATATCGCTACGGCGGCAAACCCTATTCGCGGCGCGCCGAAATCCGCGAGCTGGCAGCCAGCTTGCCGTCCGTCGAGAATCTGCTACTCGTGCCCAGGCTCGAGCCCGCCAATTATGATGTTCCTGTTGATGGCATGTTGATCTGGGACGAGTTGCTTGAAGGCCCCGACGAGGAAATCCAATTCGCCCAGCTGCCGTTTGCTCATCCTCTGTGGATTCTTTTTTCGTCCGGAACGACGGGACTGCCAAAAGCCATCGTGCACAGCCACGGTGGCATTCTCCTCGAGCAGATGAAGCTCACCGGATTGCACATGAACATGAAGCCGGGAGACTGCCTGTTCTTTTATACGACGCTCGGCTGGATGATGTGGAATTTCCTGGTCAGTTCCTTGCTACTCGGGGTAATTCCCCTGTTGTACGACGGCAATCCGAATCATCCTGACGGCGAGACGTTGTGGAAGCTTGTCGAGAAGAGCGGTGCAGTCTTGTTCGGCGCAAGCCCGACCTTCGTGCAGATGCAGCAGCAGG
>CAMYKD010000034.1 GCA_947258885.1 uncultured Kiloniellales bacterium | reverse complement strand
TCCGCGACGCGGCCCTGGCGGGAATTGGCCCCGTCCCGCGGGGATCGGGCGCAATCGGCCCGCTGCCGCGTCGCTCGTCGTCGAATATGCCCGGCATGTCCGCCCTCCTCGCTCCTAACAGCGGGCCGATTGCGCCGCGACCAAACGCATCGATAATTCGGTTCCAGACCCTTAGCATCCCTCGCGGGGTCGGAGCGGCCCCTCCGCTACATGAGCGGCATGGTGTACTCGGCGCCGGAGCGGATGCCGGTCGGCCAGCGCGCGGTCATGGTCTTCAGCTTGGTGTAAAAGCGCACGCCCTCGGGACCGTGCATGTGGTGGTCGCCGAACAGCGAGCGCTTCCAGCCGCCGAAGCTGTGGAAGGCCATGGGCACCGGGATCGGCACGTTGATCCCGACCATGCCGATCTGGGCCGCGTTGGCGAAGTGCCGGGCGGCGGGCGAAGTGCCGGGCGGCGTCGCCGTCGCGGGTGAAGATCGCCGTGCCGTTGCCGTACTCGTGGCCGTTGACCATGTCGACGGCGGCGCCGTAGTCCGGCGCACGCACGACCGAGAGCACCGGCCCGAAGATCTCCTGCTTGTAGATCTCCATGTCCGGGGTCACCCGGTCGAAGATCGAGCCGCCCATGAAATAGCCGTTCTCGTAGCCCTGAAGGGTCAGGCCGCGGCCGTCCACCGTCAATTCGGCGCCTTCCTTCACGCCCGTGTCGATCAGGCCCATGACCTTGTCGTATAGTTGCTTGTTGTTGAGCGGTCCCATCTCGACATCGGGGTCGGTGCCGGGCCCCACCTTGAGGCCGCGCACCTGCGGCGACAGGCGCTCGATCAGGTCGTCGGCCACCTGATCGCCGACCGCGACGGCCACAGAGATGGCCATGCAGCGCTCGCCGGCCGAGCCATAGGCCGCGCCCATGATGGCGTCGGTCGCCTGCTCCATGTCGGCGTCGGGCAGGACGATCATATGGTTCTTGGCACCGCCCAGGGCCTGGACCCGCTTGTTGTGGGCGCAGCCGGTCCGGTAGATGTACTCGGCCGTCGCCGTGGCGCCGACGAAGCTGACCGCCTGGATGTCCGGGTCGTCGAGAATGGCGTTGACTGCGACCTTGTCGCCCTGCACCACATTGAACACGCCGTCCGGCAGGCCGGCCTCCTTGTAGAACTCGGCGAGGCGCAGCGAGAAGGATGGATCCTTCTCCGAGGGCTTCAGGATGAAGCTGTTGCCGCAGGCGATCGCGACCGGCGACATCCACAAGGGGATCATCGCCGGGAAATTGAACGGCGTTATGCCGGCCACCACGCCCAGCGGCTGGCGCACGGAGTAGCTGTCCACGCCGGTGCCGACGTCCTCCGTGTACTCGCCCTTCAGGAGATGCGGGATGCCGCAGGCGAACTCCACCACCTCGATGCCGCGGGTGATCGAGCCCTTGGCGTCGCTTACCGTCTTGCCGTGCTCTTCGGTCATGAGCGAGGCAAGCTCGTCGATGTTCGCCTCGAGCAGTTGTTTGAGCCGGAACATGACGCGCGCACGACGCAGTGGCGGGGTCGCGGCCCAGGCCGGGAAGGCCTCCCTGGCGGAGGCGACCGCGGCGCGCACCTCTTGCTCGCTGGCGAAGGCGACCCGGCGGATCACCTCGCCCAGAGCCGGGTTGTAGACGTCGCCGAAGTTGCCACTCCGACCTTCGGCAATGCGGCCGTTGACGTAGTGATGGATGACCTCACTCATAACCCCTCCCGGCTAAGCTGTCCGCGACGAATCTTGATTCGGCAACCAGCATAGCCGCACTGCGTGGCGGAGCGAAACCCGCAATCGCCGACGGCAGGACACCGCAGTTACGGGAAATCCCTGATGCGACCTGGCAATCATCAGCATTCCCGCCGCTTCTCGATTGCTTTACCAATCCAGGCTAGTGTGGACCCGGTCCGGACCCAGGCCCCGACACGCGATCCCCGCAGCTGGTTGCCACTTTGCGGGATTTGGGGCGGTCGAGGCCTTCAGGACGGAGGCCATCCGGACATGGGCGAAACAGCCGGCAAAGGAGAGACTCGATGAGAGTCGCTATAACAGCTACCGCCCTGTGGGTCGCGCTTACGGGCGCTACTCCTACCCACGATTGCTATGGCGACATAGCAACGATCGACCGGGAACTCGCCGCGAGCAGGGAACTGACCGTCATGCAGAAGGCCGAGGTGATGGCGCGCCGCGCCTACGGCGAGGAGATGCATCTTGCCGACAAGCATGAGAAAGCGGTGACGATCCTGGCCAAGGCCAAGGAGATCCTCGGCGTCAAGTAGCGGCGGTGAGGATAGGAAGCCGGGCCCGTCAGGCGCCGGGGCGTCAAACCTGCCTGCCGTCGGCCTGCGTTTCTTAGACCCGGCTTTCGGCCCCCGGGAACGCCGGACAGGGGGCCCGGTCACGCGGCATGCCGCGTCGCCCAAAGTCGGGCAACGCCATGATCTCCCGACGAATCGGCCATAAGGTGAAGGCCGTGCCTGCGTGGGCGGTCGCAGCTCTTTTTCCAAGAATTTCCGGCGCTTCTTGATTTCGCGCGCCATGCCAACTCTTGGCTATGGCGAGACCGGGGGCCTCTCTGCAGAGCTGGTCGGCGGAATATTCCAATATCGATGTTTGATTGTTTCCCGCAATCTTGCCAGAATGAACAAAACTTGCCTGTGCTCGCCCGGCTGGTCCGGAAAGAGAAAATCGAACAACGGCAGGGTCGGGAAATTTCTCGATCCAGATCCGTGCGAAACAGAAAGAACAAGGGAGGTCGAGATCATGACGGAATGGGAACATTACTGTAAGTTGCTTGAGTGCGGCAAGATCTCTCGCCGTGAGTTCATGAGCCGCACTGCCGCGCTGGGCCTCACCACGGCCTTGGCGACAAGCTTGGCGGCGAAGGCGGCCACGGCCGCGACGCCGAAGAAGGGCGGCACGCTGCGTCTTGGCATCGGCCACGGCTCGACCACCGACACGCTCGATCCGGCGACCTACGAGAACCTCTACATCCAGTCCCTGGGCGGCGCCGTTCACAACAAGCTGACCGAGGTGGGCAACTCCGGCGATCTGGTTCCCGAGCTCGCGGAATCCTGGGAGCCGAGCGTCGAGTTCCACAACGGCAAGACCTTGGACGCCGACGACGTGGTCGCCTCGATCAACCATCACCGCGGCGAAGACTCCAAGTCGGCGGCCAAGCCCATCGTCGACCCGATCGCCGACATCAAGGCCGACGGCAAGGACACGGTGGTGTTCACGATGAAGACCGGCAATGCGGATTTCCCCTTCATCATCAGCGACTATCACCTCTCGATCATGCCGTCGAAGGACGGCAAGGCCGACGCAACGTCGGGCATCGGCACCAGCGGCTATACGATCGAGAGCTTCGAGCCGGGCGTGCGCACCAAGTTGAAGCGCTTCCCGAACTATTGGAAGGAAGGCCGCGCGCATTTCGACGCGGCCGAGATGTTGGTCATCGTCGACGTTGCGGCGCGCACGAACGCCCTGACCACGGGCGAGATCGACGCCATGGACCGGGTCGACCTCAAGACGGCGCACCTGCTGGCCCGCAACAAGAACGTCAAGATTGTCGAGACGAGCGGCACGGCGCATTACACCTTCGCCATGCGCACCGACACGGCGCCGTTCGACAACAACGACGTGCGGCTGGCGCTGAAGTACGCGCTCGACCGCGAAGCGCTCTTGAAGTCGATCTTGCGTGGTCACGGCGTCATAGGCAACGACCATCCGATCGGCCTGTCGAACCGCTATCACGCCAGTGCCAGCGATCTGCCGCAGCGGAAGTACGACGTAGACAAGGCCAAGTTCCATCTGAAGAAGGCAGGCCTCAGCAACCTGAAGGTGGACCTGAGCGCGGCCGATGCGGCCTTCGCCGGCGCCGTCGACGCGGCGGTCCTCTACAAGGAGCATGCGGCCAAGGCCGGCATCGAGATCAACGTCGTCCGCGAGCCGAACGACGGCTACTGGTCGAACGTCTGGCTCAAGAAGCCGTGGTGCGCGGTGTACTGGGGCGGCCGGCCGACCGAGGACTGGATGTTCTCGACCGCCTACGCCGCCGGGGCGCCGTGGAACGACTCCTTCTGGGAGCACGAGCGCTTCAACAAGCTGCTGATCGAGGCGCGTGCCGAGCTGGACGAGGCCAAGCGGCGCGCGATGTATGTCGAAATGCAGACGATCGTCAGCAACGAGGGCGGCGTCGTCGTACCCATGTTCAACAACTACGTCATGGGCCTGTCCAAGAAGGTCCAGCATGAGAAGATGGGATCGAACTGGAGCCTCGACGGTTTCAGGGCAGTGGAGCGCTGGTGGTTCGGCTGATCCGAACCGGCAAGCCGGACGGGTCCCGTGACCAAGATCCTGACGATGGTGGCCCAGCGCTTGGCGCTGGGCCTCCTCACCCTCTTCGTTGTCTCCCTCATTATCTTTCTGGGCATCGAGCTGCTGCCCGGAGACTTGACGGAGGCTGTCCTGGGCCAGTCGGCGACGCCGGAGACCGTTGCGGCGTTCCGCAGGGAACTCGGACTCGATCTGCCGCCGCACACCCGCTACATCGAATGGCTGGGCGGAGTGCTCCAGGGGGATTTCGGCAAGTCCCTGGCCAATGAGCGTGAGATCTCCGAACTGATCGGCGTGCGTTTTGCCAACACGCTGTTTCTCGCCGCCATCGCCGCGGTGATCTCGGTTCCCCTGGCGGTGACGCTCGGCGTGCTGGCGGCGCTTTACCGCAACAGCTTCTTCGACCGGTCGATCAACGTCGTGACCTTGTCGTCGATCTCCTTCCCGGAGTTCTTCGTCGCTTACATCCTGATCCTGTTCCTGGCGGTCAACGCCAACATTTTCCCCAGCATCTCGAACGTCAGCGCGGACCTCGCGCTCTGGGAGCGCGTATACCGCGTCATGTTGCCGGCACTGACGCTGACGCTGGTGGTGGTCGCCCACATGATGCGCATGACCCGCGCATCGATCATCAATCTCCTGGCCAGCCCCTACATCGAGATGGCGAACCTGAAGGGCCTGTCCCGTTCGCGCATCATCGTCCACCACGCTCTGCCCAACGCCTTGGCGCCGATCATCAACGTGATCGTGATCAACCTGGCCTACCTAGTGGTCGGCGTGGTGATCGTCGAGGTGGTCTTCGTCTACCCGGGCTTAGGCCAGCTGTTCGTCGACTCGGTCATCAAGCGGGACGTTCCGGTTGTGCAAGCCAGCTGCCTGATCTTCGCCGCGACCTACATTCTGCTGAATCTGACGGCCGACGTGCTGTCGATCCTCAGCAACCCCAGACTCCTCCATCCGAAATAGGCGAGCGGCCGAATGAAACAGCTGATCAAACTGCTGAAGTCGGCTCCTCCGACCGCAATCTTCGGATTGCTGGTGATCGTGGTCTACGTCTTTGTCGCCTTCTTCGCTCCCGTCCTGACCCCTTACGGCGAGTCCGAAATCGTCGGCTCGGAGTTCGAGCCCTGGGGCGAGGGTTTCGTGCTCGGCACCGACAACCTCGGCCGGGACATGCTGACGCGGCTGGTCTACGGCGCCAGGAACACGATCGGGATCGCCTTCGCGACCACCTGCCTCGCGTTCCTGATCGGTGGGTTCTTCGGCCTGCTGGCGACCACCCTGGGCGGCTGGGTCGATCAGGTCCTGGGGCGTATCGTCGACGTCCTGATGGCCATTCCCACGCTGATCTTCGCGCTGCTGATCCTGACCATCCTGGGCACCTCGATCCCCGTGCTGATCGTCGTCATCGCAATCCTGGACTCCACGCGCGTTTTCCGTCTGGCCCGCGCGGTCTCGATGAACATCGTCGTGCTGGATTTCGTCGAGGCGGCCCGGCTGCGCGGGGAGGGCATATGGTGGGTCATCGGGCGGGAGGTCCTGCCGAACTCCATGCCGCCGCTGGTGGCCGAGTTCGGCCTGCGCTTCTGCTTCGTCTTCCTGTTCATCAGCGCACTCAGCTTCCTGGGCCTCGGCCTGCAGCCGCCGACGGCCGACTGGGGCTCGATGGTGCGCGACAACGCGACCTTGATCACCTACGGCGACATCACGCCCCTGCTTCCGGCGGGGGCGATCGCGCTGCTGACCGTAGGGGTCAATTTCGTGGTCGACTGGTTCCTGCACAAGACGAGTGGACTCCGCGATGAGCACTGACGGCGGCAAACACGAGATCGGCGAGGTCCTGCTCGAGATGCGCGGACTGCGCATCGAGGGGCAGTCCGACGAGCAGTGGCACGAGATCGTCAACGGCATCGACCTGACCTTGCGGCGCGGCGAGGTCCTGGGCCTGATCGGCGAATCGGGCGCCGGCAAATCGACCATCGGCATTGCCAGCATGGGCTTCGCCCGGCCCGGCTGCCGAATCTCCGGCGGCACGATCGTCTTCGACGGCATCGACATGACCGCCGCCTCGGAGGAAACCAAGCGCGAGATCCGCGGGTCGCGCATCGCCTATGTCGCCCAGAGCGCCGCGGCCTCCTTCAATCCGGCGCACAAGCTGATCGACCAGTATTCGGAAACGCCGGTCCAGCACGGCATCCTCAAGGCCGCAGAGGCCGAGCAGGACGCCAAGGACCTGTATCGCCGTCTCCAGCTGCCGGACCCGGACAACATCGGCTACCGCTATCCGCATCAGGTTTCCGGCGGCCAGTTGCAGCGGGCGATGACCGCCATGGCCATGTCCTGCAAACCCGATCTGATCATCTTCGACGAGCCGACCACCGCGCTCGACGTGACGACCCAGATCGAGGTCCTCGCCGCGATCAAGGACGTGGTCCGCCAGTCGAACACCGCGGCCATCTACATCACCCACGACCTCGCGGTGGTGGCGCAGATGGCGGACCGGATCATGGTGCTGCGCTACGGCGATCTGATCGAGGAAGGCGACGCGCGCGAGATGATCGCCAACCCGAAGGAGGATTATACCCGCCAGCTTCTGGCGGTGCGTACCTACAAGAAAGAAGACACCGCCGCCGCCCCGTCCGAACGTCCCCTGCTCGACATCCAGGACGTTTCGGCGGCCTACGGTAAGACCCTCCTGGTCCTGCAAGACATTGACCTGAAGGTCGAGCGTGGCCGGACCGTCGCGATCGTCGGCGAATCCGGCAGCGGCAAGAGCACGCTGGCGCGGGCGATCACGGGCCTGCTGCCGCCGCTCAAGGGCAAGGTCCTCTTCGACGGCGAAGAGCTGCCGGCATCCTACAAGGCCAGGACCCGCGACCAGCTTCGCCACCTGCAGATGATCTATCAGATGCCGGATACGGCCCTCAATCCGCGGCAGAAGGTGCGCGACGTGATCGGCCGCCCCTTGTCCTTCTATCTCGGCATGGACAGCCAGGCGCGCGAGAAGCGCATCCTGGAGCTCCTGGACATGATCGAGCTGCCGGCCGATTTCGCCGACCGCTATCCGGGGGAGCTGTCCGGCGGACAGAAGCAGCGCATATGCATCGCCCGCGCGCTCGCGGCGAACCCGGAGGTCATCATCTGCGACGAGGTGACCTCGGCGCTCGATCAGCTGGTCGCCGAGGAAATCCTCAAGCTGCTGCAACGCCTCCAGGACGACCTGGGCGTGACCTACCTCTTCATCACCCACGACTTGGCGACCGTGAAGGCGATCTCGGACGAGATCGTGGTCATGCTCCAGGGCCGGATCGTCGCGCAGGGCGAAAAGCAGGAGATCCTCACGCCGCCTCATCACGAGTACACGGAACTGCTGTTGTCCTCGGTGCCCGAGATGGATCCCGACTGGCTCGACGGCGTCCTGGAGAAGCGCAAGGCCGCGCAGTAACGCGGCGGCTTACAGCCCAGGCTCCTCCCGCCGTCCCTCACAGCCTGGAACGTTTCGCCAAAACTTGGGTCGCCATACGGATGCGCGTGAACTCGCCGTTTCTCGAGTCTATGATTGGGACGGGCGCGGATGCGAGCGAGGGAGGCGGCACATGACCCAAGACACAACGCCCGGCCGGGGCGACGTGCTTCTGGTGATCGACGTGCAGAACGATTTTTGCCCGGGCGGGGCGCTGGCCGTGCCGGACGGCGATGCCGTGGTGCCGGTCATCAACCGCCTGGCCGGCGGCTTCGAACACGTGCTGCTGACCCAGGACTGGCATCCGGCGGGGCACACCTCGTTCGCCTCCTCGCATCCCGGCCGCCATCCCTTCGAGACCATCGAAGTCGCCTACGGCGCGCAGACCCTTTGGCCCGACCATTGCGTGCAGGGCAGCACGGGCGCCGCGTTCCACCGCGACCTGGAGGCGACACGCGCCGAGCTGATCATCCGCAAGGGCTACGACCGCGCGATCGATTCCTATTCGGCCTTCTACGAGAACGACCGGACGACCGCCACGGGCCTGACCGGCTATCTCAGGACGCGCGGCTTCGAGCGGGTCTTCCTGGCCGGCCTGGCGACCGACTTCTGCGTCGCTTACTCGGCCACCGACGCCGCCCGCGAGGGCTTTGCGGTAGTGGTGATCGAGGACGCCTGCCGGGCGATCGACCTGGACGGCTCGCTGGCCGCGGCCAAGGCCCAGATGTCCGAGGCCGGCGCGAGCCTGGTGCCGTCCTCGGCGCTCGCGGTCTAGTGGCGGCTCCGGCCCCGCGGCTGGATACGCGGCTGGACGGCGCTTGCCTGGTCGTCGCGCTCGGCGGCCGCTGGACCACCCGGGCGATCGCCGGCGAGGACGCGGCCCTGGCGGCCCTCGAGCCCGACGGCGCCAAGCAGGCCCGGATCGAGCTGGGCGAGATCGACGAGATGGACACGACGGGCGCCTGGCTCGTCTACCGCGCGGCGCGCGAGCTCAAGCGCCGCGGAGTCGTGGTCGACCTCAGCGGCGGCGACCAGGAGCACCTCGATCTGATCGCCACTGTGGCGGCGCACGACGTGCCTTGCCCGGGACCGCCACCACCGGTCAACCCGCTGGTCACCCTCCTGTTGCGGCTCGGCCGGGCGACGGTCGAGGTGCTGGCCGAGGCTCGCGACCTGGTGAATTTCCTCGGTCACACGACCGTCGTGCTGCTGCGCTCGCTCGCAAGACCGCGCTCCATCCGCTTGACCTCCCTGGTCAGCCACATGGAGCAGGCCGGCCTCAACGCCCTGCCGATCGTCGGCCTGATGTCCTTCCTGATCGGCATGGTGCTCGCCTACCAGGGCGCCGACCAACTGACCCGCTTCGGCGCACAGATCTTCACCGTCAATCTGGTCGGCTACGGCGTGCTGCGCGAGATGGGCATCCTCCTGACGGCGATCCTGGTCGCCGGGCGTTCCGGATCGGCCTTCACCGCCCAGATCGGCACCATGAAGGTGAACGAGGAGATTGACGCCATGCGCACCATCGGGCTCGATCCCATGGAGGTCCTGGTGATCCCGCGGGTGCTCGCGCTGATGCTGACGCTGCCGCTGCTGACCTTCTACGCCGACATGCTGGGGCTTCTGGGCGGCGCGGTGATCGCCTTCGTCGAGCTCGACATCTCGTTTCTCCAGTTCGCGCGCCAGCTGAGCTCGGGGGTTACGCCGTGGTCCTTCTGGATCGGTATCATCAAGGCGCCGGTCTTCGCCTTCATCATCGCCATGGTCGGCTGTTTCGAGGGTCTTATGGTCTCGCGCAGCGCCGAATCGGTCGGCCGGCGCACCACCGCCGCCGTGGTCGAGGCGATCTTCCTAGTGATCGTGCTCGACGCACTGGCTTCGATCCTGTTCTCCAACCTCGGGATCTGAGGTACGATGCAGGACGGCACCGTCATCGAGATCACCGGCCTGCGCACCCAATTCGGAATCCAGGTTATCCACGAAGACCTGGACTTCAGCGTCGCGCGCGGCGAGGTCATGGGCGTGGTCGGCGGCTCGGGCACCGGCAAGTCGGTCCTGCTGCGCAGCGTGATAGGCCTGATCCGCCCCGCCGCCGGCCGGATCGTCGTGCTCGGCCACGACATGACCGCCCTGCCGCCCGACGCGGTGCGGGCCCTGCAGCGGCGCTGGGGCGTGCTGTTCCAGGACGGCGCCCTGTTCTCGTCGCTCACCGTGGCGCAGAACATCGAGGCGCCGATGAAAGAGCACACCCGGATGTCGCGCCGCCTGCGCCGCGACATGATCGACGTCAAGATCAGCCTGGCCGGGCTGCCGCCCGAGGCGGCCAACAAGTTCCCCTCGGAGCTGTCCGGCGGCATGCGCAAGCGCGCCGGTCTGGCCCGCGCGCTGGCGCTCGATCCGGAGATCCTGTTTCTCGACGAGCCGACCGCCGGGCTCGATCCGATCGGCGCCGCCAAGTTCGATCGGCTGGTCCGCGGCCTGCAGCGCGCGCTCGGCCTCTCGGTGCTCGTCGTGACTCACGATCTCGACAGTCTGCATGCCGTCTGCGATCGGGTTTCCGTGCTGATCGACAAACGTGTTAAGGTCGGCACGATCGAAAGCCTGATGCGCGAGCCGGACCCCTGGATCCAGGAGTACTTCCGCGGCCCGCGCGGCCGGGCGGCCCAGGCGGCGGCCGGTCACGGAGCGGGGACGGGAAACGGGTAGAGCATGGAAACGCGCGCCAACTATCTGCTGGTCGGCGGCTTCGTCCTCGCTCTGATCGCGGGGTTCATGGCCTTCGTGGTGTGGTTCGCAAAGTTCCAGTTCGATGTCGAGTTCCGCCGCTACCAGATCGTGTTCGACGGCTCGGTGACCGGTTTGAACCCCGGCAGCCCGGTGCGTTACAGCGGCGTCAGGGTCGGCGAGGTGATCGAGGTCCGCCTCGACCGGAACAACCCGCAGATGGTGCACACGACGATCGAGGTCGAGGCCGGCACGCCGATCCGTCAGGATACCGTGGCGAGCCTGGAGCTCCAGGGCCTGACCGGCGGGCTCTACGTGCTACTCTCGGGCGGCTCGGCGGACGCGCCGCCGCCCGAGCCCCGAGCCGGCGAGAAGCTGGCGGTCATCGCCTCGCGCGCCTCCTCGCTGGAGCAGGTCCTGGCCGGTGCGCCCGACCTTCTGGAGGGCGCGAACCTGCTGCTGGCCCGCGCCAACCGCCTGCTCGACGACGAGAACACCACCCACATCGGCCGGACCCTCGCGAACATCGACCGCCTCACCGGGACGCTGGCCGACCAGAGCACGCAGATCGACACGCTGTTCGCCGACGCCGCCAAGACCATGACGAACCTGCGCGAGGCCTCGGCCTCGGTGGCCGAGCTGGCCGGCGCGCTGAAGGGCGAAAGCACGCGGCTGGTCAGCCAGGCGAGCGACACCCTGGCCGCGGCCGAAGATCTTGCGGGCACGCTCGGTCGGTCCGCCGACAGCATGAAGACGGACGTCAGCGCCCTGGTGAACCGGGAGCCGCTGCGCGACTTCACCTCGGGGGGACTCTACGACATCACGAACATGGTCGCCGAGGTGCGGGACTTCCTGGTCGGCCTCAACCGGGTGACCACCGAGGTCGAGCGCGACCCGGCCCGCTTCCTGTTCGGCAACCAGCAGCAGGGCTATGAGCCGGCCCAATAAGAACCGCCCGGGCCGCCGCCGCGTCCTCAGGGCCCTGGCGGCGGCGCCGCTGGTCTCGCTCGCCGCCGCCTGCGAGGGCGTGGTGCCCGGCAAGGGCCCGCCGCCGATCCTCTACCGCCTGACGCCGAAGAGCACCTTCCGGTCCGACCTGCCGACGGTGCAATGGCAGCTGGTGCTCCAGCTGCCGCTGGCCAATGCCGGGCTCAGCACGACCCGGATCGCGCTCTACCGCAACCCGACGCACCTGCAGTATTACGCGCGGGCCAGCTGGACCGACCGGGCGCCCAGCATGGTGCTCACCCTGATGATCGAATCCTTCGAGAACTCGGGCCGAATCGTCGCCGTCGGCCGCGAGTCGGTGGGCCTTCGCTCCGATTTCGTGCTCAAGACCGAGTTGCGCGAGTTCCAGACCGAGTACTACGGAAGCGACCGCCCGGTCGCCCATGTCGCCCTCAACGCCAAGCTGGTGCAGAGCGCGACCCGCACGATCGTCGCGTCGAAGAACTTCGACAGCCGGCACGAGGCCGGCGCCGACCGCCTGAGCGACGTCGTCTCCGCCTTCGACGAGGCGCTCGGCAAGTGCCTCAAGAAGCTGGTCGAGTGGACCCTCGTGACCGGCGAAGAGGCCGACCGGCGCAGGCGGCGCTCGTAGCGATGCGGATCGCCGACCTCGGAACCCCCGCGCTGATCCTGGACCGCGCCGTGCTGGCCCGGAACTGCGCGGCCATGGCCGCGCGCATGGCGGGCCACGGCGTTCGTCTGCGCCCGCACCTCAAGACCGCCAAGTCGGCCGAGGTGGCCAAGCTCGCCACCGCCGGACAGTTCGGCGGCATCACGGTCTCGACCCTGGCCGAGGCGCGCTACTTCGCCGCGCGCGGCTTCCGCGACATCACCTATGCCGTCGGCATCGTGCCGGCCAAGCTGGGCGAGGTCGCGGCCCTCGAGCGCAATGGCGCGCGCCTGACCCTGATCGCCGACAGTGCCGAGGCGGTCGCCGGCGCGGCCGAGCGGGCCGGGGGCCTGGACAGCGTCTTCCGCCTGCTGATCGAGGTCGACACCGGCGGCTTGCGGGGCGGCGTCCTGCCCGAGTCCGGCGAGCTGCTCGACCTGGGCCGCGCGATCGAGGCCGCGGCGGGCCTGGCGCTCGAAGGCGTGTTGACCCACGCCGGGCAGTCCTATGACTGCCGGAGCGTGGCCGAGATCCGCGCCGTGGCCGAGGCCGAGCGCGCCGGGGCCGCGCTGGCGGCTCGGCGGCTAAGGGAGGCCGGCCTGCCCTGCCCGGTGGTGAGCGCCGGCTCGACGCCGACCGCGGTCTACGCCGAGAGCCTCGAGGGCGTCACCGAGTTGCGCCCTGGGGTCTACGTCTTCTTCGACCTGGACCAGGTCGGCATCGGCGCCTGCGTGATCGAGGACATCGCGGTCTCGGTGCTGGCCTCGGTGATCGGCCACAACCGGCGGGCCGGCCGAGTGCTGATCGACGCCGGCGCCCTGGCGCTTTCGAAGGACGTCAGTGCCGGTGCCTTCATGAGCCATGTCGGCTACGGCCTGGTCTGCCCGGCCGAAACGACCCGGCCCATCGACGGCCTCTACGTCGCCGAGGTGCACCAGGAGCACGGCCTGATCGCGGCCGCGGAGGGCGCGCCGCCCTACGACACACTGCCGATCGGCTCCAAGGTGCGGATCCTGCCCAACCACGCCTGCATCACCGCCGCGGCGCACGGGGTCTATCACGTCGTCGATGGCGGCCCCGAGGCGATCGCCCGCTGGGAGCGCGCGAACGGCTGGTAGCAGGTTCAGGACCCCGGTGCGCCCTCCAGACCGGCAGCTTGCTCCGACGGCTCGAGCGCCGTGGCGATCGTGCTTCTCCGCGTCCAGGCCGCGACCCCGGCCAGGGCCGCGAGGCAAGCGCCGGCGGCGAGCGGCAGGCGCAGGCCGTAGACCTCGGAGAGCGCGCCCATGGCCAGCGCGCCCAGCGCCGGGCCGCCGCGGAAGATGAGCCCGTAGAGCGCCAGCACCCGGCCGCGCAGGCGTCCCTCGACCGCGAGTTGCAGCAGGGTCTGGGTGCCGACGCCGCCGGCCACCATGGCGAAGCCGGCCACCGCCAGGGCCGGCAGCGCGAGCCACAGGCGCTCGCTCGAGACGAAACCGGCAAGCGCCATCGCCAGGACGAGCGGGCTGGCAAGCGCCACCGGGGTAAGCCCACGATGTCCGTCGCGCCGGGCCAGCCACAGCCCGCCCAGGATCGCGCCCAGCCCCACGGTCGAGGTCATCGTCGCGAGTCCTTCCGCTCCGGCCTCGAAGACCGCGTCGGCGAAGCCGGGCAGCAATTCGACAAAGGGCCGGGCGCAAAGGCCGACCGCCAGCAGGAGCAGCAGCAGCGGCGCGATGCCCGGATGGCGCGCGGCGTAGCCCACGCCCTCGGCAACCTCGGCGAGGAGATTGCCGCGGTGCACCGCTCCCTTGCCCTCGTCCGGGGCCAGATGGATGCGCGACAGCGCCAGGACGAGCACCGCGGTGCAGGCCGCGTTGGCCGCGAAGGCGGCGGCCACGCCGCCGGTCACGATGACCACGCCGGCCGCCGCGGGCCCGACGAAACGCGCCGAATTGAAGATGATCGAATTGGTCGCGACCGCCGCCGCCAGATCGTCGCGCGCCACCAGGCTGGGGATCAGCGCCAGGCGGGTCGGCTGGTTGAAGGCGATGACCACGCCGTTGAACAGGGTGAGCGCCAGGAGCAGCCATATGGTGATCAGGCCGGAGGCGGTGAGGGCGAAGAGCACGAGCGCCTGGGCCAGCATGATCGACTGGCCGAGCCTGAGCGCCCGGCGCCGGTCCCAGCGGTCGGCCGCCGCCCCGGCGAAGAGCCCGATCACCACGGTCGGGAAGAGGTCCGCGAAGGCCATCGCGCCCAGCCAGGCACCCGATTCCGTGAGCTGCCAAGTCAGCCAGCCGACCGCCACGCGCTGCATCCAGGTACCGACCAGCGAGACCGAGTTGCCGGCGACGTAGATGCGGTAGTTCGGGGTCCTGAGCGCGCGGGCGATACGCGCGAATCCTGCGAGGGCGGGCATGGCGGGGAGTATGGCATGGAACGCGAGACAGCAGGAGCCTTGCATCGGCGGCCCGCAGGCCCTACCTAAGCGCTTGTGACGGCTGCATATCGGAAGCCGGCAGATCTCGTGTAGCCGCACCGCGTCTTAAAGAGTATCTCCCCCAAAGTATGCACCCTTGCCCCGCCGAAGCGCAGTGCTTCCGCGGGAACTTCAGTATTAGGAATACACGTAAATGACCACAGGTACCGTAAAGTTCTTCAACACCACAAAGGGCTTCGGCTTCATCCAGCCGGCCGACGGTTCGAAGGACGTCTTCGTACACATCTCGGCCGTCGAGCGCTCGACCCTGGGCCACCTGACCGAGGGCCAGGAGGTCCGCTTCGAGGTCCAGCAGGACCAGCGCGGCCCCAAGGCGGTCAACCTCCAGGCCGCTTGACGCCTTGCTTCGAGAGGGCCGCCCGTTCCTTCGGGCGGCCCGACCACCTTGCCATGATCGGCTGGGCCCGACGGCCCCCGCCCCCTCTTCCGACCAGCACTATCGAACACCCAGCCGGCTAGATGCCGGCGCCGGACTTCCTGTGCATGCTGAAAATTGGCGACCCCGACAGGATTCGAACCTGTGACCTACAGATTAGGAATCTGTCGCTCTATCCAGCTGAGCTACGGGGCCGCTGCCGGGTTCTATATACGCGCTTAAGGGCCGAAACCCAAGGGCGGGAAGGCTGCTGCTGCGCGGGTCCGGCCCCTTTGCATGGGCTTGTTTGCTCAAAACAGGCTTTCGAGCGGAATCATATAGTAGATCGTGAGGATTTCGGTGCCGGGGTTGTCGTCGCCCAGCGAGGCGTTGGAGATGTGGCCGAAGGCGAGGCCCAGGCGCGGGCCGCCCTCGAAACGATAGGCGAGCTCGATCTGGCTGCGGAACTCGACCGTGTGGCCCAGGTCCTTGCCGCCGCCGTCGTGGTAGGCGCCGACGCCGACGCTGGGCGTCAGGCGGACGTTGGGCCCCAGCGCGATGTCGGCCAGGATGCCGCCCAGGCCATAGACCGCACCGTCGCTGGTGACCTCCAGGCCGACCCAGGGCTTGACGATCCAGAGCGCTAGGTCGGAACGGTACTCCAGGCGGAAGTCGGCCGCCTCGTCGTCGCGCAAATTGAGGTCGTAGTAGCCGACGCCAAGGGCGAGCAGCGCGGGGTCGCTTTCGTCGGCCCGAGCCGACGAGAAGAGCAGCAGCCAGACAGCCACTGCGGTCCAGACCGCGCGCGGCGCCCGCCGGCCGAGGCCGGCCCTCACACCGCGTCCTTGAAGCGGTTTGTCGCGGCGACCAGCGCGCGGCGGATTCCGGGCTCCATGGCCGAGTGGCCGGCATCCGGGACCACCCGGTACTCGGCCTCGGGCCAGGCGCGGTGCAGCTCGTCGGCGGTGGCGATCGGACAGACCACGTCGTAGCGGCCCTGGACGATGACGGTCGGAATGGCACGGATGCCGTCCACGCCCTCCAAGAGCGCGTTCTCGGGCAGGAAGATGTCGTTCGCGAAGTAGTGCGCCTCGATCCGCGCCAGGCCAAGCGCCATGCGGTCGGTGCCGAAGGCGGCCACGGTCTCGGGGCTGGGCAGCAGGGTCGAGCAGGCGCCCTCGTAGGTGCTCCAGGCGCGCGCCGCCGGCAGGTGCACCGCCGGATCCGGGTCGATCAGCCGCCGGTGGTAGGCCGCCAGGATGTCGCCGCGCTCCGCCTCGGGCAGGAACCCGGCGAAGGTCCGCCAGGTCTCCGGGAAGATCTGGCGCATGCCGTAGAGGAACCAGTCGATCTCGGACCGGCGGCACAGGAAGATGCCGCGCAGGACCAGGGCCGCGACTTTCTCCGGGTGCGCCTGGGCATAGGCGAGCGCCAGGGTCGAGCCCCAGGAGCCGCCGAACACCTGCCAGCGGTCGATGCCCAGGGCTTCGCGCAGCCGCTCCATGTCGGCGATCAAGTGCCCCGTCGTGTTGTCGGAGAGCTCGCCCAGCGGCGTCGAGCGGCCGGCGCCGCGCTGGTCGAAGACCACGATGCGGTAGTGCGCCGGGTCGAAGAAGCGGCGGTGGTCGGCCGAAGCGCCCGCGCCGGGCCCGCCGTGCAGGAAGACGACGGGCCGGCCCGCCGGGTTGCCCGAGACCTCCCAGTAGACGGCATGGCGCCCGTCCGGCTCCAGCCGGCCGGTCTGGCTGGGCTCGATCGGCGGAAACAGGTCCTCGGCGGCCATCGCGTCCTCCCGAAAATCAAGGCCGCACCCCTATAGCGCAAGCACGGCGTCCCGCCAACGCCCTCGGGCCGCGGCTCACACCGGCCCCTCCCACCGGCGCGGCCTTCGTGCTAGCTTCGGCCCGCCGAGTCGGGCGAGGACGACGAACCGCATGCCGCGCTTTTCGATCAACGTCAGCTTCATGCTGCACGAACACGTCTTCCTCGACCGCTTCGCGGCGGCGGCGGACTTGGGCTTCGCCGGGGTCGACATCCAGTTCCCCTACGACCATCCGCCCGAAACGGTCGCGCAAAGGGCGCGGGCGGCGGGGGTCGAGGTCGTGCTGATCAACCTGCCGGCCGGCGACCTGGCGGCCGGGGAGCTCGGCATCGCGGCCCTGCCCGGGCGCGAGGCGGAGTTCCGCGCCGGGATCGACCGGGCGCTCGCCTATTGCAGGGCGCTCGGCGCCGCCCGGGTCAACGTGCTGGCCGGCCGGGTGCCCGAGGGCACCGAACCGGCGGCCTGCCGCGCCGTGCTGATCGACAACCTGCGCCTCGCCGCCGAGGCCTTCGCGCGCGAGGACGTCACCGTGATGGTCGAGCCGGCCAACGGGCGCGACAACCCGGGCTTCCTGCTCCAGACCACCGAGGACGCGCTCGAGGCGATCGACCGGGCCGGGGCCGAAAACCTGAAGCTGCAGTTCGACCTCTACCATCGCCAAGTCATGCAGGGCGACCTGATCCCGGCACTCGAGCGCCACCTGCCGCGCATCGCGCATGTCCAGTTCGCCGACACCCCCGGCCGCCACGAGCCGGGAACCGGCGAGATCAACTTCGCCGCCGTCTTCGCCGCGCTCGACGCGCTGGGCTATGGCGGCTGGGTCGGCGCCGAGTACCGCCCGACCGGCACGACAGCCGGAAGCCTCGACTGGTTCGCCCCCTGGCACACCCGCCGGGTCTGAGCGCGTTGCGCGGGGATGCTCAGACGCTCTTGCCGCGTATCCCCTAGGAGCAACTGCCACTATGATGCGGCCATGCGGGTCTTGCTCGTCCATCTTCTGCTTTCGCTTCTGGCGATCGTGCCAACGGCGGCCCAGGTCGAAGCCGGGGCACCGGCCGGCGAGACCGCGCGGGCTACGGAGATCGTCGACGGCGACACCCTGGTGCTGGAAGACGGCCGTCAGGTGCGCCTGGTCGGCATCCAGGCACCCAAGCTGCCGCTCGGCCGACCCAACTTCGAGACCTGGCCGCTCGCCGAGGAGGCCAAGGCGGCGCTCGGCGCGCTCGCCCTGGGGCGGCCGCTCAGGCTGGCCTACGGCGGGCGGCGCATGGACCGGCACGGCCGGCTGCTGGCCCATCTCTATGCACCCGAGGACGAGGGCGCGGAGCGCTGGATCCAGGGGGCGCTGCTGGAGCAGGGCATGGCGCGGGTCTACAGCTTCGCCGACAACCGCGCCCTGGTTGCCGAGATGCTGGCGCTTGAGCGGGCGGCGCGGGCGGACCGGCGCGGCATCTGGACGAACCCCTTCTATGCGATCCGCGCCGCGGAAGCCGCCGGCGGGCACCTGGGCACCTTTCAGCTGGTCGAGGGCCGCGTCCTCGAGGCCGCGGTGGTGCGCGGGCGCGCTTATCTCAACTTCGGCGCCGACTGGCGCGAGGACTTCACGGTCACCCTGGCGCCCGAGGTGCGCCGCCGCTTCGAGGCCGAGGGCATCGACCCGCGCGACTACCAGGGGACCCGTCTGCGGGTCAGGGGCTGGCTGAAGTCCTACAACGGTCCCATGATCGAAGTCACCCATTCGGAACAGATCGAGGTGCTCGCGCCATGACCGCTCGAAGATTCCGCCGTGCCGCCGCGCTGATCCTGCTGTTGCCGGTCTTGGCCGCCTGCGCGGTGGCCCCGGCAACCGGGCGCACCATCTTCACCGGCGGGCTCACGCCCGAGAAAGAGGCCGCGCTGGGATTCAAGGAGGACAAGAAGGTCCAGAAGGAGTTCGGCGGCGCCTACGACGACCCGGCCTTGGCCCGCTACGTCTCCAGCCTGGGCAAGCTGCTCGCCCGCACCTCGGAAATGCCGGACCTCGCGTTCACCTTCACCGTGCTCGACTCGCCGATCGTCAACGCCTTCGCCTTGCCCGGCGGCTACGTCTACGTAACCCGCGGCCTGCTCGCCCTGGCCGACGACGAGGCCGAGCTGGCCGGCGTGCTGGCGCACGAGATCGGCCACGTCACCGCCCGCCACACCGCCGAGCGCTATGGCCACACCATCCTCGCCCAGGGCGGTGCCTTGGGCGCGGGGCTGCTGCTTGGCGGCGAGGCGGCGGATATCGCCGGGACGGGCGCGATGCTGTTCGTGCGCAGCTGGTCGCGCGACCAGGAACACGAGGCCGACCTGCTCGGCGTGCGCTACCTGTCGCGGGTCGGCTACCGACCCCAGGCGATGGCCAGCTTCCTGACCCGCCTTCAGGCGCACAGCCGCCTGGAGGCGGAGATCCAGGGCCGCCCCGGCAAGGCCGACGAGTTCAGCCTGCTGCAGACCCATCCGCGCACGGCCGAGCGGATCGAGCTGGCGATCCGTGCGGCGGGCGCCAAGCCCGTGGCCGATCCGCTGATCGCGCGCGACCTCTACCTCGGCAAGGTCGACGGCCTGCTGTACGGCGACGATCCGAAGCAGGGGGTCATTCGAGGCCGGCGGTTCCTGCACCCCGACCTTCGCTTCGCCTTCGAGGTTCCCGACGGCTTCCACCTGCTCAACGGCCCCAAGCAGGTGGCCGCCCGGGGGCCAGAGGGCGCGGCCATCGTTTTCGACCGGGCGCCCAAAGGCGCAGGCGTCTCGATAACCGACTATCTCATCCGGGACTGGGCCAAGGACGCGACCCTTCGGGACGTGGAAACGATCACCGTCAACGGCCTGGCCGCCGCGACGGCACAGACCCGAGTGCGTGGCAGGCAGGGCACGCTCGATTTCCGCTTGGTCGCCATCCAGGACGACGCCGACTCGGTCTACCGCTTCCGCTTCGTGTCGCCGCCCAAGCTGACTGGTGCCTTGGCCGAGGGGTTCAAGCGCACGACCTACAGCTTCCATCGGCTGAGCCCGGGCGAGGCGGCGCAGATCAAACCGCGCCGGCTGCACCTCTACCGCGTTCGGCCCGGGGACACGCTGAGCGGCATTTCCGGCCGCATGGCCTTCGAGAGCTACCGCCTCCAGCGCTTCCTGGTCCTGAACGGCCTTAACGAAAAGGACCTGATCAGGCCCGGCCGGACCGTCAAGATCGTCACGGAATGAGCAGCGCGGCACCGCCCCCGTCAACCGCGCCGCAACCCGGCACCGGCACAGAGGCCGGCGGCGCAGGAGCGTCGCGATGGCGGCCGTCGATCGCGGCCGTTCTGACCTTCGGCTTCGGCTCGCTGGTGGTCGCGGCGGTGGCGGCGGTGATGTGGGTCTCGCTCGGCGCGGCGCGCGAGAACACGCTCCACCTGCTGCGCCGGACAGCCGAGCTGACCCTCGAATCGGCGATCGGACGGATCGATCTGCACCTTAGCCCAGCCCGCCATGAGGTCGAGTTTCTGGCCGACCTCATCGGCCGGGGCGAGCTCGATCCCGCCGACAGCGAACGCCTTGAGCAGGTGCTGCTCGGCAGCCTGGCCGCAGCCCCGCAGGTTGCGGGAATCGCCTTCATTTCGGCGGACCTCACCTCGTTTCGGGTCGGCCGCCGCTACGACGAGCTGCTCAGTCTCAGATCCGACTGGAGCAACCGTGCCGACATTCGGGATTGGCTCCCGACCATGCGGGACGAGACGGCGAGTATTTGGAGTCCGGTGCTGTGGATCCAGGATCTCAAGCTGCCGTCCGTGACTGTGAACCATCCGGTTCGGCGCGACGGCGAATTCCTCGGCGTCATGGCCTCCGTGGTCTCGATCGGCGCGCTCTCCGAGTTTCTCGACGCCAACGACCGGGCCTTTGGCACCAACAGCTTCATTCTCTACGGCCGGGACCGTGTGTTGGCGCATCCCTCGTTGGCCGGCGGGACGCGCGGCCTGTCGGAGAACAAGCCGCTGCCCGCCCTGGGCGAGGTCAACGACCGGGTGCTGGCCGCGATCTGGAGCGAAAGCGTCGACGACATGCAGGCCTTCCTGGCCGACAGTCCGGTGCAAGGCCGGGTCGTCCAAGGGCCCGATAACGATTACATCTACCTCTATCGCCGAATCGAGAGTTTCGGGCCGGACCCTTGGTACGTCGGCGTCTACTTCCTGGAGGGCGAGGTCGACAATCCCTACCGGCGACTTTTCATTGCCGGAGCGATCGCGCTCGCCATCCTGCTCGTGGCGATCACCCTGGCGTGGGTCTTGGGGCAGGCGATCGCGCGGCCGATCCGCCGCCTGGCAACGGCCTCATTGGCGATTAGAAACCTAGAGATGGCCAGCATCGGGCCGCTCGAGCACAGCCCCTTCCGTGAGCTGGACAGCATGGCGCAGGCCTACAACTCCATGCTGAGCGGCCTGCGCTGGTTCGAGACCTACGTGCCCAAGACCCTGGTCTTCCGGCTCATGCGCCTGGGCGACGCGACGACCCGATCGGAAGAGCGCACGATCAGCGTACTGTTTACGGATATCGCCGGATTCTCGAGCCTGAGCGACCGGCTTACTCCCGCCGAGCTCGCCGCGTTCCTGAACACTCACTTTGCCCTGGTCGCGGCCCCCATAGATGCCGAGAACGGTACCTTGGACAAGTACATCGGCGACTCGGTGATGGCCTTCTGGGGGGCGCCGACGACGCAGCCGGACCACGCCAATCAGACCTGCCGCGCCGCGCTGGCCATCGCCGCCGCAGTCGCCGCCGACAACCGGAAGCGCCGCGCCGCGGGCGGCGAGCCGGTCCGCCTGAGAATCGGCATCCATTCCGGGCCCGCAGTGGTCGGCAACATCGGCGCGCCCGGGCGCGTCAACTATACGCTGATCGGCGACACGGTGAACGTCGCCCAGCGGCTCGAGGGTCTGGGCAAGAGGTTTGCCGAGGCCGAAGAGGACACGGTGATCCTGCTGAGCGGCGAGACCGCGGCCCTGCTCGGGCCCGGGTTCCGGCTGTCGGCTCTAGGGATGCACCGGCTGCGCGGGCGCATCAGCAAGACGGAAGTATTTCGCCTGACCGGCCACGACGGCCCGCCGAGCTCGGTCAGCTCCGACCAGCAGACAAGCTGACTTATACAAAGGTACTAACCCTCCAAGGTCTCGACGATCTCGCCGCCCGGCATCACACAAGCCGCAAGGAGGGGGCCGCCGAAGCCGCAGCCGCCGTCAACGGTCGCGGTGTAGGCGGTGATTTTGAGCCCTGGATGATCCGGGTCGAACCCGCGCACGACGAGCCGGTAGGACCCGTAGGGCTCGGCGATGCGCGCGAAAGCGGCGCTGCTCCACCAGAAGCTGTCGCTTTGGGCCTCCAGGGGCCGGCTCGGATCGAGCCCGGTGTTGACGAATAGCAAGGCACCGTCCTCGGTGAAGGCCGTGCGGCGCAGCGAAGCGAAGAGCTCGTTGTGACCCGGCCTGGCCTGCATGGCCTCGCGCAGGCTCCTGGTCCAGCGGGTCAGGCCGACGGCGCCGTCCGAGGCGTGGCGCCGGGCGTCGTCCACGCAACTGCCATAGGCCTCGAGGGTCGGGCCAAGCCCCTGATCGAGCATCCACTCCAAGGTGCCCGCCGGATCGGTGGCGAACTGGATCTGCAACAGCTTCTGCCACATCTCCTCCTGGCGACCGCGCAGATAGACCAGGTCGCAGGCAAAGCTGTGCTGCCCGGCGAGAACAGCCGCGCGGAACCGCATCATGGCGGCGAGGGTTTCCGCGACCGCGGACCCGTGGCCGATCATATTGCCCAGATAGACGATCCGGTCGCCGGGCGTCAGACGCTGCGCCAACGCCCCGTGCAGCCGCTCCAGGCGCCGGGCCTCGCCATGCACCGAGCCCACCGCCCAGATCCGCCGGGCACCGCTCAGCTTCGCGAATTTGCGCCGGTCGTTCATGGCGCGACCCAAGGCCCCTTTCGGCCTGGTTGGCGGCTCATACCAAAGGTCGTTGATATCAGACCCGCATCGCCGACGCAGCGAGGTTCCCCGGCCGGCCCGGTTCCGGTCGGATCCGCCCGCATACGGACCCGGCCTCGGGATCACGCCGCTTTGAGCAGGCGTTCCAGCTTCTCGGCGGCGGCGTCCTCGTCGATCTTTTCGAGCGCCGCCAGCTCGCGTGCCAGCCGGTCGAGGGCGGCCTGGTACATTTGCCGCTCGCTGTAGGACTGGTCGGGCTGATCGTCGCCGCGGTGCAGGTCGCGCACCACTTCTGCGATCGACACCGGATCGCCGGAGTTGATCTTCGCCTCGTACTCCTGGGCCCGGCGGCTCCACATGGTGCGCTTGACCCGGCTGCGCCCCTTGAGCGTGGTCAGCGCGCTGTCCATGACCTTGCGGGTCGAGAGCTTGCGCAGCCCGGAATTCTCGGCCTTGCCGACCGGCACGCGCAAGGTCATACGGTCCTTGTCGAACTTGATGATGATCAGATCGAGGCTGATTCCCGAGATCTCCTGGGTCTCGACCCCCAGGACCTTGCCGACACCATGGGTCGGATAGACGACGAAATCGCCTGCGCTGTAGTCGTCGTGTTTTGCTTTTGCCATGTGTCCGTTCTCTTGTTTCCGCACTATGTCTCCGATCCGACCGCCCGCGGACTTCGGCGCGACGCGACTTCGGTCCGCCACACACGAGGGAAGGCCTTAAGCGCCGCGGGCCCTGGCGGCGCCCCTCTCTCGTATCGCTACGGCGAATTCGGGTGCCCCCGTTCGGCCTGCCTGCTGGTGTCTGCACCATGACACCCGACCGCCCGCGAACATCCACGTTTTGAGCTTATATATATACAATATTTTGGGCTCAAACACAACGTCTGCAACGCAGCCGGATCCGTCGCCGAAAGGCGGCGGGTGTGCGTCTTCACTGGTTCGAGGCCGCTTTGCAACCCCGGGGGCAGGGCGGCAAATTCGATTCTACCGAAACTGGCCTCTGAAGATTAAGAGTTGTTCTTAGACCTGGTCGCTGCTACCTGGATTAGAACTAAAGAACTTGTTGTACTTGTCCGCCATGCCTCGGTATTCCTCGGCGTCCGCCGGCGGTTCGCCCTTGCGCGATATGTTGGGCCAGGTCTCGCTGTACTCGCGGTTCAGCTCCAGCCACTGCTCGGCCTGGGGGTCGGTGTCGGGCAGGATGGCTTCCGGCGGGCATTCCGGTTCGCAGACGCCGCAGTCGATGCATTCGTCGGGATGGATGACCAGCATGTTCTCGCCCTCGTAGAAGCAATCCACGGGGCACACCTCGACACAGTCCATGTACTTGCATCGGATGCAGGCTTCGGTGACGATGTAGGTCATTTCCTCGTATTCCTCCTCCGGCGGTGCGGTCGCTGTTCCGCTGCCCTCGCTGCCGCTGTTTTATGCCTCCAGGCCGAGGCGTGCCAAGGCCCGTTTGCGCGCCTCCCCACTATCCCGGTCCGACACATGGATTAATCCTGAAATCCGCCGCATCAGGTTGGCCTCGTAGTCGTCCAGCCGACCATCCGCGTACACGACCTGCCACAGCATTTCCATCAACTCGACCCTCTCCTCGTGGGCGAAGCCGTCGTTGACCACGCGGGTGAAACCGAACAGCTGGGCCGAGTCCGCGACCCTTTTTCCGGCGGTTTCCGTAAGGCTTTCGGTTTCGGCGTCGCTCAGGTCGAAGCGCGCCTTCAACAGCTTCGCGATCTTGACCCTCTCGCCGGCGTCGAAACAGTCGTCCATCAACGCCGCCTCGACCAACAGCGCGGCCACCGCGATCCGGCGTTCTTCTTCGCCGCCAAGCGCGTGCGCCACCTGTTTGTGGCCGGAACCGAGCAACAGGGCCTTGATGCGGTGGATCATCGCTCTGCCTATCATGGTGCCCCGGGCCGGTTCAACCCCAGCCTTTCTTGGGGCAAGAGCGCCTTGTGGGGGCGGGCCGGTCCGCTTAACCTCATGCCATGACCCGGCCGCCGCCCGAGGAGACTTGGCCATCACCCACGGAGACGCCAGAAGCGGACCCCCGCCTCTTCGCACCCGCCACGCAGCGCAACCGCGAACCGATCCTCGAGGTGTTGTCGAGAACGTTGCCGGGCGAGGGACTGGTGCTCGAGGTGGCCAGCGGTACCGGCGACCACGCACTCTGGTTCGCCCAGCACCTGCGCCCGCTGGAATGGCAACCGAGCGATCCGGACCCCGCGATGCGCCGAAGCATTGCGGTCCACGCGAAGGGCGCCGGCGTAAGGACGCTGAAACCGCCGCTCGACCTCGACGTAACCCGGCAACCCTGGCCGATCGAACGGGCCGACGCGGTGGTCTGCATCAACATGATCCACATCGCCCCCTGGTCGGCGGCCGAGGGCCTGATGGCCGGTGCCAGCAGCCTCCTTCCGCCGGCGGGCGTGCTCTATCTCTACGGCCCCTACCGGCGCGACGGCCGCCACACCGCGCCGAGCAATGCCGAGTTCGATGAAAGCCTGCGCAGCCGAAACCCCGACTGGGGCCTGCGCGACCTCGAGGCTGTGGCCGAGCTGGCGGGCCGGCACGGCTTGGAGCTCCGCGAGGTGATCGAGATGCCCGCCAACAACCTCTCGGTGGTCTTCGCCAGGTCCTAGTCCGGCGCCTCTACGGCTCGCCGACCAGGCGGTCGACGGCCCGCCGGTCCTTCTTGGTCGGGCGGCCGGTACCCGGCGAACGCCCGGGGGCAGTGCGGCGCGGCAAGCGATTGGCCGCTTCGGGCGGTTTCAGATCCTCGTACAACGCGCGCGCTTCCGGAGCAGGGCCGCGCCGCGTGGCCAGGGCCAGCACCTTGACGACCCGGATATGCCGGGCTTGTGTGAAGGTCAGGACGTCGCCCACCTTCACTTTGCTGTGCGCCTTGGAGACGCCGTTGCCGCCGATCCTCACCTGGCCGGCGTTGCACACCCTGGTCGCGAGGCTGCGCGTCTTGAAGAAGCGCGCGTACCACAGCCACTTGTCGGCCCGGAGGCCCTCGTCGCTCATGGCTCGATTTTGAGGTCGCGCAGCTTAGCAAAGGGTGAATCCGCCTGCGCGGGCCTGCGCCGCGCCCCGGTGCCCTTGCCACCGCCCCGGGACCGCCCCCTAGCGCCCTTGCGCCCGCCCCCTTGAGCGGCACCCGCACGCCGCGGCATGAAGTTGAGACCCGTCTCGTCGCTTTCGGCCCGATAGCCCAGCGCCGCCAGCGCCAGGGCGAGGTCCTCTGCGCTGCCGCCGACCAACCGCTGCAGCGCGGGGGTCGCGCCGAAACTGCCCTGCGCGGCCAGCTTGCGGGCGGCCGCCGCTAGGCGTTCGAGCGCGTCGGCCCGGACCGCCAGGACCCGGTCGCCCTCGGCGAAGCGGCGGTAGCCGATGGCCAAACAGAAGGCCTCTTCCTGCGCCCCTAGGGTCCCCTCGGCGCCGGACGGCCGAAAGGACAGCGCTTCGGTAGGCGGCATCACCGGCACGGGCTGCCCCGCATGCGCCGCCCAGAGCCATCCCTTGAGCCGCGCCGCGCGCGGGCGCAACAGCGCCGGATAGAACACGCTGGCGGCGCCGAGCCGAACGCCGAGGCCGGCCAAGACCTTGCGGTCGGCCTTGGTCAGACCGGCGATCTGCGCAGCTAGAATGGCGCGCGGCAGAACGCCCAGGGCCTCGGTCAGCTGGAATACCAGGCCGCGCACCGCGGCGCCGGCCTCGGTCTCGACGGCGCGGAACAGCGGTCGGAGCCGGGCCCGCAGATAGCGCCCGAGCCAGACCGTCAGACGCTTGCGCAGGCGCTCGCGCTGGGCGCCGTCCAGGAACTCGCTGGCCAGCGGCTCGACCCGGGGCGCCAACGCGGTTGCGCCCGCCGCGAGGCGCGCCACGGCCTGACCCCGCCAGGCAATCCGACCGTCCGGCTGCGGCGCAAAGGCCCCGTCGCCGGCATCCTCGAGCCGGCGCAGGCGTGCGGGAATCTCGCTTGCCAGAGCGCGCCTCGCAGCGGTCAGCAGGGCCTTGGCGTCGCCGATGCCGGCGGCCTCGTCCAGGACGAAACAAAAGCCCTCGAGACGGCCCACGAACTCGCCCTCGACCAGCACTTCGCCGGTCTGACGGACGGCGCCGAGCAGCGCGTCGCCATCCTTCAGGCGGCGCACTAGAACGGCCGTCCGCCGGTCGACGAAGCGCTGGGTCAGGCGTTCGTGCAGAGCGTCGGACAGTCGGTCCTCGATGGCCCGGGTGCGGCCCTGCCAGTGGGCGGCATCCTTCAGCCAATCGCCGCGATGGGCGACATAGGTCCAGGTCCGCACGTGCGCGATGCGCGCTACCAGGGCGTCGATATCGCCCTCGGCCCGATCGATGCGGGCGATCTGGCCGTCGACCCAGTCGTCCGGCAGGTGCCCCCGGCCGGCCATCAGGTGGCGGTAGATACGACGCAACAGGCCGGCGTGCTGGTCCGAGAGTGTCTTGCGGAAATCGGGAATTTGGCAGACCTCCCAGAGCAGGGCGACCGCCGCCGGCGTCGTGGCGAGCTGCGCGATTTCCGCGTCGCCGGCCAGCGCCGCCAAGGCCAAGTGGTCGTCGGCCTCGCGGGCGCGGACCAGTTCGGGCATCGGCGGGTTGCGCTCGAGGCTCTTGAGCAGGGCGCCGGGCGAGTGGAAGTCGAGCCGGCGGTGGCGCCAGAAGACGAAATGCAGCGGGTCGAAGCGATGGGCCTCGACCGCCTCCACCAGGTCCTGCTCCATGGGCCCCAACTCGTCCGTCGAGCCGAAGGTGCCGTCGTTCATATGTCGCCCGGCACGCCCGGCGATCTGACCGACCTCGGCCGGGGTGAGGCGCCTGGGCAGGCGTCCGTCGAACTTTCTGAGCCGGCTGAAGGCGACGTGGTCCAGGCTCAGGTTGAGGCCCATGCCGATGGCATCGGTGGCGACCAGGTAATCGACCTCGCCGGCCTCGAACAGCGCCACCTGGGCGTTGCGCGTGCGCGGGCTGAGCGCGCCCAGAACGACGGCGGTGCCGCCGCGCTGGCGCCGCAGCATCTCGGCCAGGGCATAGACCTCGGCGGCCGAAAAGGCCACGACCGCCGAGCGTGGCGGCAGCCTCGTGAGCTTTTTCGGGCCGCTGTAGCTCAGCGTCGAAAAGCGCGGCCGGGAGAGGGTTTCGGCCTCCGGCACCAACTTCTGCAGCACCGGGCGCACGGTATCGGCGCCCAACAGCATGGTCTCCTCGCTGCCGCGCGCATACAGGAGGCGGTCGGTGAAGACGTGGCCGCGCTCGGGATCGGCCGCCAGTTGGACCTCGTCGATCGCCAGGAATTCGACCGTCCGGTCGAGCGGCATGGCTTCCACCGTACAGCAGAAATAGCGCGCGTTCTGCGGCACGATCTTTTCCTCGCCGGTCACCAGCGCCACCGCGTTGCGGCCCTTGAGCTCGACTGCGCGGTCGTAGTTTTCGCGCGCCAGCAGGCGCAGCGGAAAGCCGATCATGCCGCTGCGGTAGCCCAGCATGCGCTCGATCGCCAGGTAGGTTTTGCCCGTATTCGTCGGGCCGAGCACGGCGGTGACTCGGCCTTGGCGCGAAGACCTCATGGCGGAGAGAATCGGCCTTGCTGGCCCCGGTTGCAAGCGCTGTTCAATGCCCGCGGGGCCGACCCTTGCCCTCGAGCAGCGGCACGAAGGCGACCGGCAGGATACCGCGCTCCGACGTCCGGCCTTCGGCGTCCTTGGTGATCACGAGCAGCTCCTGCTCGGGGCCGAAGCGGAACAGGCCGCGCCGCGCACCGCCGTGCTCGATCGGGATCACCAGGCGCCCGCCCGGCGCCAGCTGGTCGAGCAGCGCCGGCGGCACCCGCGCGAAGGCGGCCGCCGTCACCACGATCGCTTCGTAGGGCGCGTCCGGCGGCCAGCCTCTGGCGCCGTCGCCCTGGTGCACATCGACCCGGTCGTAGCCGAGTCGCTCCAGGCGCCGCGCCGCGCCCTCGGCCAGTTCCGGCACCAGCTCGACAGAGGTGACCCGAGCGCCTAGCTCGCCGAGCACGGCCGCTTGGTAGCCGCAGCCCGTGCCGACCTCGAGCACCCGTGTGCCCGGTCCGGCCGCCGAGAGGTCGGTCATGACGGCGACCATGTAGGGCTGCGATATGGTCTGGCCGTGGCCGATCGGAAGCGGTCGGTTCTCATAGGCGAACAGCCGCTGCGCGCCCGCCACGAACTCATGGCGCGGCACCTTCGCCATCGCCTCCATCACGCGGGGGTCGAGCGCCCGCTTGCCGAGCCAGTTTTCGGTCTCGATCACCTCTTCGGCGATGGTCCGTACCAGGGCGCGGCGCGCCCGCTCGGCCCAATCGTCGCCCTTCGTCATGGTCGAATCCTCCCGCGGCGGCCCACTGTGGGGGTTGCACGCAGCGACACCTCACCACATATCAGGCGCGGTTGCGCGTGGTCGCGCCGCGAGCGGGCGACGCCGTCGCCCAAACATATCGATATTGACAAGGTCGCCATGTCCGAAGAGAAGCTCAGCTTTCAAGCCGAGGTCAGCCGGCTCCTCGACATCGTCGCGAACTCGCTCTATTCCAACAAGGAAATCTTTCTGCGCGAGCTGATTTCCAACGCCTCGGACGCCTGCGACCGGCTGCGCTACGCGGCGATCACGCAGCCCGTTCTGAGCGCAGAAGATTCCGACTTCAGGATCACGCTCGCTCTGGACAAGAAGGCGAAAAGCCTCACTGTCGCCGACAACGGCATCGGCATGAACCGCGGCGACCTGGTCGCCAACCTCGGCACGATCGCGCGCTCGGGCACCGCGGCCTTCGTGGAGGAGATCGAGAAGACGGAGGGCAGCCTCGGCCTGATCGGCCAGTTCGGGGTCGGTTTCTATTCGGCCTTCATGGTCGCCGACCGGGTCGAGGTATCGAGCCGCAAGGCAGGGGACGCGCAGGGCTGGCGCTGGGTCTCGGACGGCAAGGGCGAGTTCACGGTGACCGCCACGGAGGACGCGCCGGCGCGCGGCACGCGAGTCACGCTGTACCTGCGCAAGGACGCGAAGGAGTTCCTCGAGGCCGCGCGCCTGCGCCAGATCGTCACGACCTATTCGGACCACATCGCGATCCCGATCCTGCTCGAGCCCGAGGGCAAGGCCGGTGTCGAGATGGACGGCGAGGCCGAGCGCGTAAACAGCGCCGCCGCGATCTGGACCCGGCCCAAGTCCGAGATCACCGACGAGCAGTACAAGGAGTTCTACCACCACGTCGGGCACACTTTCGACGAACCCTGGCTCAGGCTGCACTTCAAGGCAGAGGGCGTGATCGAGTACACCGGGCTGCTGTTCGTCCCCTCGACCAAGCCCTTCGACCTGTTCGACCCGACCCGCAGGCATCGGGTCAAGCTCTACGTCAAGCGGGTGTTCATCACCGACGATTGCGAGGATCTGCTGCCACCCTATCTGCGCTTCCTGCGCGGCGTGATCGACACGGAGGACCTGCCGCTCAACATCAGCCGCGAGATGCTGCAGCACAACCCCATGATCGCCAAGATCCGCAACGCGGTGGTCAAGCGGGTGCTGGGCGAGCTGAAGAAGAAAGCGCAAAAGACGCCGGAGGACTACGCCGCTTTTTGGAACAATTTCGGCGCCGTGCTCAAGGAGGGCCTCTACGAGGACTCGGGCCAGTGCGAGGCGCTGTTGGGCCTCGCCCGGTTCCGCTCGACCGCCGGCGACGGCCTGGTCAGCCTGGCCGACTATCTCGGCCGCATGAAGGAGGGCCAGGAGTCGATCTTCTACATCACCGGCGACGATTTCGACAGCCTGGCCAAGAGCCCGCAGCTCGAGGGCTTTGCCGCCAAGGACATCGAAGTGCTGCTGCTGACCGACCCGGTGGACGAGTTCTGGCTGCCCGCGGTGGGCGCCTTCGAGAACAAGCCCTTCAAGTCGGTCACGCGCGGCGGCACCGACCTCGGCAAGATCAAGGCGGCCGGGGATACGGCGGCGGCGGCGGACGGCGAGGTCCAGGAACAGGCGGCAGGGCTGAACGCGCTGGTCGCCTTCGTCAAGCTGACCCTCAAGGACGAGGTCAAGGACGTGCGCGGCTCCGAGCGCCTGACCGAAAGCGCGGTCTGCCTGGTCGCCGACGAGGGTGATCTGGACATACACCTGGAACGGATCCTGAAGCAACACGGCCAGCTTAACGCAGCCGCGCACCGCATCCTCGAGGTCAACCCCAAGCATCCGCTGATCCGGCGTCTGGCCGAGCGGGTCGGCGAAAGCGGCGCCGGCGAAGACCTGGAGGCGGCAGCGCGCCTGCTGCTCGACCAGGCCCGCATCCTGGAGGGCGAGCCGCTGGCAGACCCGGCCGGCTTCGCCAAACGCATGTCCGAGATGATGGCCAGAGGCCTGAGCGAGTAGCGGGGCGGCCGTGCCGGTCGCGCCCCTCGGCGTTCCCGGGTTTGTGGCAGGCTTCGATTTCTGGGTCGAAGCGGCCTACTGGCGCAGCGTCTCCAACGGGATCGCGGCGGCGCCCAACACCGGGCCGGCCGGCGCCTGCTGCACGATGACGGCACAGCCGTCGCGACCCTGCGCGGCGGCGGCGGCCATGTCGAAGGGGATCTCCAGACGCTCGCCGTGCCAGGTGCCGATCCGGCTCAGCTCCCGCACCACGTTGTAATTGTGCAGCTTGCGCCCGGCGTTCTCGCCGCGCGGCACGCTGGTCTCGTGGTTCCGGTCGTAGACCGCGAGCCAGACCGCCGCGCCGCCCTCGGGAGCGTGTCCAGCGGGAACCACGATCTTGCCCCCGTCCGCGCGCTCGAACCGGACCTGAAGGGCCTTGCGCCCGACGGCCGCCGTCTCGATCGCCCGCAGCACTTCGTTCCGCCGCAGACCCGCCACGTCCGCGCGACCGTCGATGACCATTTGCGGCGTGTACACGTAGCGCAGCCCCAGCCCTTCGACGTAGCCGCGCTGCCGCGCGGTCGCCTGCGGAATGGCGTAGGGGTCCTTCCAGCCAATGTAGTCCCAGTAGTCGACGTGCAGCGATAGCGCGATGATCCCGGGCCGTTCGGCCAACTCGCCCAGGAACTCGTCGGCCGGCGGACAGGAGTTGCAACCCTGCGACGTAAACAGCTCAACCACAACCGGCACGCTCGGGGACCCCGGTGCCACTCCGACCTCGGCAGCTGCCCTCTTGGGGAGGCCCCAATCGGGGCCAAACACCACGGCCGCCGCCAAGACGGCGGCGGCCGCGAAGGTCCAGTGTCGCAATCTCGCCATCCGGGGAACCTAACGACGCCCCCCCTCACGTGCGAATCACTTTCGGGTGAGAGCCGACGGCCCCGGATCAAGCCCCCGCGGCGGTAACCTTAACGTCCACCTCCATGTCTATGAAGTCCTCGGGCGCGCCGAGGTAGCTGCCTTGAAGGGGCACCGCCTGGGCCGGGTCGCGCGCCACGGCGACTCGGATCAGGTTGGCGCCGCCGACCAGCCCGTTGGTCGGGTCGAACTCGACCCAGCCGGCCCCGGGCAGGTAGACCTGGACCCAGGCGTGGGTCGCACCGCCGCCCTGGATGCCGGTCGCCGCGGTGCCGCCTTCGGCGGTCGGCGGGTCGAGCACCGGCTCGTAGAGGTAGCCGGAGACGAAGCGCGCCGCCAGCCCCAGCGAACGCACCGCCTCCATCATGAAAAGCGCCAGGTCGCGGCAAGTCCCGCTGCCGTGGTCGAGGGTCTCGATCGGGCTGCGCGTACCGATCGCAAAGCGAGTCTGATACGTAAAACCATGGTTGATCGCGCGGGTGATGCGCCCGAGCAGGTCGGCGGTGTCGGTTTCGCCGTTGTCCTGAAGGAAGTCCTTGACCCAGGCGTCGACCCGCCGGTCCGGGTCGGGGTAATGGCGCTCCATGGTGCAGCCGAGATCGGGCACCTCGTCGCTCGAGTAGCTGAAGGGATAGGTCCGGGCGGTAGGCTCGAGCAAAAACTCTGGGTAGTCGAGGCCATAATGCTCGATCTCGATCTCGCTCTCGAAGCGCAGCTCCGTGGCTTGGTCCCGGAAGCCGGCGATGGCGATGGAATTGGAGAAGACGTCGTGCAGCCAGCGCACCTCGGCGGCGGGCTCGATCGTGAGCACAGTGCGAATCAGGCGCAGGTCATGGGAATCGCGCGGCCGGAACATCAGGCGGTGCTCGCCGAAGCCGACCGGCCGGCGATAGCGGTAGAGCGTGACATGGCGAACCGTCAGCCGGGTCATGGCGATACACGAACCTCCTGGGCAAGGCAGCGCGGCAGTCTATCGGAAAGCGCGGGACGGCTACAATATATTGTGGCTTAGGACATTGCCGCCCCATGTGACAAGCGGTAGCGGGCCGCCTATTCTCGCTCTCCCGCTCCAAAGGACGTGAAGGGCGCCGATGATCTACCTGCTGCGTCACGGCGAGACGATCTGGAACGTCGAACGCCGGCTACAGGGCCGGAAGGATTCTCCCCTGACCCTGCGCGGGCTCTCGCAAGCCCGGGCCGTCGCCGGCCTGCTGCGCGACCTGATCGACGACCCTTCGGCGTTTACCGTCGTCGCCAGCCCGCTCGCCCGCACCTGGCAGACCGCGGTCATCGTCAGCCAGTCGCTCGGCCTGGACTGCCGCGCGATCCGTTTCGAGCCGCGCCTCCAGGAGCATCACTTCGGCCTCTGGGAAGGCCTGACCTGGGAGGAAATCGAGGCGCGCTTCCCGGACCTCTGGGAGCGGCGGCGTGCCAACCAGTGGACCTTCGAGGCGCCTGGCGGCGAAAGCTACGCCCGGGTCGCGGTCCGGGTGCAGAGCTGGCTCGACGAGCAGAGCGTCGACGACCGGCTCATCGTGGTCGGCCACGGCTTGGCCGGCCGGGTGCTGCGCGGCCTCTACGTGGGCCTGCCACGAGCGGAGGTGATGGAAATGCTGGAGCCGCAGGGCTCCCTCTACCGTCTGGCCGACGGCACTATCACAACCTTCGAGGCCGAGCCGGACGAGACGAGCGATCCGGCGAGAGGCCGATGATCTACCTGCTGCGCCACGGCGAGACGGTCGCGAACCTGGAAGGCCGGCTGCAGGGCCGAAGCGACTCGCCCCTGACCCTGAAGGGGGTCGCGCAGGTCCGCGCGATCGGGGCGCTGCTGCGCGAGCAGATCGCCGAGCCCTCGGACTTCTCCGTCGTGTGCTCGCCGCTCGGCCGGGCGCGGCGAAGCGCGGCCATCCTTTGCCAGGCGCTGGGCCTCGACACCCAGACAGCCGCCTGCGATCCGCGGCTCGCCGAAATCAGCTTCGGCGACTGGGACGGGCTGACGGTCTCCAAGGTCGAGGCCGCCGCTCCGGGCGCCTGGGCGGGCCGCGAGACCGACCGCTGGACCTTCGTCGCGCCGGGCGGCGAAAGCTACGACCTTGTGGCGGCGCGCGTCGGCGACTGGCTAAAGGCACAGCCGGTCGAGGCCCGCCTGATCGTGGTCTGCCACGGCGCGGTCTCGCGGGTGATACGCGGCCTCTACGCCGGCCTGCCACCAGCCGTATGCGTCAAACTGACGCAGGACCAGACCAACCTCTACCGCCTGAGCGGCGGTCGGATCGAGATCCTGAAGGCACGCCTCGACTCTGGAGCATGGCCTCCCTAGGCCGCCTTCAACAGGTTCCGCAGCACATAGTGCAGGATGCCGCCGTGGCGGAAGTATTCCACTTCGTCCGCGGTGTCGATGCGGCAGGTGAGTGGGATCTCCTCGGAGGTGCCGTCCGGGCGGTGGACGCGCAGAGTGACGTCCATGCCGGGCGTGATGCCGCCTTCGATGCCCTCGATGTCGAAGGTCTCCTCGCCGCCGAGCGCCAGCGCCTGGCCCTCCTTGAACTGCAGCGGCAGCACGCCCATGCCGACCAGGTTGGAGCGGTGGATGCGCTCGAAGCTCTGGACGATGACCGCCTTGACCCCCAAGAGCCGAGTGCCCTTGGCCGCCCAGTCGCGCGACGAGCCGGTGCCGTACTCCTTGCCGCCGATGACCACCAGGGGCACGCCCTCGGCCTGATACTTCATGGCCGCGTCGTAGATCGGCATGACCTCGCCCGAGGGCTGATGCCTGGTGACCCCGCCCTCCGTGCCCGGCACCATCATGTTGCGGATGCGGATATTCGCGAAGGTGCCGCGCATCATGACCTCGTGGTTGCCGCGGCGCGAGCCGTAGGAGTTGAAGTCGAGCGGCCGGACCTGATGCGAGATCAGGTACTGGCCCGCCGGTCCCTCCTTCGTGATCGCGCCGGCCGGCGAGATGTGGTCGGTGGTCACGCTGTCGCCGAGCAGGGCGAGCGCGCGGGCGCCGGTGACGTCGCCGAGCGCGCCGGGCTCGGCCTCCATGCCCTCGAAGAACGGCGGATACTGCACGTAGGTGCTCGCGCTCTGCCAGTCGTAGGTCAGCCCGGCCGCGGCCTCGACCGCGCGCCATTCCTCCGGCCCCTCGAAGACGTTGCCGTAGCGCGCGCGGAACATCTCCGGCGTGAGCGACCGCTCGACGGCCTCCTGGATCTCGCGGTTGGAGGGCCAGACGTCGCGCAGGTAGACCGGCTGGCCGTCGCCGCCCTTGCCGAGCGGCTCGCTCAGCAGGTCGCGCGTGATCGACCCGGCCAGCGCATAGGCCACCACCAGCGGCGGCGAGGCCAGGTAGTTGAGCCGCGTGAGCGGATTGACCCGGCCCTCGAAGTTGCGGTTGCCGGACAGCACCGCGGCGACGTGCAGGCCGCCCGCCTCGATCGCCCGGGCGACCGGCTCGGGCAGGGGGCCCGAGTTGCCGATGCAGGTCGTGCAGCCGTAGCCGACCAGGTCGAAGCCCAGCGCGTTCAGGTCCTCCTGCAGGCCGGCCGCCTCGAGGTAGTCGGTCACCACCTGCGAGCCCGGCGCCAGCGAGGTCTTGACCCAGGGCTTGGTCCTCAGGCCCTTCTCACGCGCCTTGCGGGCGAGCAGCCCGGCGCCGATCAGGACGGCCGGGTTCGAGGTATTCGTGCAGCTGGTGATCGCGGCGATCACCACGTCGCCGTGCCTGAGACTGTAGTTGCCACCCTCGACCGGCACCTGCGCCGAGGCGGCCTCGCCGACCGCATCCGAGACGAGCTTGCCGGCCTCGGCGCCAAGCCTGGACAGCGCGACCCGGTCCTGCGGACGCTTGGGCCCGGCCAGGCTCGGCTCGACGCTGCTCAAATCCAGCTCCAGGCTGTCGGTGAACAGGGGGTCCGGGGTGTCCCCGTCGCGCCATAGACCCTGCGCCTTGGCGTAGGCCTCGACCAGGGCGACGCGCTCCGGATCGCGGCCGGTGAAGTCGAGATAGCGGATCGTCTCGCGGTCGATCGGGAAGAAGCCGCAGGTCGCGCCGTATTCGGGCGCCATGTTGGCGATGGTCGCCTGGTCGGCCAGGGTCAGGTGATCGAGGCCGGGCCCGAAGAATTCGACGAACTTGCCGACCACGCCCTTGGCGCGCAGCATCTGGACCACGGTCAGCACGAGGTCGGTCGCCGTGGTGCCCTCCGAAAGCGCGCCGGTCAGCTTCATGCCGATCACCTCGGGGATCAGCATGGAAACCGGCTGGCCCAGCATGGCGGCCTCCGCCTCGATGCCGCCCACGCCCCAGCCGAGCACGGAGAGGCCGTTGACCATGGTGGTGTGGCTGTCGGTGCCGACCAGGGTGTCGGGATAGGCCAGCGTGCGGCCGTCGGCCTGCCGGGTCCAGACCACCTGGGCCAGGTATTCCAGGTTGACCTGGTGGCAGATGCCGGTGCCCGGCGGCACCACGCGGAAGTTGTCGAAGGCGCCTTGGCCCCAGCGCAGGAAGGCGTAACGCTCGGCGTTGCGGCGGAATTCCATCTCGACGTTCTTCTTGAAGGAGTCGGGCGCGCCGAAGCTGTCGACCATGACCGAATGGTCGATCACCAAGTCGACCGGCGAGAGCGGGTTGATTTTCCTGGGGTCGCCGCCGAGCTCGGTCATGGCCGCGCGCATGGCCGCCAGATCGACCACCGCCGGCACCCCGGTGAAGTCCTGCATCAGGACCCGCGCGGGCCGGTAGGCGATCTCGCGCGACGAGCGGCGGGTCTGCAGCCATTCGGCCATGGCCCCGATGTCGTCCACGGTGACGCTCTGTCCGTCCTCGTGGCGCAGCAAATTCTCCAAGAGCACTTTGAGCGAAAAGGGCAGGCGCGAGACGTCGCCGAGCTCGGCGGCGGCCTCGAGGCTGTAGTAGTCGTAGCTCCTGTCGCCGGCCGCGAGCGTGCGGCGGGCCTTCAGCGTGTCTTTGCCGGATGTCACGGGTCTGTCCCCTTCGATGAGAGTTCCACGGTCCGGGTGGGTTCCGGGTTCCCCGCCGTGCGCAGGCGCCTTGCGGGGAACGCCTTGGCAGCGCCACATTATTCGATTCGCTCCGGGAGTCCAGCAGCCACGCCGCCCGCTCGGAGCATCTTGTGCTAAAGCTCCTTGTCCTCCGCCTCTGGCGCGTCCTCGGGGCTGCCGGGCGGCGCATCGCCGCCGCCGAACTTGAGCGCGCCGGAGCTGTAACTGGTGCCGTAGGTCGCGGCCAGGGTGACCGTCTGCTCGAAGCCGGCGAAGAACTCGTCCTCCCCCAGCGCAGACAGCGGGTGGATGAACGCGCTCCACAGGGCGCCCTGTGCGATCGCGTAGCGGGCATCCAGCGCGGTATCGAAATTGGCCTGCATCACCCGATTAAGCGCGTCCTTGCCCAGGCCCTCGGCCGCCGCGACCGGAACCATGATCCGCATCCGGTCGGCGCGCTCGTCGGTGATGACGTAGGCCTGGAACCCCCTGACGTCGAACCGCCAAAAGCCGGGCCGACCCTCGATCTCGCCTTCGATACCCTCGAGCCGCCGGATCAGCTGGTCCAATCGCGCGTTGTTCATGGCACCACCCTCCTCGGCGGCGTTCACGCCCAAGACCGTACCGGACGCCGCCAGGCCAGCCAGGATCAAGACTGTCGAAAGGACCCGTATCATGGAACGCCCACCCGTCACCGAGGCTGCATAGGTTGCGTGTCAGTGTCGCAAACTTTACGCGCTCGCACCAAGAGTCTCTGTCTGGATTTACAAATTTGACAATTTTACTCCTGTCGCAAGTAAGGTTTTTACAAAAAACTTGTTTGTAAACAACGAATTATTGACAGGTATAACAACACTGCCGATGCTCTGAACGCGTCGGGCGAATCGCGGGTGACCGTACCGCCGGACGAGACCCGAAGAGGGTTACGCAGCAAGCACCCGACGAAGGAGATGGAACATGGCGGAACGGATCACTCAAGCTTTGAAGAAGAACACCTGGATTTGGCTGGTTGCCGCTTTCTCGAT
>CAMYKD010000033.1:78358-88121 GCA_947258885.1 uncultured Kiloniellales bacterium | reverse complement strand
ACCTTGCCGATCCCATCGTGAGCTGGCCGCCGCGCCAAGCTCGTAGAGAAGGCTGCCCCCGCCGGAAACGACAGCGCCGAGAAAAACACCCAACCCAGGCGAAGCTGGCATGTAATACCTCTTGACCCCAAACGCCGGGACAGAGAAGGCACAGAGAAACAACGCCACCGCCCCTCTTGTCATTGCCGGGCCCCGATCCGGCAAGCCAGGAAAGAGTCTGCCGCAGGCGCCTGCCTGCGCGGAGCCGAGGCGCCGCTTCGGCGAAGGCAGGCCGCTTTGGATCACCGGGTCGCGGCCCGGTGATGACGGAAAGGAGGCTCTGCGCCTCTATGGTAAGATTTCTTTGTTTTCAATTGCTTACGTCGTCCCGCCCCATCGTCTAGCGACCTCCAACTCCTTGAAATCGAACGATTTTTTGCTTTGCATGGGCTTGTTTGCTTTTTTTTGCGCCCGAGCCGCCGACCGCCGCCGCTTCCGCCTGCATCCGCCACCCCCCGCCGATTTGCCGTGGACCTCGCGGCCAGGGCCTGTAAGCTCTCCCCCATGCGACGCCGCCGCAAAGCCAAGATCATCGCGACCCTGGGGCCCGCCTCCTCGGACGCCGCCACCATCAAGGCGCTGTTCGAGGCCGGGGCCGACGTGTTCCGGCTCAACTTCTCCCACGGCAGTCACGAGGACCACCGCAAGCGCCTCGAGATCATCCGCGCGCTCGAGCTGGAGGCCGGCCGGCCGATCGGCGTGCTGCTCGACCTGCAGGGGCCCAAGCTGCGCGTCGGCGAGATCGCGGGCGGCGAGGCCGAGCTCGTGGCCGGAAAGCGCTACCGCTTCGACCTGGACGAGATGGCCGGCGACCGGGTGCGCGCGCCGCTGCCCCACCCCGAGGTCTTCGCCGCGCTCGAGCCCGGCACCCTGCTGCTGCTCGACGACGGCAAGCTGCGCCTGCAGGTCGAGGCCTGCGGCAAGGACTACGCCGAGGCCCTGGTGCTGGCCGGCGGCCCTTTGCGGGACCACAAGGGCGTCAACGTGCCGGGCGCCGTGCTGCCGCTCTCGCCGCTCACCAAGAAGGACCGCGCGGACCTGCGCTTCGGGCTCGATCTCGGGGTCGACTGGGTCGCGCTCTCCTTCGTCCAGCGCCCGGAGGATCTGGCCGAGGCCCGCCGCCTGATCGCCGGGCGCGCCGCGGTGATGAGCAAGATCGAGAAGCCGGCGGCGCTCGAGCGCCTGACCGAGCTGGTCGAGCTCAGCGACGCGGTCATGGTGGCGCGCGGCGACCTGGGCGTCGAGATGCCGGCCGAGGAGGTGCCGGGCCGCCAGAAGGACATCATCCGGTCCTGCCGCCTGGCCGGCAAGCCGGTGGTCGTGGCGACCCAGATGCTGGACTCGATGGTCCACGCGCCGGCGCCGACCCGGGCCGAGGCCTCGGACGTCGCCACGGCGGTCTACGACGGCGCCGACGCGGTCATGCTCTCGGCCGAGAGCGCGGCCGGCGACTACCCGGTCGAATCCGTCGCCATGATGGACCGGATCGCCGCCAGCACCGAGCAGGACCATTCCTACCGGCGCCTGCTCCACGCGCTCCATCCGGAGCCCGAGGCGACCGCCGCCGACGCGATCACCGCGGCCGCCGCGCAGGTCGCCGCCACGATCGGCGCCGCGGCCATCGTCAGCTTTACCATGTCGGGCTCGACCGCGATCCGCGCCGCGCGCGAGCGGCCCGACGTGCCGATCCTGGTGCTGACCCCGAAGATGGAGACGGCGCGGCGCCTGGCGCTGCTCTGGGGCGCACACTGCGTCCACACCGCCGACGTCAGCAGCCCCCAGGAGATGGTCGACAAGGCGCAGCGCCTGGCCCGGCAGGAGGGCTTCGCGAGCACGGGCGAGAAGATCGTGGTGACCGCCGGCGTCCCCTTCGGCACGCCCGGCACCACGAATCTGCTGCGCATCGCCTGGGTCGAGGACTGACAGAGGAAAATTAGGGTCAGACCCCAATTTTCGCCGATTTCCGCCAGCCGCGATCAGCCGGCGGTCCGGGCGGCCGCCCGGTGGCGGCGCGCTTCGAGAGCGGAGCGCGCGGTGACGATGGCGAGCGCGCTCCAGATGCACAGGAAGGTGGCCAGGTGCGCCCCGGTGAAGGACTCGCCGTAGACGAAGACCGCCAGCAGGAACTGGCACGACGGCGCGATGTACTGGAAGAAGCCGACGGTCGAGTAGTCGAGCCGGCGCGCCGCCGCGGTGAACCAGATGAGCGGCAGGGCCGTGACCGCCCCGGCCAGAAACAGCAGCAGGTCGGTCTCCGCACCGACCGCGCCGAAGGCGCCGCTGCCGGCGAAGGCCAGCCAGCTCAGATAGGCCAGCGCCAGGGGCAGCAGCAGCGCGGTCTCGACGAAAAGGCCGTCGACCGCCTCGATCCGCACCGTCTTGCGGATCAGGCCGTAGAGCCCGAAGGTGAGCGCCAGGGTCAGCGACACCCAGGGCAGGCCCTCGGCCCGGACCGCCAGGTTGAGCACTCCGAGGGCCGCCAAACCGACCGCGAAGCCGCGCCAAGGGCCGATGCGCTCGCGCAGCACGACCACGCCCAGGACCACGTTGACCAGGGGATTGATGTAGTAGCCCAGGCTGGTCTCGAGGACGCGCCCGGCGGCGATCGCCCAGATGAAGACCAGCCAGTTGACCGAGACGATCAGCGTGGAAAGCACGAGGAGCAGGCGCGTGCGCCGGTCGCGGAGCGCCGTTCGGATCACCGGCCAATGGCGCGTCAGGGTGACCAAGCCGGCGAGCAGAACCACCGACCACACGACCCGGTGCGCCAGGACCTCGGCCGCCGGCACGTGGCCGACCGCCTTGAAGTAGACCGGGATGCCGCCCCAGAACAGGAAGGCGGCCAGCGCGTAGACTACGCCGGCCGTGGTCCGGGCGCGGTCGCCCTGGCCCGCGCTCCCCGCGCTCATGGCCTTGCCCCCCTGCCGGGAAATTCGGCCGCGACCTTACACCGCCCCGCGCCGCTGGCCCAGCCCCGCTTAGGCATGGCAGGCATGCGCGGGGGAAACCGGGACTGGCTCGTTTTCGCGCCAGCGAAAAGGTGCCGCTTTCCCGGACGGCCGCCAAGATCGCGACCTTCGGCCCGCGAAAAAGGCACGGATCCGCTGACGCGACTGCGAGCCAGTCCCCTTTTTCGCTCCGGCGCCCGAAGCTCCGGCTCAGAACTTGTAGCCGCAGGCGAGCAGGTGGTCGCGGAAGCGGTCGTCGAGGCAGCCGGCGCCGAAGGCGATCTGCGGCAGATTGAGGTCGCCGCCGAAGTTGGCCTCGACCAGGACGGGACCCTCGCTGGTCAGCGCGATGTCCCAGGACTGGGTCCTGATGGCCGGCAGCGAGGCGGCCGCGGCCAGACAGAGGTCCAGCGTGGCCTGCCAGTCGGGCAGCTGCAGGCCGACGATCGGCCCTCCGGTATCCGGATGCGTCGGGCGCTCGGCCTGATCGTCGCCCGTGCCCGAGACCGCTCGCAGGATCGTCCCGCCCTCGAGGTCGATGGCGCCGAGGATGTTGCCGGCGCGCCAGTAGTTGTCGGCGATATTGCCGTTCGCGCAGATCTTGCAGACGCCCCGGAAGATTTCCGGGCCGCGCTCCGAAATGAAGGTAAAGACCCTGATCGTCGTAAGCCGGTCGCCCCAGGCCTCGGACAGCGTCCGGTGCGGGCGAAGCCGTTCCTGGAAGAGGTAGCCGCTCGACCCACGGCCCTCGACGTAGCGGCAGAACTCGGCCACGCCGACCCGGCTGCCGTCGGAGGAGACGAGCATGTCGTCCTCGGCGGACAGCGCCTCGATGCTCCAGCATCCGAGGCTGAACATCCCGTCGACCGGCTTGGCAAAGAAGGGATAGACGGCGGCGTCCCGGAGAAAACCCTCCAATTCGCTCCCGCTCCGCAAGGGCCGCGCCTGCCCGGAACTTCGAAACGGGTGGTATACGGCCAGGAGATGCGGCGTCGGCAGGCCCAGGCCCTGCATGGTGGCCTGGAACTGCACCTTGTCGTGGACCAGGGAAAACCACCTGGGGTCGTTGCAGGCGAGGTGCATGCGTTCCTGCGCCTTCTTGCCGATGAATTTCAGCTTGTCGGCGAAGCTGAGCGCACCATCGTAGAGCCGGTAGTAGAAGTATTCGTGATGCGACAGCTTTCCCGGGCCGCGCCCCAACCGCCATATCTCCGAGACGACGGCCGAGGTGCGCGCCCCGGCCTCGGCGGCTGCCCGCAAGTGTTTCGCCAGGTCGATTTCCGGCGGAGCGAGCAGGCGCTTGGCGAGCTTCTCGTCGGCCTCGAGCGCCGAGTCGACAGCAAAGGTCGTAGTATCGGACATCTCACCTCGAAGGCAGCTGTTGTGCGAACCGTCGCCACCGCGAGGCCGGGCCTCGGCACAGGCAGGCGTTCATGACGGCCCCGGCCTGACACAGGTCGATATCTCAAATTGGCTAACGAAGTGTTACGCCCCGGGGAACCACCAGCGGCGTCGGCGTCTCGGGACGGCGCGGCCCCTGCACGTCCAGGTCGCAGGCGCGCTAGATCTCGCTGTCCCGGAGCGTCTTGCGAATCGCCTCGGCGTTGAGGCGCGCGCCGGGCATCCGCGGGTTGACCGCGAGCGCCGCCTCGAAGGACCCGAGCGCCAGCTCCCACTTCTCGAGCGCCGAATAGACCAAGCCGCGGCCCGAGAGCGCGCCGAAGTGGCGCGGCTCGAGCGCGAGGGTCCGCTCGATGTCGGCTAGCGAGTCCGCGTGCCTGTCCATCAGGTAGTAGACAGTCGCCCGCGCGTTCCAGCCCTCGGCGAAGTCCGGCGCGATCTTGACCACCTGATCGAGCGAGCGCAGCGCGGAGCGGTGGTCCTGCCGGGCCATGGCGGCGCGCGCCTGGCGCATGAGCAGGACGATGGCGTCGTCGTCGTGCTCGTACCAGAGGCTCCAGATCCGCGCCTCGACGGCCCGCGCGGTCCCGACGTCGGAGGCCCCCAGCAGTTGCGTGAAGAGGCTCGGAAGCCGCTCGTCGCGCTGGTCGGCCAGGACCGGCCCGCCGGCCAGGAGGGCGGCAAGAGCCAAGACTGTTGCCCGGAACGCATTCATACCTCTAAGTATGACGCGGCGGTCTCCGCAGCCCAAGGGGATTGTCCGCGCCCGGCGGTCACGATTTCACGAGGCCAAAGGCGCGGGGGCACCATCGCGCGAGAGCGAGAGCGACTTGACGGCGAGCCGGCACTTTTCGAACGACTATGCCGAGGCGCGCGGCCGCTTCCTAGAGGCCAGCCGGCGGGCAGGGGCGGCGGTCGAGAGCCACGAGAACCCGACGCGCGGTCCCGGCGGCGAGGCGCTGTTCGCCGATGTCGCCTGGCTGGGTGCGGCCGAGGCCGAGCGGGTCCTGGTGACGGTCTCGGCGACCCACGGCGTCGAGGGCTTCTGCGGCTCGGGCGTCCAGTGCGGCTGGCTGGAGGCCGGCCTGCACAAGGACCTGCCGGACGGTATCGCGCTGCTGCAGATCCACGCGATCAATCCCTACGGCTTCGCCTGGCTGCGCCGGGTCACCGAGGACAACGTCGACCTCAACCGCAACTTCGTCGACCACGGCGCGCCCTACCCGGTCAACGAGGGCTACGAAGCGCTCAAGGAGGCCATCTGCCCGCCCGAATGGAATGACGCGGTGGTCGCCGAGACGGGAGCCATCCTCGACGCCTATGCCGGGGCCAAGGGGCCGCGCGCCCTCCAGAAGGCGATTTCCGGCGGCCAGTACAGCCATCCGCAAGGCATCTTCTACGGCGGCAACCGCCCGACCTGGTCGCACCGCCTGTTGAAACGGGTCTTCCGGGACCGGCTCGCCGCCGCCCGGCAGGTCGCGGTGATCGACTACCACACGGGCCTCGGCCCCCACGGCTATGGCGAGCGGATCTGCATCCACGATCCGGGCTCCGAGGGCCTCGCCCGCGCGCAGCGATGGTTCGGCGACGACGTGACCTCGCCGGCGCTGGGCGATTCGGCCTCGGTCGAGATCTTCGGCTTCAACGTGTTGGGCATGGAAGACGCCCTGCCGGAGCCGGCCGCGCTGACCGCCGTGGCGCTGGAGTACGGCACGATTCCCTCGCCCGAGGTGCGCCTGGCGCTCCGGGCCGACAACTGGCTGCACACCCACGGCCGGCCGGACTCGGCCCAAGGCCGCGCCATCAAGGAGCAGATCCGCGCCGCCTTTTTCCCGGACGAGGACGCCTGGAAGGAGTTGGTCTGGGAGCGCGCGCTCGAGACCCAGCGCCAGGCCCTCGAGGGTCTGGCCGAGGGCTGAGGCGGTCCCGCCTGGGTCGCGCAATTTCCCAGACGCCGTGGCTTAGGCACGGCCGCCGCGAACATTTAATCCGGCATCAAAAAGAAACTACGGCGCGATCTCGGTTAACTGGCGGGATTTATTTGTCCAAATATTCCTATTGTTCCTGCAATTGCCTTGGAATTGCCTAAAATTTTGCAAATTGAATCTTATTTACGTAAATAGTATACTTTTGTAGTAGCTTAGTTGTTCTTGGGGGGCGCTGACCACACCGACCCGAAACGGGAGGTTGGAGATGACAGCGCACAGATTGGCAATCGCCGGCGGTATGGCGATGGTGGCCATGGGGCACTTCGGCCACGCCGCCGCGGAGGAAGGACCGGAGGCCGCCGCGTTGGAGGCTGCGGCCGTGAGCCAGGCCATGGACCGCCCAAAGGCCACGAGCGCGCCGCGGCCGGGCGTCCGGATCCACCTCGAGAGCGCGAGCGACGCGGGCGCCGCCATGGCGGAGACCGTGCCGCCGTGGCACCGCGCCGAGCTCGAGGCCGAGTCGCGGAGGATCGAGGTCGATTCGATCGATCTCGGCAGCCTCGGCGGTCCCGGCCGCCGCCGGAGCGACGGCCGGGAAACCTTCCTCGCCTACGCCGGCCTCGGCATGGGCAAGCTCAAGCTCTCGATGGACCTGGACAGCGGCAATCTCAAACTCGGCAAGGAGAAGCGCAACGGGCGCAGCCGGCTGTTCCTGGGCATGCGCTACCGGATGGCGCCCCGCACCAGCCTGTTGCTGGAGTACCGGGCTATCGCGGGCGACGGCTCGCTGTTCGAGCTCGATCTCGGCGGCCAGACCTTCTCGGCCGACCGGCTGAACGTCCACGACCTGCGCATGAGCTTCCGCTACCGGTTCTGAAGCCGCGTCCCAGGGATGACCGGGCCGCGGCGACCTGTTCAATCGACCGTCCTGACCGCGACCGGGTCGCCGTCGCGCACGGCCGCGAGGCGCCGGACGTCATCGGCCGTGCGGCCCCAGATGTTGGTCGGCGCCGCCAGGCGGATCTCGTCGCCGGTCGAGATCGGCGTCGGCCCGAAGCCGATCGCGATCGCGTCGCCCTCGACCCAGAAGGCCAACTCGCCGGCCTCGACCAGGGCCCGGGCGTCGGCCTCCCGCGCGACCCGGACCGGAGTCGAGAAGTAGACCTCCTCGCCCCAGGTATGGGCCCGCGACCCGAAGGGCGCCGCCGCGAGGACCGCGCGCCCGGTCGGCGTATCGAGGACCTCGACCCGCAGCGAGACCTCGCCCGCCGTGATTTCGAGCTTTGCCATGGCTCTCCTCCCCTGCCGGCCGTCCGGCGGGCCCTGCCCTATTTCCGCCACGAGATCGTCCGGCTCCGGGCCAAGTTACGCCCTACATCAGGTGAAAGCCAAGCCCCGGGGCGGGCCGGCGCGGACCCAGGCAGGGAGAAGCGGAGATGGCAATGCGGACGTTCGACAGGACGGCGAAGCAGGCGGCAGCCCTGGGAATCCTGGCCGTGCTGGTCGCGGCCGGCGCCGGCACATTCGGGGCCGGCCAGTGGCTCCGGCAGGCCTTCGAGCGGCTCTTCTCCGAGCGCGCGGCCACGGCCGGGCTGGACCTGACCACCGATGGCCTGGATTACGACGCCACGGCCAGGACCCGGCCCGACCGCCCCCGCGCCGCCCAGCGCCACGGGGCGCGGGCGAAGTCCGGGCCCCGCCTGCTGCTCCTGCGCAGGAACGAAGCCTGGGGCACCGGGACGCCGGCCACGTCCTCCCCGCTCGTGCCCTATGCCGGTTTCGGCATCGGCGTGTTCAAGCTGTCGATGAACCTGGCCGAGCGCGACCTGGGCCTGACCAAGGAGAAGAAGCAGCGCAAGACCCGCGTCTTCGCCGGCCTCAGCTACCAGGCCGTGCCGAACCTGACGCTGAACCTCGAGTACCGCGCCCTGCCGGCCGGCGATCCGCTGTTCACGCTCGACCTCCGCGGCATCGCCTTCGACGTCGACAACCCCTTCCAGGACCACAACGTCAACCTCAAGGCGCGCTACCGCTTCTAGCGGGCCGGGGGCGACGACTTGGCACCGCTACTGCGCCGCCCGGGCGGGGGCTTCCGCGGCTTCGACGCCTTCCAGGGCCTTGGGCAGGGGGCCGCCGGTGGCCCAGTCGAGCAGCTCGGCGGTGTGCACCAGGGGCAGCGTCGTGGCGGCGGCGATCTGGGTCAGGCAGCCGATGTTGCCTGTGGCGACCGCGTCGGGCGCTAGGCCCTCGATATTGGCCACCTTGCGGGCGCGCAAGGCGCCGGCGAGGCCCGGCTGGAGGATATTGTAGGTGCCGGCCGAGCCGCAGCAGAGATGGCCCTCGGGCACGTCCAGCACTTGGAAGCCGGCGGCCTTCAGCAGGTCTTTGGGCTGGCGCGTGATCTTCTGGCCGTGCTGCATGGAGCAGGCGGAATGGTAGGCGAGCCGGAGCCCGGCCGCGCGCACGGTTGGCTTCGGGCCGAGCTCGGCCATGACCTCGCTGATGTCGCGCGTCAGCGCGGCGACCCGCGCCGCCTTCTCCGCCCAGGCCGGGTCCCCGCGCAGCAGGAAGCCGTAGTCCTTGACCGTGGTGCCGCAGCCCGACGCGTTGATGACGACCGCGTCCAGGCCGCCGGCCTCCAGCTCGGCGCTCCAGGCCGCAACGTTGGCGCGCGCGGCGGCCAGCGTCGGCTCCTCCCGGCCCAGATGGTGGACCAGCGCGCCGCAGCAGCCGGCGCCTTTCGCGACCACGACCTCGACGCCGTGGCGGGTCAGAAGGCGCACCGTGGCCTCGTTGATCTCGGGCGCCAGCACCTGCTGGGCGCAGCCGGTCATCAGCGCCATGCGCGCCCGGCGCGGCCCCTCGGCGGGGACCACCTGCGGCTTGTCGACCGGGCTGGGCGGCTGGACCCGGCCGGGCGCCAGCGCCAGCATGGCGCCGAGGCTGCCCGGCAGGAGGCGCCGGGCGGGCCGGGCCAGCGCGGCCCCTGCCAGCGCCAGGCGGAAGCGCCCGGGATAAGGCAGCACGAAGGCGAGCAGGCCGCGCAGCAGACGCTCGAAGAACGGGCGCCTATAGGTCTCCTCGACGCGCAGGCGGGCGTGGTCGACCAGGTGCATGTAGTGCACGCCCGAGGGGCAGGTCGTCATGCAGGACAGACAGGTGAGGCAGCGGTCGAGGTGCTTGGCGACCCGGGCCGTGGCCGGCCGGCCGCTCTCCAGCAGGTCCTTGATCAGGTATATGCGCCCGCGCGGGCTGTCCAGCTCGTCGCCCAGCAGGACGTAGGTCGGGCAGGTCGCCGTGCAGAAGCCGCAGTGCACGCAGGCGCGCAGGATCTTGTCGGCCTCGGCGATGCCCGGGTCGGCGAGCTGGGCCAGGGTGAAGTGCGTCTGCATGTCAGAGCCCCGCCACCATGCGCCCGGGGTTCAAGACCCGGCGCGGGTCGAAGCC
>CAMYKD010000033.1:0-78336 GCA_947258885.1 uncultured Kiloniellales bacterium | reverse complement strand
GTCAGGGCCGCCATGGCCGGGTCCTGGGGCTGGAACACGGGGATCGCGGCGCGCAGCGTCTCGGGCCCGCGGATCAGGGTCGCGTGGCCGCCGCAGTCCGAAAGCGCCGCGCGTAGGGCCGCGTGCCCGCCGTCCTTCGAAGGCGGCAGGGCGAGCCAGAGGAGTCCGCCGCCCCAGTCGTAGTAATGGAGCGCCGCGCCCTCGCCGAACTGGGCGGCGACCGCCGGGCCGGCCTGGGGCGGCACGGAGATCCGCCAGACAAGGTGCTCAGGGCGGGCGACGAAGGGTCCGACGTCGCGCACTTCCCGCCAGAAGACCGCGGAATTGCGGCCGTGCAGCTCCTCGCTCTCGCCCAATTCCGCCAACTCGCGGCGCAGCGCTGCACAGCGGTACTCGACCGAGGGCCCGGTGCCCTCAAGACGCAGCGCGGTGACCGCGCCGCCGGCCTCGCGCACATAGGAGACCTCGGAATCCGCGGCCAACGCCGCCGGCAGGTGGGCCGCGCCCGAGACCTCGTGGGCCGAGCCGAGCGCCCGGGTCATGGCGGCAAGCGCCCCTGTATCGTCGAGGCCGAACAGCAGCACGGTCCGCGTCTTCTCGGCCGCCGGCAGGACCTTGACCGTGACGTCGGTCATCGCCGCCAGGGTGCCGTGGGAGCCGGCCATCAGCTTGCAGAGGTCGTAGCCGGTGACGTTCTTGACCACCCGGCCGCCGGACTTGAAGGCCTCGCCGCGTCCGGAGACCGCGGAGACCCCCAGGAAGTGGTCGCGCGCCGCGCCGGCCTTGATGCGCCGCGGTCCGGCCAAATTGCAGGCCAGCACGCCGCCGATCGAACCGGCCCCCGCCGCGCCGCCCAGGAGCGGGCCCAGGTCCGGCGGCTCGAAGGCGAGCTCCTGGTTCTTCTCGGCCAGCGCCGCCTGGATGTCGGCCAAGGGCGTGCCGGCGCGCGCCGAGAGCACCAGTTCCTCGGCCTCGTAGAGGGCGATGCCGGTAAGCCCCGAGAGCTCGAGCCCGTGGCCCGCCTGGACCGGCCGGCCGAACGCGCGCTTGCTGGCGCGCCCCAGCACCTCGAGCGGCTCCTCCTCCGCCGCCGCCCAGGCGACCGCGTCCGCGACCTGCTGGGCGCTCTCCGGCCTGAAGATCCCGGTCATGGCGCGCGCAACAAGGCCGCCGGCCTTCGAGCCTGACAAGAAACGAGAAAGGATTCACCACAGAGACGCAGAGGCACAGAGGAACAAGTGGTTGCGCGCAAAACGCGCGGAAAATACCTCTGTGCCTCTGTGCCTCTGTGGTTCAAATCCCTGGTTCCTCAGAAGCGCGGCAGGTCGGGGAAGGGGATCTGGCCGCGGGAGATATGCATGCGGCCGAGCTCGGCGCAGCGGTGCAGCTCGGGGAACATCTTGCCGGGGTTGAGGAGCGAGTCCGGATCGAAGGCGCATTTGACCCGCTGCTGCTGGGCGAGATCGGCCTCGGAGAACATGGTGCCCATCAGGTCGCGCTTCTCGACGCCGACGCCGTGCTCGCCGGTCAGCACGCCGCCGACCTCGACGCAGAGCCTGAGGATCTCGGCGCCGAAGGCCTCGGCGTTCTCCAGCTCACCGGGATTGTTGGCGTCGTAGAGGATCAGCGGATGCAGGTTGCCGTCGCCGGCGTGGAACACGTTCGCGACGCGCAGGCCGTAGCGCGTGCTCATCTCGGCCATGCGCTTCAGCACCTCGGGCAGGCGGTGGCGCGGGATCGTGCCGTCCATGCAGTAGTAGTCAGGCGAGATGCGGCCGACCGCCGGGAAGGCGGCCTTGCGCCCGGCCCAGAACCTGAGGCGCTCCTCCTCGCTCTTCGAGGCGCGGCTGGTCACCGCGCCGCAGTCCGCGGCGATCGCCGAGATGCGCGCGATCAGGTCGTCGACCTCGGCCTCGGGGCCGTCCAGCTCGACGATCAGCAGCGATTCGACGTCGAGCGGATAGCCGGCCTGGACAAAGTCCTCGGCGGCATGGATCGCCGCCCGGTCCATCATCTCCATGCCCCCCGGGATGATCCCGGCGCCGATGATCGCGGCGACGCAGTTGCCGCCCGCCTCGTTGGTCGGAAAGCCGAGCAGTAGGGCGCGCGCGGTCTCGGGCGCCTGCAGGATGCGCACCGTGACCTCGGTGATCACGCCCAAGAGGCCTTCCGAGCCGGTCATGAGCCCGAGCAGGTCGTAGCCCTCGGCATCCAGGTGCTTGCCACCCAGGCGCAGCACCGTACCGTCGATCAGCACCATCTCCAGGCCGAGCAAGTTGTTCGTCGTCAACCCGTACTTCAGGCAGTGCACGCCGCCCGAGTTCTCGGCCACGTTGCCGCCGATGGTGCAGGCGATCTGGCTGGAGGGGTCGGGCGCATAGTAGAAACCCTCGGCCTCGACCGCCTTGGTGATGCCCAGGTTGGTGACCCCGGGCTGCGCGACGACGCAGCGGTTGGCAAGGTCGATATCCAGGATGCGGTTGAACCGGGCCATGCACAGCAGGACGCCGTCGGCCAGCGGCAGCGCGCCGCCCGAGAGCGAGGTGCCGGCGCCGCGCGGCACGACCTTGATGCCCTCGGCGTTGCAGTAGGCGAGTATGCGGCCGACCTGCTCGACGGTCTCGGGCAGCACTGCGATCAGCGGCCGCTGCCGGTAGGCGGTCAGCCCGTCGCTCTCGTAGACTGCGAGCTCGTCCCGGTCGGCGATCACCCCCTCGCCAGGCACGATGGCGTTCAGCGCCCGGGCGATCTCGCGCCGGCGCGCGAGCACCGTGGCGTCTGGTTCCGGCATCTTCATCGGCGTCCACCTCCCCGCAGGGCCGTGCCAACTATGGTCGCGGCCTGCGGCACGGTCAATGGCCGAACCGGAGGCGGGACCCGGGCACGGCAAAGCCGCGCCTCCCGGTCGGGGGACGCGGCTTTGCCGGCGAGACTGCGGTCTTGCGCGGGCGCCAAAGCCCGGCGCGCGGGTCTGTACCTTTGGTATTAGCCCTGGCGCGCCTTGAAGCGGGGGTTCTTCTTGTTGATGACGTAGACGCGGCCCCGGCGGCGCACGATGCGGCAGCCCTTCTCGCGCAGCTTCGCGGTCTTGAGCGAATTGACGACTTTCATCGGAACGTTCCCAAACTCCAGCGGCCGGCCCGGCCGGCCCGGTCAAGAGGGCGCGAAGATAGGCAAGCCGGCAGCGCCTGTCAATCGCCTGCTGGCGGTCGAAATCGGCCCGGTGAAACGGGTATGGGTCACCAGTCGGACAGCAGGCCGTCCCTGGGCTTCTTCACGCCGAGGATGCGGCAGACCTTGAGGTCGCCGGCCTTCATGAGCTTGACCCGGCGGGTCCACAGCTCGACCTCGTCGACCAGGACGGACCCGGCCTCGCTGTCCAGGGACGCCTGATCCACCCGGGCCATGTAGTTGGACCAGCACTCGGTGATCTGCTTGCCTGTCTCCCTAGTGATATCCTCGGTGATGCGGATATCGAGCTTGTAGTGGGTCAGGGCCTTGACATAATCCTCCATGGCCCAGGGATGGGGCGTGACCGGCTCCGTGGCGGTCCACTTGTCGAGACCGGCTGTCGTCCGCTTCGGCTCGGCCAGGACGAAGTCGGTGAATAGCAGCTGGCCGCGGTCCTTGAGGGCCAGGTCGACCATCCGGAACAAGCGGTCCTTGTCCTCGACGGTAAACAGGAACTCCTTGGAAAACACGCAGTCGTAGGTCTTGGGCTGCAGCTCGAAGTGATCCGGGTCGAAGCAGCTGACCTGCGCCTTCTTGGCCAGACCGGCCATGTTGGAAAGCTCCATGCCGGCGTCGGCCAATTGGCTTTCGGCCTCGAGCCCGGTCACCCAGACACCGAAGTGGTCCGCCATGACCCGCGCCGCGCCGCCCAAGCCGGCGCCCAGTTCCAGCAGGCTCATGGCCGGGGTCAGGCCGAAGGGCTTGACCAGGCTGAGAATCGTCTCTTCGCCGCCGGGCCCCACGAGTCCGTCGCCCCAGACCTCCTGGACGAGCGCGATGCGCGCGGTCTCCCAGCGCATCTCCGGGCGCTCATAGCGGACCTTGTGGTGCGCCTCGCCGGTGTCCAGCGGCTTGCCGTCGGATTCCTTCTGGTGCAGTTCGAGATCGTAGCCCTCCCACCAAGCCTTGAGGCGCCAACGCATGGGGATCTTGGCGCTATGAGACCCGGTCGTGTTGGCCACGTGAACTCCCTTCGAACTGGCACGCCGTCCTTCCCCGCGGCAACGGCGGGAAGGACTTCCATGGTGGTTTTCCTACAGTAGCTAGGTAAATCGTGAGTTAAGCTAGCTTCATTTACCTAGATTATTGCGCCTGTCTACTCGGCGATCGCGAGGTCTGGGGCTCCCCGTCGGCCAGCGCGTTCAGCGCACGCCGGTCGGCGCCCGAGGGCAGCGGGCGCCGCGGATGGTCGATCCAGGCGGCGATGTCGGCCAGCACCCGCGCGGCGCCCAGGTCCTGCAGCAGCATGTGCCAGCCGTCCGCATAGAGCGCCGGGCGCTGCTGCGCGCCGGCTCCGTTGGGCAGGCGGCGCCAAAGCGCCAGGGTGGGCTTGCGCGGAATGATCTCGTCCTTCTCGCCATAGAGCAGAAGGGCGGGTGCATGCAGACGCTCGCCTCCGTCCAGCGCATCGCCCATCAGGTCGGTCAAGCCTTCCAAGGTCCCGATCCGCGTGTCCTTGATGAACAGCGGGTCGCGGCCCATCTCGCGCAGCCGCTCGATGTTGTCCGAGGCCTGAATCTCGAGCCCACTGCCCGAGACCTCCGCCCAGGGCACCAGGCGCGCGCCAATCCACAGCGCGGCGCGCATGTAGAACGGCATCTGAGAGCGTGCCCAGACGGCCGGCGCCACGAGGATCGTCCCGTCTGTCTCCGGCGGGTCCGCCCCGGTCATCGCGACCAGAACAACGGCCCCACCCATGCTGTCGCCGACGAGATAGAGCGGCGTCCCGGGGTAGCGGGCGCGTAGCAGGCGGGCCGCGGTCCTCAGGTCGTCCACCAGCGTCTCGCTGCCCGCCCAGAGGCCGCGGTAGGGCGCCTCGCCGAAGCCCCGCTGGTCGTAGGCATAGGTGGCGATACCGCGCGCCGCCCACCATTCGCCCGGCGCCTTGAAGGCCCGCGAGTAGTCGTTGAAGCCATGCAGGGCGAGCAGCACCGCCTTCGGCTCCCCCTCGGGCAGCCAGCTGCGCAGGGCCAGCTCCATGCCGTCGGGCGCGATCAGGCGGTCGTCGGTCAGGCGCGGTTCCGTTGGGCCCGGCCCGGGCGGCATGCGGCCGGCCGTGCAGGCGGCCAGGAACGCGGCCAGGCAGACGGCCAGAAACGACGCCAGCCGGCGCGCCGGCATGCTGTCCGGGGCGCGACGCCTGTTCCTCGGCGTCGGTTCCGCAGGCTCTGTTCCGGGCAACAGGCGGGTTTCCCTCCAGGTGGGTTTCGGATCGTCCGCACCCCGGCTCCCGCGAAGAGCCCGGCCGAACGGAAGATCGCGCGACCTTGCCAAATCCGCGTCCGGGCGTAAACCGCCTGGATATGCCCCAGCGGCGGTCCCGCCCCACACTAGCGCTCGGCGAGGATCCTGCAGGCGCGCAACTCACCGGTCTTGAGCAGCTTGGCCCGCCGGCTCCAGAGCCTGGCCTCGTCGAGCAGCATCTGCGCGGCCCTGCGGTCCAGGGACGGCCGGCGGCGTCTGGCCAGAAAGCCGGTCCAGGCCCCGTTGATCGCCCTCCGGGTTTCCCAAGTGATGTCGTCGATACGAAGGCTCAGTCCGAGCCCGGTGAGCGCCTCGATATACTCCTCGACCGACCAGGGCGCGGGCCGGGCCGGATCGGCGGCCATCCAGGCCTCGACCGCCGGTGCCTGCCGGCCGTCCGCCGCCACGACGTAGTCGACGAACAGCATCCGGCCACTGTCGGCGAGTAGGGCCTCGGCCACGGCCAGGAGCCGCGCCTTGTCCCGAACGGTGAAGAGGACATCCTTCGAGAAGATCCGGTCGAAGGCGCCCGGCGCCAGCACCTCGTGCCTCTGCGCCAGGGAATGAATCGACGCCTTGCTCGGCAGGACGGCCCGGGAGGACAGCGCCCTGCCCGCTTCGGCGAGGCGGCGGTCCGCCTCCAGGCCGGTCACCCGGGCGCCGTACCGCTTGGCCAGGACGCGCGCCGGGCCGCCCAGGCCTGCGCCGAGGTCGAGCACGCGCATCCCGCGCTTCAGGCCGAGCGGCTCGACCAGCTCGAGTATGGTCTTCTTGCCACCGGGGGCGATAAAGCCCTTGCCCCAGACTTTCTGGATCGCGTCAAGTCGCGTCTTGTCCCAACGGAGCTTCGGTGCCTTGTCCGCAGGTCGCTCGGGGGGCCGCTCGGGCTCCGGCCGGAGCGCGACCAGCTGCGCCTCCGGCGCTCTCCGGTGCATCGGTACCCCCGAGTCCCGCAGCCGCGCCAAGAGGCGCTCGCGCTGGGAAAGGCCGGCCTCGGCCACGCCCGTCGTCGCAAGCACCGATGCGCCCCTTGCCTTAGACAATCCGGTCCTCTCTCGCGGCCACGATGGGATGAATGCCGCCAAGCCCTTGGTAAATGGACAAGGTAAACGAGATGTTAACGTCCGTTAACCATGCCGAGGCAGGATATGCGCGGCCGGAGCCCCCGTCGAGGCCCGAGACGGGCCCGGGACCTGCCGATCCCTGGGGAAAAATGGTGGGCGCGGCTGGGATTGAACCAGCGACCCCTACGATGTCAACGTAGTGCTCTCCCGCTGAGCTACGCGCCCTTCCGCCGGAACCGGCGGTGCTTGGTCCGGCCTGCCCGGCGCCGCTGCAAGGCGGACCGCCAGCAGGCGGGGCGAGATAACATCATCCCCGGGGTTTTGGCAAGACTTGGGGAGCTGTCCCGATTCGCGCCCGCTAGCGGGCGCTCAGCATGACGTCGATCTGGCTCACCAGCTCGCGTAGGTGGAAGGGCTTGGACAGCACCCTTGCGCCGCGCGAGGTCTCCTCGCGGGCCTTCAGCGCGACCGCGGCGAAGCCGGTGATGAACATGACCTTGATGCCGGGCTGCTCCTTGGCGGCGCGGCGCGCCAGCTCGATGCCGTCGAGCCCAGGCATGACCACGTCGGCCAGCAGGATGTCGACCCGCTCCTCGGCCAGGGTGGTGAGCGCGTCGAGGCCATCGCCCACCGCGCGCACGTCGTGCCCGGCGCGGGTCAGCGCCTTGGCGAGGAAGTCGCGCATGGAGTCGTCGTCTTCGGCGAGCAGAATTTGCGCCATCTTGCCCTTCACTCTCGCGGCGGCCGATCGGGCGGCCATGTCCGGCGGCCTCGGAGGAGGACTATACCCTAAGCGGCCCGGTCTGAAATAGTGATTAACGATCTTGTAGTATGGCCGGGGCCAAGAAAGTCCCATGACAGGCGCGGCGCTTTCCCGTAAACACGTGGGAGGCACGGCAAGGAACAAAGACCCATGGACGCAGACTCTCCGGTCGCCGGGATCGAGGCCCCGCACGAAGTGGTGGCGCCGGCGCGCCAGACCCTGCCGATGGTCTTCGCCTCGCCGCACAGCGGCAACCGCTACCCGGGGGAATTCCTCGCCGCCTCCAGGCTCGATCGGCTGGCCCTGCGGCGCTCGGAGGACAGCTTCGTGGACGAGATCTTCCAGGCGGCGCCCGGCCTGGGCGCGCCGCTGATCCGGGCGCTCTTCCCGCGGGCCTTCGTCGATCCCAACCGCGAGCCCTTCGAGCTCGACCCGGCCATGTTCGAGGACGACCTGCCGAGCTACGCCAACACCCGCTCGCCCCGGGTCGCCGCCGGGCTCGGCACGATCGCGCGTGTGGTCGCCAACGGCGCCGACATTTACCGCCGGAAGCTCGCGGTCGGCGAGGCCCTGGAGCGGATCCGCAACTACTATTGGCCCTATCACGAGGCGCTGCGCGACTTGGTCGAGGCCACCCGGGCGACGTTCGGCTATTGCGTCCTGATCGACTGCCACTCCATGCCGTCTGTCGGCGGGCCGGCGGACCGGGACCCCGGCGCGGCCAGGGTCGATTTCGTGCTGGGCGACTGCCACGGCACGGCCTGCGGGGCGGTGGTGATGGAGACCGCCGCGGCCGAGCTCGCGCGGCTCGGCTATAACGTGGCCCGCAACGCGCCCTATTCCGGCGGCTTCGTGACCCGTCACTACGGCCGGCCGGCCCAAGCGGTCCACGCCCTGCAGATCGAGATCAACCGGGCGCTCTACATGGACGAGGGCCGGATCCGGCGCGGCACCTATCTGCCCCGGCTGGCCGAGGAGATGCACGGCGTGATCGCCGCCCTCGGCGGCATCGACGGGACGTTGCTCGGCGTACAATGACCGGGCCGGGCGCGCCGCCGGACGAGGGTCCGCTGCTGCGCGACGCCACCCCGGACGATCTCGGCGCGGTGCACGCGATCTATGCCGAGCACGTGCGCCACGGCCTCGCCTCCTTCGAGATCGAGCCGCCCGACCTCGAAACCATGACGGCGCGCTACGAGGAGGTGACGGCGCGCGGCCTGCCCTACCTCGTGGCCGACCTGGACGGCGAGGTCCGCGGCTTCGCCCAGGCCGCGCCCTACCGGCCGCGGCCGGCTTACCGCTTCACGCTGGAAGACACGGTCTACGTCGCGCCCGGCTTCGAGCGTCGCGGCCTCGGCCGGCTGCTGCTCGGCGCGCCGATCGAGCGCTGCGCCACCCTCGGGTACCGGCGCATGGTCGCGGTGATCGGCGACAGCACGAACCGATCCTCGATCCGGCTGCACGAAGAGCTCGGCTTCGTCCGGGCCGGCCTGATCCCTTCGGTCGGGTTCAAGTTCGGCCGTTGGGTCGACAGCGTGCTCCTGCAGCGCGCCCTGGGCGAGGGCGACGCCACCTTGCCAGGGCCGGACAGCGCCAGCTGACTTTGGCACGGAGCTTGCGTTCCGGAGGGGCAGGAGGCTCTTCTCATGTCCCTGCCCATCGCCCGCCGCACGATCGCCTGCCTCGCCCTCGGCCTCGGCCTGCTGGCCGCGGCCCCGGGGGACGTGCGGGCCGGGGTCGCGGATCCCTGGGCGCTCTGCGCGGCGGAAGCCGCCGCCGCGGCCAGGCAAAGCGACCTGCCGCGCCACCTGCTGGGCGCCATCGCCAAGGTCGAGTCGGGCCGCTGGAACGCGGCCGAGGGGGCAGTTATTGCCTGGCCCTGGACCGTCACCGCCGAGGGCCGGGGGCGCTATATGCCGAACCGCGCGGCGGCGCTGGCCGAGGTGCGGGCGCTGCGGGCCCGCGGGCTCAGGAACATCGACGTCGGCTGCCTTCAGGTCAACCTGCGCTACCACCCCGAGGCCTTCGCCAGCCTGGAGGACGCCTTCGACCCGGCGCGGAACGCCGCCTATGCCGCCGGCTACCTCGCCCGCCTGCGCGCCGAGACCGGCGCCTGGACCACGGCGATCGGCCGCTATCACTCGAAGACGCCGCGCCTGAGCGGCCCCTATCGCCTCAAGGTGTTCCGCGCCTGGCGCGAGGCCCGCCGCCAAGCCGACCGCGCCCGGCTCGCCGCCAAGCCGACCGCCCGGCCCGGCGCGACCCCCCCGGCGGCCCCGGGCCAGATCGCCCGGCGCCCGGCCGGGAAGGACAACGGAGTCACCACGACGGTACAAAGGCTGTATTGAAATCGTTTGTGCCTTGGTGTCCTTGTTGTGAAGACTCCGGCAAGGACCGTAGAGTTCTTCTGCCGGAACTCGACGCCTGGGACGCAGGAAACGAGGAACTCGGAGGTGCCGCGACGTGCAGTCAGGAGCGCCCGTCTGACATTCAGGGCCCGGGTCGGGATCGTGCTCGCCGTCGCACTCGCGGCGGCCGGGGCCGCGCTCTGGGTGCCGCCCTTCGCGCAGGATCCGGCCTATCACGCCTTCGCCGACCGGCGCGCGGTCCTCGGCATTCCGAACCTCGCCGACGTGGTCTCGAACGCCGCGTTCCTGGTCGTCGGCGCCTTGGGGCTGGCCTTCGTGTCGGGCCGCCGGGGGCGCGCGCTGCTCGCGGAGCTGCCCCAGCGCCTGCCCTATCTGGCGTTCTTCGCCGGACTCTTGCTCACCGCCGCCGGCTCGGCTTGGTATCACCTGGGGCCGTCCAACGGGACCCTGGTCTGGGACCGCCTGGCGCTGACGGCGCCGCTCATGGCGCTCACGGCTGCCTTCGTCACGGACCGGATTCACGGCCGGATCGGCGCCTTCGTCGTGCTGCCCCTGCTGCTGGTGCTCGGCAGCGTCGGGGTCCTACACTGGCACTTCAGCGAGACCGCCGGCCAGGGGGACCTGCGCGGCTACATCCTGGTCCAGGCCCTGCCGCTCCTCGCCATTCCCCTGATCTGCCTGCTCTTCCCCGGTCGCCACACGCGCGGGGGCTACGTGCTCGCCATGTTCCTGTGGTACACGGCGGCCCGGCTTTGCGAGGTCTTCGACCGCGAGATCTTCGGCGCCCTCGGCGGCCTGGTCAGCGGCCATACGCTCAAGCACCTGCTGGCCGCCGGCGCCACCGTCATGGTCCTGGCCATGCTGCGCGCCGCCACCCGCGCGCCGGCGGCGCAGGCCGCGCCGCAGACTCGCTGAACGCCGGAGACGCGGCGCGTCAGCCCAGATTGCGCAGCCGCTCGACCCGCTCCGGGGTCGGGGGGTGGGTCGAGAACAGCGCGCTGCTCCGAACGCCGAACTTGCGGAAGGGATTGGCGATGAACAGGTGCTGAATGGCGCGGTTGGCGCCCTTGAAGCGCTCGCTGGTCGTGTCGATCTTTTCCAGCGCCCCGATCAAGCCCAGCGGATTACGGGCGAGCTTTACCGCAGTGGCGTCGGCCAAGTACTCGCGCTCGCGCGAGATCGACATCTGAACCAGCCAGGCCGCGAGCGGCGCCAGGACCGCGAACACCAGGACTACGACCAGCGCCAGCGCCGCGGCGCCGCCCTTGGAGCGCGAGCGCCCGCTCGTGCGCAGCCCGCCGCGCAGGGCGCCGCGCAGGACGGCATCGGAGACGAGCGCGATCAGGCCGACGACGACCGCGACCGCCGTGGCATAGAGGACATCGCTGTTCGCGACGTGGCCCATCTCGTGCGCGACCACACCCTGCAGCTCGGAGCGCGTCAGCCGGTCGAGCAGGCCGCGCGTGACGGCGATCGCCGACTTCTCGGGCCTGAGCCCAGTGGCGAAGGCATTGAGCGCCGGGCTCTCCAGCAGGAAGACCCGCGGCTTGGGCAGGCCGGCGGCCAACGCCATCTCCTCGACCACGTTGTGCAGCACCGGCTCGCTCTCGGGCGGGACCTCGCGGGCACCGGCCAGGGCGAGGAGAATAAGGTCACCAACGGAAATCGCCACCATGACCCAGATGGCGCCAGCCACGAGCATGACGCCGGCCCCGGTCACGCCCCAGGGGCTCCGGTAAGTGAGCGCCTCGACGACGCCGAGGGGCTCGCCGTGACGCAGCGCGCTCAGATAGACGATCTCCGCCGCCCAGCCGATCACGTAGCCGAGCCCGCCCGCGATCACAATCATGATCATGCAGAGCCAGACCGTGTTGCGTTTATTGCGCCGGATGGCGGCGTAGAAGTCGGTCCGTGCGAGGCCCGGCACCGGGGCGGTCGGCTCGGAGGGCTTGCCGTCCGGAAGCTCGGCCATCGCCCGGCGGCCGCTAGCGCAGGTCGACCTTGACCGGCTCGGTCTCCGCCTCCGGCACGTCGAAATAGGGCGCCCGGACGAAGCCGAAGGAATTCGCCACGATGTTTGACGGGAAACTCTCGATCCGGGTGTTCAAGCTCAGGACCGAATCGTTGTAGTGCTGGCGCGAGAAGGCGATGCGGTTCTCGGTGGTCGCGAGCTCCTCCATGAGGCGCTGGACGTTCTCGTTGGCCTTGAGGTCGGGATAGTTCTCGACCAGGGCGAAAAGCCGGCCGAGCGCCGCGCCCAGCATACCCTCGGCGCCGATCGACGCTTCTCGCGACTGGCCCTCGGCCGCGACCGCGCTGTTGCGCGCCTGGATCACCTGCTGCAGGGTCTCCTGCTCGTAGTCCATGTAGTCCTTGGCCACCTCGACCAGGTTCGGGATCAGGTCGTGGCGGCGTTTCAGCTGCACGTCGATCTGGCCCCAGGCGGCCTCCACCTGATTGCGGCTCGAGACCAAGCCGTTGTAGACGGCGATGCCGTAGAAGACGAGCAGCACGACGGCTGCGAGGACCACGATGAGGAAGATGCTTCCCGTTTCCATGCGGGGGCTCCGATCGAAAGATCTCGACCGATGCTGCCGGTCGACTCCGTCGCGTGGGCGCGAACGCTATCACAATCGACCCGAGTCGGGCTCCGGAAATGACTCGCGGCCGATGTCCGGGCGCGGCAAGGGAAATGGCGGGCCTCCGGGAGGCCGTCAGTGTGCCAGGATGCTGCGCAGCTGGCGCTCGCAGACCGGCATGGCCGCGCCGGACTTGAAGGCCCACCACAGACAGGATTTCGGCGTTCCGGCATAGGCCTGCGGCCATGACCGCGACAGATCCGCAGTTTCGTCACATATGGGTCACCGGCCGGCGGCGTGCAGCAGGGCGCGGACCTCGGCCGCATTGGCGGGCCACTGGGCCCAGTCGGCCGCGCCCAGGCCCCACCGATTCCTGTGGCCGGGATCGGCGCCCGCTTCGAGCAGCGCCCGCAGCACCTCGAGGTGGCCGCGCGCCGCGGCGGCCATGAGCGCCGAGTTGCCGGCGCCGCTGGTCCGCTCCACCGCCGCGCCGTGGCCGAGCAGCAGTCGCAGTGCCGCCAGGTCGCCCAGCGCCGCGGCCCGGGCGAGCGCCGGCACGCCCCGGCGGTCCGCGGCATTCGCGTCCGCGCCCCGACCGAGCGCGGCCTCGAGCCCGGCGGTGTCGCCGCGGTCGATCAACTCGAACAGGTCCGAATCCGTCTCGGCCATCTTCGCCGTTCCTCGCCGTTCGTCCCGCCGCAGTTTTGGGCTCTGTGGGGCCGGCGCGTCAAGGGGAGCACGCCCGATGTCAGACACCGTCTTCAGAGAGGGACGAGCGACGGTTCCCGGCCCTCGTCGGGCAGAAGTTCCAGGGTGCCGCCGGTCTCGAAAGGCACGCTCACGCGCGCGAGACCGGTCAGATAGGCGCGCCCCGAAAGCCGGTAGCTGAGCGCCTCGCCCTGGCCCAAGGCCATCACCTGACGGATCAGACCGAGCAGGGAGGTCGAGGCGAAAACCGGCAGCCTGGCCTCGCCGAGCCGAGGGATCACGACGGACTCGTTGGTGAAGCCCTCGACCAGGGGCCGGTCATTCAGCTCCAACGTGAAGGTCAGCCCATCCAACGGCAGGTCGAAGTTGTTGGGGTTGCCGATGTCGAGCTCGACCCGCATCTTCTGTTCGAGCAGGCCGCCCTCGAGCAGGGTGATATCGGCCAGGCGGACTCGCGGCGCCAGCGTCGGCTCCAGTGCGGCGCAGGCCGTCAGCAGAAGCAGGAAGCCGAGGGCGACCTGGGAGAGGGCCTGGCGCATCGGTAACGATCCTTTCGATAGAGCCGGCCAAGTGCACCCTGGCCGGCAAACGGCGCCGGCCGCCGGCGCGCCGGAGACTAGCGGAAACGGAACGCTAGGCCAGGTCGACTCCACCCTTCACGGCCAGGGTGCCGTTGGAATCGGCAATCCAGAGCTCGGCACCGGCACCATCCCGGACGAGACGGCCGCCGACAGTGAAGGGCGCGGTGTCGAAGACCGGTCGCATGGCCCGGTATTGAAAAGCTGTGACTTGGCGGTCGGGCGCCTGCCGGCGCACCAGTCCCGCCATCAAGGTGGCGAGCAGGGGGCCGTGGACGACCAGCCCGGGATAGCCTTCCTCTTCGGTCGCATACTTCAGATCGTAGTGGATCCGGTGGCCATTGAAGGTCAGCGCGGAATAGCGGAACAGCAGCACGGGGTCGGGCGTGACCTGCTGGCGCCACGGCAGAACGGCCGGCGCCGCCTCGCGCCGCGGGATTTCGCCCGGCTTGGCCAATTCGCGGAAGACGACATCCTGCTCCTCCTGGATGCAGGGACCGGTCTTGTCGGAAATCTCGTGCTCGATGGTGACGAAGACCAGCTGGCCGCTACTCCCTTGCTTCACAGCCACGTCGGCGACGGTCGAGCGGCGCTTGGCCATGGTGCCGGCGGTCAGCGGCCGCAGAAATTTGACTCGGCCGCCGGCCAGCATGCGCCGAGGCAGGTTGACCGGTGGCAGGAATTCGCCGCGCGCGGCATGACCGTCGGGGCCCAGGGTGGCCTGCGCCGTCGCGTTCCAGAAATACAGCCAGTGCCACAACGGGGGCAGCGGGTCGCCGGCCTGGAGCGGCGGAGCGGGGTCGTCCAAGGTCCCCTGCAGGGCGCGCGCGCGCAACAGGTCGACGACTTCGCCGGTCTCCTGGGTGCGGCCGATCCAGCGGCGCAGATGGTCGAGCGTTTCGGTCATGCTCAAACTCCTGTGCAATCAATGCGCGCCGATGGTTGAAATCTGGTTACCGGCCGGGACCGGCTCAAGGGCTGTTGCGTGCATCTCGGGAAAGGGGCCGATATCGGTCTGCCAAGGTCGATCATGGTTAACGGGAGACAGTCCTACGTCATTCCGGGGTCTCGGGGAAGCCCGATCGTGCCGCTCACCTCGAGTTCGCACTACGCCGCGAATTCCTCGCGGATCGAGGCCCCGTGCTGGTCGAGCGCCGGTACCGCGCCCAGCGCGACCGTCTCACCCCCGACGCGGGCGGGCGGCGCGACCAGCTCGACCGCGCCGCCGGGCGTATCCGCCGCCGCACGGCGAAGCTGGGGGTGGCGTTCGAGCTCGGCCACCGAGTTGAGCGCGCCGTAGGCGATGCCCGCGGCGCGCAGGCGCCCGATCAGCGCGGCGCGGCCGAGCGTCCCGAAGACCGCGGCGATCTCCCGGTCGAGGGCCGGCCGGTTGGCCACCCGCGCCGGGTTGTCGGCGAAGCGCGGATCCTCCGCCAAGGCCGGGCGCTCCAGCACCTCGGCGCAGAAGCGCCGCCATTCGCGCTCGTTCTGGATCGACAGCACGACCTCGCCATCGGCCGCGCCGTAGGCACCGTAGGGCGCGATCGAGGGGTGGTTGAGCCCGGCGCGCGCCGGCGCCCGCCCGCCGTAGGCCTGGTGCAAGAGCGGCACGGTCATCCAGTCGGCCATGCCGTCGAACAGAGAGACCGCGAGGCCCGTGCCGGCGCCGCTCCGCTGCCGCGCTATCAGTGCCTCGAGCACGGCCATGTACGCGTACATGCCCGCCGCGATGTCGCAGACCGAGACGCCGACCCGCCCGGGGCCCTCGGGCCGGCCGGTGATCGCGGCCAGGCCGCTCTCGGCCTGAACCAGCAGGTCGTACGCCTTCATCTCGGCATAGGGGCCCTCCTCCCCGTAGCCGCTGATGTCGCAGGTGACCAGGCGCGGGTGGCGGCGGCGCAGGTCTTCGCTGCCGAAGCCGGCGCGCGCCGCCGCGCCGGGCGCCAGGTTCTGGATGAAGACGTCGGCGCGGTCGACCATCCGGGCCAGAAGCGCCTTGTCGGCTTCGGCCTTGATGTTTAGCGCGATCGACTCCTTGCCCCGGTTGAGCCAAACGAAGTAGGCGCTCTGGCCGCGCGCGACGCGGTCGTAGCCGCGCGCGAAGTCGCCCTCGGGGCGCTCGACCTTGATCACCCGCGCGCCGGCGTCGGCCAGGCGCGACGAGCAGTAGGGTGCGGCCACCGCCTGCTCCAGGCTGACCACGAGTATGTCGTCCAAGGGGCGCGTCATCAGTACGAGCGCGGCAGACCAAGCACGTGCTCGGCCAAATAGGCCAGAATCAGGTTGGTCGAGACCGGCGCGACTTGGTAGAGCCGGGTCTCGCGGAACTTGCGCTCGACGTCGTACTCCTCGGCGAAGCCGTAGCCGCCGTGGGTCTGGAGGCAGGCCTCGGCCGCCGCCCAGGAGGCCTCGGCGGCCAGCAGTTTCGCCATGTTCGCCTCCTTGCCGCAGGGCCGGCCGCCGTCGAACAGCGCGGCCGCCCGGCGCACCATCAGGGCCGCCGCCTCGCTTTGGGCGTACGCCCGTGCGATCGGGAACTGTACGCCCTGGTTCTGGCCGATCGGCCGACCGAAGACGATGCGTTCCGACGCGTATGTACGTGCCTTTTCGACGAACCAGCGGGCGTCGCCAATACACTCGCCGGCGATCAGGACACGCTCGGCGTTCATGCCATCCAGGATATAGCGGAAGCCTCGTCCCTCCGTGCCCACCAGGTTCTCGGCCGGCACCTCGAGGTCGTCGAAGAAGACCTCGGTCGTCGCATGGTTCAGCATGGCGCGAATCGGCCGGATCGTGAGCCCCGTGCCGAGCGCCTCGCGCAGGTCGACCACGAGGACCGACAGGCCCTCGCCCTTCTTCTTGACTTGGTCCTTCGGCGTGGTGCGGGCGAGCAGCAGCATGAGGTCCGAGTACTCGGCCCGGCTGGTCCAGACCTTCTGGCCGTTGATGACGTAGGAACCGCCCGACCGCACGGCGGTGGTAGCGAGGCCGAGCGTGTCGGTGCCGCTGGTCGGCTCGGTCACACCAAAGGCCTGAAGGCGCAAGCGCCCGGCGGCGATATCGGGCAGCCAGCGCCGCTTTTGCGCCTCGCTGCCGTGGCGCAGGATCGTGCCCATGATGTACATCTGGGCGTGGCAGGCCGCGCCGTTGCCGCCGGAGCCGTGGATCTCCTCCAGGATCGCCGCGGCAGCGGCGATCGGCAAGCCGCTGCCGCCGAAGTCCTCGGGGATCAGGCAGGCCAGGTAGCCGGCCTCGGTCAGCGCGCGCACGAAGTCCTCGGGATAGCGCCGCTCGCGGTCCAGCTCGCGCCAGTAGGAGCCCGGGAAGCGCGCGCAGAGCGCCCGCACGCCCTCGCGGATCTCGGGAAAGTCGTCGTCTCTGTCCAGCGGCTCCAAGTTCCGGCCTCCCGCCCGGCTGCGCTTCGCCCGAGCCTAGCCGATCAAGCCCGAGAGGCAAACCGCGCGAATTCCCGGTCTTGCGGCGCGGGGGGTGCTGCCGCCATACTCCGGGCCATGATACCAAAGGTCATGGATAATGACGCATTTCACCGAGGCGATTTTGGCCGCCAGCAAGGCGCGCGCTGCGCCGTTGTGCTGGTACAACAAGCAGTGTGCAACGCGGCTGGGCGCCGGGGGCGTTGCGGCGCTTGCCCGATGCACGCATCGCGCTGCGCACCGCGCCTACCCGGGCGACCCGATCCGCTCCCATGAAATGAGTCATTATCCATGACCTTTGGTATGAACAAGCCGCCACGCCGCAAGCACAGCGAGGTCATGCGCGAGTACCTACCCCTGAAGGGCAAGCGGGTCGCCGATATCGGCTGCGGCGACGGCTCGCTCGCGCGCTTCATGGCCCGCGAGGGCGCGCGGGTCACCGGGATCGAGCCCTCCGAGCGCCGGCTGGCGAGTGCCCGGGCGGCCGAGCCGGCGGGCGACGAGGATTATCATCAGGGGGTCGCCGAGGACCTGCCCTTCGAGGACGGGAGCCTGGACGCCGCCATATTCTTCAACGCGCTGCACCACGTGCCGGTCGAGGGCCAGGGGCGGGCGCTCGAAGAGGCCGCCCGCGTGGTCCGGCCGGGCGGGCTGGTCTACGTGCAGGAACCGCTCGCCGCCGGCCCCCACTTCGAACTGGTGCGCCCGATCGAGGACGAGACCCACGTGCGGGCCGAGGCCGAGAAGGCGATCAAGGCCACGGTTGCGGCCGGGCTGCTCGTCCAGGATCTCGAGCTGGTCTACGAGGCGCCCTACAGGGTGGTGGATTTCGATGCCTTCAAGGCCGGCGTGATCGCCGTGGACGAAGGCCGCCGGCCCCGCTTCGAGGCCATGGAGGAAGATCTCCGGACGGCCTTCGAGGCGCTGGCGGAGCGGCGCGACGACGGCTTCTGGCTGTTCCAGCCCGCCCGGCTCAACCTGCTGCGCAAGGCACCCTGATGGCGATCAAGTACGTCTCCGAGCACGACACGCCGGACGACCCGGGCGGCCTGATCCGCCACGTGCTCGACATGGGGCCGGAGTTTCCGGGGCCGGCTGAGGACGTGTTGCTGGCCTGGATGCTGCGCCTGAGCGACGGCCAAGACGCGGCGGCCGCCGCCCGGCGCCTGATCGACGGCTACGGCATCGCCGGGGGATCGGCGGTGGAGGGACCCCTCGGCAAGCTGATTCGCCTTTTGCACCAGACGGCCCACTGCGCGCCGGCCCATATCCCCGCCCGTCGCGGCGGCCGCGCCCGCCGCCGGGATTCCTGAGATCCGGGCGCCTAGATGTCCCGGCCGCTGATCCGCAACGCCGAGGCGCGCAGGCTGTTCCTGGCCGGCCAGGGCTTGGCGCGCCCGCCGAACGCAAGACTGACCAGGGACGGGCTGCGCGATCTGGTGGACGACCTGGGTTTCGTGCAGGTCGACAGCATCAACACGGTCGAGCGCGCCCACCACATGATCCTTTTCGCCAGGAACCGGACCTACCGGCGTGAGCAGCTGACCTGCCTGCTGGAGCGGGACGGCGCGCTGTTCGAGAACTGGACCCACGACGCGGCGATCATCCCGAGCCGGTTCTACCCCTTCTGGAAGCCGCGCTTCGCGCGCGAGGCCGCGCGCCTGCGCGAACGCTGGCGCAAGTGGCGCCGCGACGGCTTCGAGGAGAGGCTGGAGGAGGTCCTGGAGCGGGTCCGCGCGGGCGGCCCGGTCATGGCGCGCCACCTGGGCGACGGCGGGAAGAAAGATACCGCCGGTTGGTGGGACTGGCACCCCTCGAAGACGGCGCTCGAGTACCTGTGGCGCACCGGGGAGCTGGCCGTGGCCCGGCGCGAGGGCTTCCAGAAGGTCTACGATCTGGCCGAGCGGGTCATCCCCGCCTGCCACCGCGAGGAGACGCCGATTGCAGAGGCCTTGGTCGACTGGGCCTGCCGCGGCGCCCTCGACCGCCTGGGCACCGCGACCTCCGGCGAGCTGGCCGCCTTCTGGGGCGGCATCACCCCGGCCGAGGCCGCGGACTGGTGCCGCGACAACCTGGACAACGGCCTCGTCGAGGTCGCAGTCGAAGCCGCGGAGGGCGGAAGACCGCGCCCCGCTTACGCGCAGCGGGCGCTTCTCGGCTCGCTATCCGACCTGCCCGCGCCGCCCGGCAGCATCCGGGTGTTGAGCCCCTTCGACCCCCTGTTGCGCGACCGGGGTCGCACCGAGCGCCTCTTCGGCTTCCGCTACCGCATCGAGGTCTTCGTGCCCGCGGCCAAACGGAAATACGGCTATTACGTGTTCCCTCTCCTGGAGGGCGACCGGCTGATCGGCCGCATCGACATGACCTGCGAACGCCGCGCGGGCCGGTTGCGCATCAAGGGCCTGTGGCTGGAACCGGGCTTTAGGTTTACGCGCAAGCGGCAGGACGGCCTCGCCGCGGAACTCGAGCGCCTGCGCCGGTTCACGGGCGTCGACAAAGTCGCCTACGACGACGGCTTTGTGAGGTCGGCGGGTTAGGGCCTGCGGTGGTGGCTCGATCGCAGACCTTTCCGGGTCCCCGGCTCGTGGCCGTGCGTTCTGTTCCAGGCACACCAAGATGGGGCCGCCGCTGGCAAGCGACGGCCCCATGGCCCTGTCGGAGTCGGAAGCAGCTTCCAGATGCTTCTACCTATTAGTAAACACCTAAGAAGGCATCTTGTTCCCACCCGCCCGGAAGAAAGGAGCCGGCCGTCCCCGCCGGCCGCCTCTCTTTGCTGGCGGCGCAGGTTGGATGGCGGCGGCAGGGCCGCGTTCCAGAACAGCCAAGGCCGCGGCACGGTTCATCCGTTATCTGGAAATCCTCAAGGCGGACAGGTCGTTGGCGATCTCCTTGAACACCTTCTTCAGGGAGTCTCCGTCGGGGGCGAAGTGGTAGTAGGGCGCCGCCGGCTCGGTGGCGACTTCCTGGAGGAGCGCCTGCAGCGGTCCGGAACTGTAGTAGAACTGGATGACGTAGATCTTGATGCCCTCGGCCTTGGCGCTCGCCGCGACCGCGCGCAGGCGGTCGTCCATGCCGTTTGGGCCGGCGGCCGAACCACTCCCGAAGACCCTCTTATAGCCATCGTAGTACCCGCCCCATTGTTCGCCGTCGGTGAGCAGGACGATGGCCCGGTCGTGCAGGCCCTTGGGGAAGGGGTCTGCGTCGTCGAAGGGCTCGCCCGGCGAGACCACGCGCCAGGCCCAGGCCAGGCCCTGGGCGATGTCGGTGACCCCGTCCGGGCTGACCAGATCGTCGATCGCGTCGTCGATGGTGGACCTGTCGCTGGTCAGGGGCGTGATCCCATGTGCGAGGCAGTCCCCATAACGCCTGCCGCTGTCCCTCCATCCCAGCCACTCGGTCCCGTCGGCCGTGGTCACCGGGGCCATCAGGTGATCCGCGTCGTCGTCGTCGGTGGCGTTGTCGAGGTAGCGGGCGTAGATGCATCCGGTCCAGTCGCTGGGCGGTTTGCGCAGTAGGGGCACCGGCGAGTTGGCCGCGAGATAGACCTCGGACTGGGGATTGCCGGTCCAGGGGTTGATGAAGCTCGCGGTCGGCTCCGTCGTGACCATGCTGCGGTCATAGATGGTATCGTTCAAGGTCACGTTGACCGCACCGTTCCAAGGCACCAGCCCGATCAGGAGCAGGTCGTTTGCCGAGTTGTTGCCAAACAGGATTTCGACCAAGGTTTGGGATGCCGTCCGGGCCGCGGCGATGCGCGTGCCGCCGCTGCCGTCGGACCAGCCCATAGAGCCGGACATGTCCATAGACAGCACGACGTCCATGCTGATGGTCTGACGCGTCACCTCCGTCGCCGTGCCGATGTTCAAGGCGTTGAAACCAAAGAGCCGCATGAACGTGGTGTCCATCGACGCCGATGCGGATACGTTGATGATCTCGTCGTCGGCACCGCTCAAGTCCGCCGCGTTCAAAGTCACCGTTGCGCCCATGTACCCCTGCGGGAAGTTGGCGTTGAAATACTTCTGTATCTCCGACTGGAGATTCGCCAGGTCCATCACGTGGGCACCGGCCAGCACCGCGGCGTCCAGAGCGTCGCCGAGCCGGGCCTTGACCAGGTAGCCCCGGGCGGCATCGGTCCCGAGGCCGATGAACCCCAGCAGCGGTATCAGCACGGCAGCGGTCAGGGGCAGCGAAGCGCCGCTCTCGTCTGCCAGGAAGCGACGGGCACAGGCCACGAGCTGGCGGTTCTGAAATCCGGAGCTTGCCGATGGCGACATCTCAAGTCCCCTCTGTTGTATACCCACAAAAATCATAGGTGCTTTCTGCTAGTATACTGCTCCTGCGCATAGATCAAAGTACTATTTTGTCAAGACTATGTAATTGTACGTAAATGATCAGTGAGATATTTGATACAGTATTATTTTTGTAATGTCGCTAATCATTATTACATTATAGTTATTTGCAATTTTCATCCGATGGACTTCGATGCGGCCATTGGATTCCAGGGCCATCCGACCCTTCGGAAGCATGGCGCCCGCGCGCGAGTCGGCGGGATCAAAGAGCCTCGGCCTGTCATCCTGCCTGACCGCCGACCGGGCGCGGCAGTCTCCATTGCCAAAGGTCCTTGATATTGACTCAAGGGCTTATCCCCTTGCTTCCGGTTGCATCAACATTTCGAGGCGCAAGGCAACCGGTCTTCACGTGTCGAACCGCTAAATACAAACAAAATCAGGTCTTTGCGTTGTGGCACACCGCTGGCGCCGAGCACCACATCTGAATGCACCGGAAAGAACGGGATAAGCCATATGGCTCATTTGACCACTGGCAGGCGAGGGCGACCGCAAGTGCGGCAAAAGCACCTGGCCTGGGCCTTTGTCGAGGCGGCCTACTTCGCGATCCGTTACCAGCCGCGAGTCGAGCGCTTCCACGTGCCTGCTACCACGTCATGCGCGATCAGGTTCCCTTCCAGGCCGAGCGCTGCTTCGCTCGAGGGCGGCGCGCGGCGGCGAGTTCACAACGGGGTTGCCGCAAACTCACCAGACCCGATTGGCCGCCGCCGGGCGCCGCAAGACCCGGCCCTCGGGCTGTCCGGGATTGTCCTGGGCTGTCCGGGGCACTATGCCCGGCCGGTGAGCCAGCGTGGGGTTGGCGGCGCGTGCCAAGCCAGCAGATCTGTTGCCCGAACCCTTGGACACCGGTCCGGCCGCCGAGTGCCCCAGGGAATCGGAATATCGAGAAGCTCGAGTTTGCCGACGGTCCAGGCGGGTTCGATGGGGTTTCCGATCGCAGACCCGTCCGGGCCCTCGGCTCGTGGCCGTGCGTTCTGTCCGAGTGAAGAAAGATGGGGCCGCCGCTGGCGAGCGACGGCCCCATATCCCCCTCCGACTCGAAAGCTGCTTCCAGAGGCTGCTACCTATTACCTATTGATAAACACCCCAGACAGCATCTTCTTCCCACCCATCGGGAAAATAGGGCCAAACCGGCGCCGCGGGCGCCTGGGGTCAACGGTGCTTGGGGTCACCCTTCCAGCCGCGGATCCTGGGCGGTCGAGTGATCCGTGGGCTGCGGCGTCGCGGTCAGCACGGTCACGCCGCCGGGGGCCTGGAATCGGTGCCAGCAGCCCCGCGGCACCACCGCGAGCATGCCGGCCTTCATCTCCAACACCCGGGGGCCGTCCTCGGCGAGAATGGTGAGCGTGGTCGCCCCCGAGAGGATGTGCACCAGCTCGTCGCCCTTCCCGTGCCGCTCCCAGGCGGTGTCGCCCGCGAAGCTGCCCGCGAACACGCCCCCGTCGTTGAAAGCCGCCAAGGTGGCAAAAGCCTCCGCGGTCTCCTCTTTCGGCGTTTCGGGCGTGCGCCCGCGCAGAACCGCCCGCGCGGCCAGCGCCGCCTGGATGTCCACCGCCTTCACCATCGCGCATTCTCTCCTGAGGTCATCCCGTTGCCCACCCTTGCCGAGCTGCGGCTACGCATTCTCGGGGCCACATGGTCGGGGTCAAGCCCCGAATCATCGGCTCTCCGCCTGCGGCTTCGGTATACCGCAGACATCAAAACTGATAATTCAAGACTTGACCCGGCATCTCGATCTCCCTTGACGATTTAGAAATCGATGCGACCCGAAACTTGGCGTCGAATTCGTGAGATCGCTCGTGAGGCGCCGATGTCCGATATTGCTTTCAAGATCTGGGGGCTCGGGATACTCGTCGGCGTTCTGGTGCTGTTGTGGGCCCAGGGACAGTTCATGGCGCGTCTGCGGTACCGGCACCCGGCGGTCTGGCGGCGGCTCGGTCAGCCGACGCCTCTCGGGCAGCCCTCGCAGCCCGGGGGCTTGTTCCGCCTGCAGGGCTACATCGCCAGGGCGGAGTACGAAGAGCTGCAGGATCCAAAGATGCAGCTTTACGGCGACATACAGCACTATTGGCTCGTCGCCCTGTTCCTGTGGGTCGCGGCTGGTATCGTCTTCGTCGGATTTCCCCTGAAAGGCGGATCCGCGGGGCCGGGCCGGCCCGCCTGCGAGGCATCCCGGACCTCCGGTTCAGCTCTCGAATTGTCGGTGTCGGCCTGCGAATTGGGGTAATTCCGTGACACAGTACGATTTTCGTAACGTCAGGCGCTCACCATCGATGCTTAAAAAGTATTGTGTCCCTGAAATTCCTAGCTCCAGCGGGCGGCGGCCGCGAAGAGCGGGTGGCGGGCGCGGGTGACGGCGGCGTAGACCATCTGGGTCAAGGTCACCAGGTCGAAGACCGGGAGCTTCACCCGCTGCTGGATGGCGTCGGCGAAGGGCGACATATCCGTGCATTCCAGGACCAGCGCGCCGATGTCCGGGTTCGCGCTTGCCAGCCGTTCGGCGGCGGCGACGATCTCCGCTTCGAGCTTGTCGAAATCGATGCGGTCGCGCTCGGCCTCGATGATGACGCTGTCGAACTCCTCGCTGCCGTCCATGCCCTCGATGCAGACCGGGACGTTGCCGGCGCCGACCGCCTCCAGGTGGGCGGGCGTCAGGCTCGCCTTGCTCGCCGTCAGCACGCCGACCTTCTGGCCCCGTTTCAATTGGCTCCGCACCAGGGGCAGTTGAACGAGGCTCGACATAAAGACCGGGATGTCGACGGCATCCGCCAGCTCCCGCTGATAGAGCGCGAGAAACCCGCAGCTCCCCGTGATCGCCCGGACGCCCTCGCGTTCGAGCTCCCGCACGGCGCGGAGAAAAGGCTCGAGCAGATCGGGCCCGGGGTTCCTCAGCAGCTTCTTGACCGTTGCGCCCTCGACGACCTTGTAGGAGACCGGAAAGCCGAAGGTCAGCGCGTTCTTGATATGCCCGGGCGGCTTCGCAAAAGAGCTGTCGAGGCTGAGGATGCCGATGCCGACGCCGTAGATATTCGCACCGCCCTCGTGGCTGCCGAGCTTCTGTGCGGACATGCCGTCTTGCTCCCCTCGCCCTGCTCCCCCGCCCCGCGCCTCACCCCGCGCAGTCGGCCAGCGCCTCGTCGAGGATCGCGAGGCCTTGGTCGAGCTCGTCGCGGCTGACGGTGAGCGGCGGGGCGATGCGGAAGACACCGCCCAGGCCCGGGAGCTGGGCGATGTTCATGGAGAGGCCCAGCTCCAGGCAGCGCCGCGCGACGCGGGCGCCCAGCTCGGGCGCCGGGGTCTTCCGCGCCCGGTCCGCGACGACCTCCATGCCGAGCAGGAGCCCGCGGCCGCGCACGTCGCCGATGCATTCGTAGCGCTGCTGCAGGGCCTCGAGGCCGGCCCTCAGGTGCGCGCCCATTTCCTCGGCCCGCTCGGCCAAGCGCTCGCGCGCCAGCACGTCGAGCACGGCGAGGCCGATTTCGGCCGGCAGCGGGTCGGACACGTGCGAGGTGTAGTAGAGGAAGCCCTTTTCGTGGCAGTCGGCCTCGACCGCCGCGCTAGTCACCGTGGCGGCCAGCGGCAGGCCGGCGCCGAGCGTCTTCGACAGGGTCAGGATGTCCGGCGCCGTACCCTGCTGCTCGAAGGCGAAATTGGCGCCGACCCGGCCGAGCCCGGTCTGCGCCTCGTCGAGCACCAGCAGCATGCCGCGCGCGGCACACTTCTCCTTGAGCTGGGGGAGGTAGCCCGGCGGCAGCTCGACGATGCCGCCGACGCTGAGGATCGGCTCGACGATGACCGCGGCGCCGGCCCCGACAGACTGCCGGTCCAACAGGTCAAAGCCCAGCTCGAGGCAGGCGAGGCCGCAGGAGGCGCGCTCCATGGCGAGCAGGCAGCGGTAGCAGTTGGGCGCCGGCAACGCCATGCTGCCCGGCGCCGCCGGCCCATAGCCCTTGCGCCCGGCCGCGTAGGTGCTCGACGAGACGCCGGCCGTCATGCCGTGCCACGAGCCGGTAAAGCCGACCACTTCGAAGCCGCCGGTGTGCAGCTTGGCCATGCGCAGCGCCGCCTCGTTGGACTCGCTGCCGGTGCTGACCAGCAGCGCCTTGTCGAGCCCGTCGGGCAGCAGCCCGGCCAGGCGCTTGCAGAGCACGACGACGGGTTCGGAGAGCATACCGCTGAACAGGTGCAGCGCGCCTTCCATGGCCCGGCGCATGGCGGCCAGCACGTCGGGATGGTTGTGGCCGAGGGTCGCGCACATCTGGCCGGAGGTGAAATCGAGGATCGCGCGGCCGTCGCGGGCGTAGATGTAGGAGCCCCGCGCGCGTTCCACGAAATAGGGCGCGAAGCTGCCGCCGTAGCGCACGACGTGGTCGTCGACGGCCTGCCAGAGATCCTGATCGTCGGTCATGGCGCCATCATGGAACGCCCGCGGGACGGGGGCAAGCGGGGACGGCGCGACGATCGCCCGGAGGGTACGTCTCGAGCGCCCACGAGGATAGGCGACGGGTTTTCGGATCCGCTTGCGATCATGGTTAACGTGGTTCGGAAACCGCCATCGGAATCGGCGAGCGGCGTCGAATCGATCCCGCGGTTTACGGCTTGGTTACCTTGGTCTGCTAGAGATTTGGGTCGACCGTTTTCGAACTTGGAGTCTCAGCTTCTCGTGTCCGTTGTCACGCTCAACCGCAAGGGTCTTTCCGAGACCGACGTTTCCGTTCTGACCGCGCTCAGCTACAAACTGAGCGCGCAGAGGCTCGGCGGCGCGTGCGTCCCGGCGATCATGGACGACGGTGAGCGGATGGCCGCCATCCTGAACCCGGATAACGAAGTCATCCTGTTCGGGTTCGGAAGAGACCGGCGCGGCTACTACGTTTTTGATTGGGAAGGAAGGCCGCTGGTCGAGGGTTGCTCCTGCATCGACGAAATATTGGCCGTGTTCGCATAGCCGGCTATTTTATAGCGAGACCATGATGATTTGATTGTATGAATGGTTATGAATTCCTGCCGTCTAAATCTGTCTTGATAAAAGTATCTCCGACAATTTATAATGCCCCAGTTCAATGATACTGGACGGGGAGAAGGGTATGTTTGAGGGCAGCAACGATAATTCGTCGTTTAGGTTGATTTCGAAGATAGTGTCGGCCTACGTGGCCAATAATAACCTGCCGCCCAGTGAGCTTCCGCAACTCATCAGGACCGTGCACGAGGCCCTGATGAACCCGGGCGAGGTGGCCCCGGAACGGCCCGAGCCGGCGGTGCCGGTCAAGAAGTCCGTCAGGCCCGACTACATCGTCTGTCTCGAGGACGGAAAGAAGCTGAAGATGCTCAAGCGCCACCTCAGGACGTCCTTCGGCTTGTCGCCCGACGAGTACCGGACCAAGTGGTCTCTGCCCTCGGACTATCCGATGGTCGCGCCCAAGTACGCCAAGACGCGCAGCGAACTGGCCAAGAAGATCGGGCTCGGCCGAAAGGCGCGGAGTCCGGGCAAGGCTTAGACCGAACGGCCCCAGCGGGAATCGCGACGCCGCAAGGCCGGCCGGCATCACGCCCGCAGGAGCTGGTGGCGGAAGAACGCGACGTTGATGACGAGGCCGGGCAGCAGCCACTGGAACAGCCGGCACACGGCAAGCACCTGCTCGAGCGGCGCGTCGGCCGCGGCCGCTTCGCGCAGGGCCGCTGGGCTCAGCCCGCCCGGGTTCGGCATGGCGTCCCGCGCCGCTTCGACCATGCGCTCGTGATAGGTCCGACAGAGCGCCTCGTGCGCCGGGCTTCCGGCGTGCGGCTGTAGGTCCGCCCAGGCCAAGGCGAAGTAGCTGGGCCAGCGGGCGAAGGCCCGGTAGTCGGTATTGACGAAGGGCAGGCCGAGCGTCCGCTTGACTTCGTCGTAGACTGCCCGGGTCGGCACGTCGGCGTGGTGCGCCTCCATCAGCACGAAGGGCACCGAGACCTCGGGCGCGTGCCGTCCCTCGTGGGCCGGCGCCTCGCCAACACCGGCCATCTCGCCGCCCTCCATCAAGAGGCGCGCGACCGTCGCGATCAGCGCATAGGGATGGTTGCCGTGGGAGAACACCTCGACAGCGGCCTTTATCCCCTCGACTTCGCGCGGCGCATAGCCGAGCGCGGCGAGCCGTCCGACGATCGGCGGCGAGTCGAGCTCCGCCACCGCCGCCTCGATGTATGCGCGGTTTTCCTGGAACGCCTCGACGAAGGGCGCGCTCGCCAACAGGGGCTTCAAGCCGCGCCACAGCTCGCCGAAGAACGTCGGATAGTGGGCGTAGGCCATGGTCACGACGCCCATCCAGGGCACCTGAAGCACCGCCTTGACCTCGCCGTACCACCGGGCGACCTGGCCGTCCGCCTGATATTCCGGCAACGGATGGATCGCCGGGACCGGATCCGGGTAGAGGCGCGGCATGTCGGTCATGGTTGCTTACCCTCTCGGCGCCCCCTAAAGCGCCGCGTAGTCGATCTCGGCGTGGCGGTCGAGGCCGCTGTCGACCTCGGGCAGGGGGTACTTGAGGCCGGTGGCGCAGTTGTAGAGCACGCAGCGGTCCCGCGGCTGGACCCGGCCCTCGGCAAGCGCCTGCTTGTAGGCCGCGTAGGTCGCCGCGCCCTCGGGGCAGAGCAGCAGGCCCTCGGTCTTGGCGACCTCGTCGACGCCGGCCAGGATCGCCTCGTCCGTGACGGCGACCGCGAAGCCGCCGCTTTCGCGCACCGCGCGCAGGATCAGGAAGTCGCCGACCGCGATCGGCACGCGGATGCCAGCGGCGATGGTATGCGCGTCTGGCCACAGCGGCGCGTGCTCCTCGCCTTCTTCGAAGGCCTTGACGATGGGCGCGCAGCCGGTCGACTGGACCGCCACCATGCGCGGGCGCTTGGACCCGATCCAGCCGATCGCCTCCAGCTCCGCGAAGGCCTTCCACATGCCGATCAGGCCGGTGCCGCCGCCGGTCGGGTAGAAGATCACGTCGGGCAGATCCCAGCCGAACTGCTCGGCCAACTCCAGGCCCATGGTCTTCTTGCCCTCGATGCGGTAGGGCTCCTTGAGGGTCGAGAGATCGAACCAGCCGGTCGCCGCCTTGCCCTCGCCCACCAACTTGCCGCAGTCGTTGATCAGGCCGTTGACACGGTAGACCGCGGCGCCCTGGATCGCCATCTCCGAGACCGCGACGGCGGGCGCGTCGTCGGGGCAGAAGATCGTGCTGCGTAGACCCGCGCGCTTGGCGTAGGCCGCCATGGCCGCGCCGGCGTTGCCGGCGGTCGGCATGGCCAAGTGCTCGAGGCCCAGCTCCTTGGCCATGGCGACCGCGAGCGCCAGGCCGCGCGCCTTGAACGAGCCGGTCGGCAGGCGCCCCTCGTCCTTGACGAAGAGCGCCCCGCCCCCGTTAGCAGGCTCGAGGCGCGGCAAGCGGACGATCGGGGTCGTGACCTCACCCAGGCTGATCACGTTCTCGGCCTTGCGCAGCGGCAGGAACTCCCGGAAGCGCCAGAAGCCGCCGGGCCGTTCGGCCAAGGCCGCCTTGTTCACGGCCTTGGCGAGCGCCTCCAGGTCGTAGCGCACCAGGAGCGGCTTGCCGGCTTCGGACAGGCCGTGAACCTGATCGGCCTCGTAGGCCCGGCCGGTCATCGAGCATTCGAGATGGGTTACGAAGGTCGGCCGCTCTGCGGCCACAGTCGGGTCCCGGGACGGATCCAGGGTCATGTCATCCCCACAGGTTTGCTTCGGGCGGGTGGATCAGGCTGCCCTCGAAGGCGAGGCCCTCGGGCCGGTCGCGTTCGAGCAGCAGGGGGCCGTCGAGGTCGACGATTTGGGCGTCCCGGGCGACCAGGAAGGCCGGGGCCATGGCCAGCGAGGTCGCCAACATGCAGCCGACCATGACGCCGTAGCCCTCGGCCTGGGCCGCGGCCTTGAGGCGGAGCGCCTCGGTCAGGCCGCCGGTCTTGTCCAACTTGATGTTGACCATGTCGTAGCGCCCGGCGAGCCCGGCCAGCGAGGCCGTGTCGTGGCAGGATTCGTCGGCCGCGACCGCGACCGGGCGCTGCATGGTGGCAAGCGCCGCGTCGTGGCCGGCGGGCAGCGGCTGCTCGATCACCTCGACGCCGAGCACGGCGAGGTGCGGCGCCAGCTCGGCGTAGAGCCCCGGCGCCCAGCCCTCGTTGGCGTCGACCACCAGGCGGGTCTCCGGCGCGGCCTCGCGCACGGCCTCGACCCGGGCCAGGTCCTCGGGTCCCGCAAGCTTAAGCTTCAGGAGCGGGCGCCAGGCGTTCTCGGCCGCCGCGCGGGCCATGGCCTCCGCCGTGTCGAGCGACAGGGTGTAGGCGGTCGTCACCGGTCCGGGCGCGGCCTGGCCGAGCAGCTCCCAGACCCTGTGGCCGGCCTGCTTGGCCTCCAGGTCCCAGAAGGCACAGTCGACCGCGTTGCGGGCGGCCCCGGCGGGCAGCACGCTCTGCAGGCCGGTGCGGTCGAGACCGCCCGACAGCGGCCCGCGTAGCCCCTCGATCACCTGGACGACGCCCTCCACGGTCTCGCCGTAGCGGGCATAGGGCACGCATTCGCCGCGGCCCCGCGCGCCACCAACTGCCAGCTCCACCACGATCACCTCGGCCGCCGTCCTGCTGCCGCGCGAGATCGTGAAGCTGCCGCGAAGCGGCCAGGTCTCGGCTCTGACGGCAAGCTCGGTCATAGCCGGTCGACGATGGGCGCGACGCCGTCCCTGACCGGGTCGACGGCGGGCAGGCCGAGGCGCGCGCCGGTCTCGGCCAGATAGGCCGCGGCGTCCCCGGGCGCCATGCGCGAGGTGTTGACCGCGATGCCGACGCTGACGACCGCCGGGTTGGTCAGGCGCGCGGCGGCCAAGTTCGCCTCCAGGCAGGCCTCGAGCGACGGCAGGGGATAGTCCGGCAGGCCGCGCATGTGACTGCGGGTCGGCTCGTGGCAGAGCACGAGGGCGTCGGGCTGGCTGCCATGGATCAGGCCCATCGAGACCCCGGCGAAAGACGCGTGGAACAGCGAGCCCTGGCCCTCGACCACATCCCAGTGGTCGTCGTCGTTGGCCGGGGTCAGCCACTCGGTGGCGCCGGAGATGAAGTCGGCGACCACCGCATCGACCGAGACCCCGTTGCCGGCAATCAGGATGCCGGTCTGCCCGGTGGCGCGGAAGTCGGCCTTCATGCCACGAGCCTGCATCTCCTTCTCCAGCGCCAGCGCCGCGAACATCTTGCCAACCGCGCAGTCGGTGCCGACGGTCAGGAGGCGCTTGCCCGGCCGCTTCGCGCCGTTGGCCACTGGGAACCTTTCGCTCGGATGTCGCACGTCGAACAGTCGCGCGCCGTTGCTGGTCGCCCCGGCGGCCAGGCCCGGCACGTCGGCCAGCTTGCTGTGCAACCCCGAGGCCAGGTCCAGGCCGAGCGCGAGCGCGCGCTCCAGCGCTCCGATCCAGCTTTCCGCGATCACGCCGCCCCGGTTGGCGACGCCGACCACCAAGGTCCTGGCGCCGGCCGCCACGGCCTCGTCCAAGGTCATGTCCTTCAGCCCGAGGTCCGCCTGGCAGCCGGGCAGGCGCAGCTGCCCCAGGCACCAGTCCGGCCGCCATTGGGCGACGCCCTGGGCGGTCTTGGCGCTCAGCTGGTCCGGCGCGTCGCCCAAGAACAGCAGATAGGGATGTCGGATCTCCATGCGCCCTCCCCTCGTCTCACCGGAGCCCCCTTACCCCCAGCGGCCCCGCCGCATGTTACCCGAAACCGGCCGGCTTGTCGCATGGCCTTCGCCTTGCTTTTTCGGCATGACAGGGCTGTTGATATATCCGCACGGGCCGCGAGCCGCGGCCTGCTCTATCCGCGGCTGGAACGTTCGGTGGCTTCCAAGGGGTGGTGGGTTGACCAAAAAAATGATCGACCGGACCTGGGGGAGGTCCGGTCGATCCGTAGGGAGGTCGGGAAGGCACCAATCCGGAGAGTTCGCTACGCTTGAACCCCGTTCACCCTGGCCAACATCGAAACGGTCCCCCGATAGGTTACCGCCGCGCTGATGGCAAGGACGCCGACTTGGCACCCCCCCACCGGAGATGTGTGCAGAGATTAGCTCGAAGGGGCGGCGGCGTGTTGCGTCAAAGTTGTGACCGCTCCCGCCAGCGGCCTCCCGTCGTCAGGCGGCCAGCGGCAGGTCCATGACCAGGGACAGCCCGCCCTGCTGCCGGTTCTCGGCCCAGACCGAACCGCCCACGGCCTCCAGGTTGCGGCGCACGATCCACAGGCCGATACCGAGGTGCTCGCTCGCCTCGTTGGCCGGCTCCACGGCGCCCTGTTGCCCCCCGACGACAAGTGGTGAATCGAAGGCGCCGCGCAACGACACGTAGCGCTCGAAGATCCTGTTCAGGTGGGGCGCCGGCACGCCGGGACCCTGGTCGCGCACGGCGAGTTCCGCGCGCTTGTGGCGGGCGGTGAGTTCGATATTGACCGCGCCATAGGGCGGCGAGACGCTCAAGGCGTTGTCGATCACGTTTTCGAACACCACCTCCAGCAATTCCTCGTCGGCACTGACGACGACGTTGGTTTGAAGCCTGGCGTCGAGCCGCACCTGCCGGCCCGCGAAGCTGTCGGCATAGGCATCCAGCATGCGACCGACCAGGCGCGACAGATCGACATTGTGCCGCGGCCGATCGATCAACTCGGCGGCGACCTCGTCCAGGTGGCGGGCGCTCGTCACGAGACGATCAAGGCGATCGACCGATTCCTCGAGCACGTCGAGTGCACGTAGGCCGCGGCCGCTCTCCGACGGCACGATACGGCGCAGCGGTTCCAGCGACTGGCGTATGATGGCGATCGGCGTCTTGAAGGCGTGAGCGTTGTCCTCCGCGGCACGCCGCATCCCCTCGGCCGAACCGCGCATCGCCATGGTCATTCGGTCGAATTCCTGGGCCACCGGCGCCAGTTCCGGCACGAGGTTCTGCTGCTCGAACTTGGTATGCGGCGCGATGCCCTTGCGGATGTCGCGGGCCAGGTTCCGGAACCGCGTGAGGCTGCGCCATATGCTGACGAACACGCCTATGGTGAGGGCCGCCATGCCCAGGTAGATGATGGCCGCGAGGCGTATCTCGAGCGTTTTCCAGTAGGGCTGACCGATCGAGGTACCGAGGAAGGCGCCGCTGCTGTGGGCGGTGATCACCATCCAGCAGCCGCTGTCGGTGGAAATCGGCGTGATCGAGGTGAGCAGCTCCTCCGCGCCGCCGGCATTGACATGGCGCAGCGCGATCGGCTCGGCCGCGCAGGTGCTCACCAGGTTCCCGAGCACGCCGCGCTCGATCAGGGCCTCGCGCTCGCGTTCGAGAAAGGCCGGCGGCACCGCCGGCTCGGCGGCGATGAAGAAGAAACCCTCGGCGCCGCTCTGGTCCGTGGGCCGATACAGCACCTTGACCTCGGTGCTGGGCGTAGCCAGGCGCTTGACCTCCTTGGGCAAAGCGAGCAGCGGCGAGGCGCCCTCTTGCTCCAGCAACGGGCGCAGGCTCTCGGCCATCAGACGGCCCTGCTCGCGGACGCTCTTCAACAGGAGGCTTTGCTGTGCCAGGTCGGCCTCGCGGAACTCGTTGTACAGGAAGACCGGGACGGCGATGAAAACCACGAGTAGCAGCAGGATCTTGCTGATCAGCGAGCGCAGCGGCCGATAGAGACCCCTGGTTTGCTTTCGGGGCAGGCCGGACAACGCCGGGGGGTAGTCCTGAGCGGTCACGCCCAGCCCCCGCTTTCGCCCCCGCCCTCGTCGCGCCAGCGATAGCCGAAGCCGGGGTAGTTTTCGACGTGGTCGAAATTCGGGTCGACATCGCGGAACTTCTTGCGGATGCGCTTGATGAAGGAGCGCACGTTCGAGCGGAAGCCGTCGGGCCCATAGCCGGCAACGAAGTCCTTGCCGCGCACGAGATCGTAGATCTGCCGGTAGGTGACATCGGCGCCCGGTCGCAAAATCATATAATGGACGATGGCGAATTCGGTCAGCGTGAGATCGACCTGCTGGCCGTCCCAGAAGGCGCGCTTTATGTCGATGCGCAGCTCGAGCGGGCCATTGCGCAGGACCGGCGAGTCCGATCCTTCGAGTTCTCCACCGCCCTGGACCTTGGGCCCGTCGGTGATCAGCTTGAGGCGCTTCAGGATGATCGACAGGCGCCGCGACTTGTCGATGAAATCCACCGCGCCCCATTTGAGCGCCGCCTCCTCGTAGATCTCCTCGCCGAGCATGGTCAGGAAGACGACGGGCGTTTCGATCCGCGCCTCGCGCAGCGCCTGGAGCACGCCGAGGCCGTCGATCCCTGGCATCCGCCAGTCGAGCAGCACCGCATCGGCCGTCTCGCCGGACTGGAAGTACTCGAGCGCCGACTCGCCGTCCGGGAAGTCGACGACTTCAAAGCCTTCCTCGGCCAGGTTGAGACCCAAGGATTCCCGAAACAAATCGTCGTCATCGACAATGGCAACGCGCTTGTAGTCGGTATCGAGAACGGTTGGGTGAAGCGACATGACTTAATTGGTTCCCGCTTTACTCTCGTCGTACAGCAACTCGGCGAAACAGCGCTGGGACAGGTCCGACGTCTGCTCTGCCCCTTTCACGTCGTAGGTCAGGGCCCGAAAATTCCCGCCGTCGACGTGCGGATAGAAAAAAACACTCAGCACGCAACCACTGCCATTATAGGCCCAAACCGTTGCCGGCGGCTGAATTTCTTCCAGCGCCGGCGCGCCCAGCATCAAACGCACCGCGGCGAAATCGAGCCCCACCAGATCCCCGACCGCCGGCTGCTTCTTTTCGCCCTCGGTCGCTGGTGTCGCCGCGGCCTGCCGCTCCTTGGCAGCCGCTTCGCTTTTGGCCGCGGGCTCCGCGACCTCCGGCTTGCGGGCCGGGACGGGCGGTGCGGGCCCTCCCAAGGCGGCCGCCCAGTCGCTCAACTCGGCACACCCCTGCAGGACCAGGAGCCCCAGTCCCAAAATTCCAAGCGGGCGGACCATTCTTCGGTTCCGATTTTTCATCTTCGCTGCTCTCGCCACATGGTCCCGCCGAACGGATTAACGTTATGTTAACGTCGATCGCGGCCTGCGGCGAGGGCGAGCGGCTCAAGACATCCGACCGCATGGAGGTACAGGCATAGCCGCAAATCACCGGATCGGGCTCGTGATAAATTTGTGGCCGGTCTGGCCGTTCGATTCAAGCTCTTAATAGGAGACTGTCGCGTGGTTTCCACGCACACCACAGCTCGTCGCCGATCGTTACGCCCGGTTCGGCCGTACGCGCCTCGTTCTGCTGGTTGACGGAGATCGTTCGCCCGGTGTCGTCGGTGACGTACACGAAGGAGCTGCCGCCGTAATAGGCCACCTCGCTGACCTTGCCGTGAACCGCCACCATGTCCTCGTCGGGCTTTTCGCGGCGCAGGCGTACCTTTTCCGGCCGCACGGCGATGCCCACCTCGCCGCTGGCCTCGCCCTCGCCCGGCAGGGAAAAGCGGCCCAGGCCCTGGACCTCGACCAGCACCTCCTCGCCGCTGACGCCGGCCACGCGGCCCTCGAAAAGGTTCATCTTGCCGATGAAATCGGCGACGAAACGGCAGTTCGGGAACTCGTAGAGCTCCGACGGCGGGGCCAGCTGACGGACCTTGCCGTGCTCCATCACAGCGATCCGGTTGGCCATGGAGAGCGCCTCGTTCTGGTCGTGGGTCACGATCACGAAGGTGATGCCGACGGCGTGCTGCAGGCGCACGAGCTCGAGCTGCATGGCCTCGCGCAGCTTTGCGTCCAGCGCCGACAGCGGCTCGTCGAGCAGCAGCACCTTGGGCCGCTTGACCAGCGCGCGGGCCAGGGCCACGCGCTGGCGCTGGCCGCCGGAGAGCTGGTCCGGCTTGCGCCCGCCGAGGCCGCCCAGCTTGACCAGCTCGAGGGCCTCTTCCGCGCGCTCGCGGATCTCGGCTTTCGGCACGTTGGTCACCTTCAAGCCGTAGCCCACGTTGTCAGCCACGGTCATGTGCGGGAAGACGGCGTAGGACTGGAAGACCATGTTGATCGGCCGGCGGTTGGGCGGCACCTTGGACATATCCTGGCCGTCGATCAGGATCTGCCCTTCGCTCGGGGTCTCGAAGCCGGCGATCATGCGCAGCAGCGTGGTCTTGCCGCAGCCCGAGGGCCCGAGCAGGGCGAAGAACTCGCCCTCGCGTATGTCGAGCGAGACGTCGTCCACGGCCGTCACCGTCTGGCCGAAGCGCTTGGTGACCTCCTTGATGCGTATGATTGGCAGGCCTTCGGCCATCTCTTCTAGCCTTCCTCTCCGCCGGCGCGGCGGGACGGCGACTGGAACCGCATGGCCAGCACTGTGGCAATCACGGTGATCACGATCAGCACGGTCGAGGCGGCGTTGACTTCCGGGGTCACCGAGAACCGCACCATGGAAAAGATCTTCACCGGCAGGGTGACGCTGTTCGGCCCGGCGGTGAAGAAGGTTATTACGAAATCGTCCAGCGACAGAGTGAAGGCGATCAGGGCGCCGGCGATGATGCCCGGCCGTAGATAGGGAAGGACGATGTAGCGCATGGTCTGCCATTCGCTGGCGCCCAGGTCCTTCGACGCGTCCTCGAGTTCGCGGTTAAACCCGACCAGGCGGCCGCGCACGGTCACGGCGACAAAGGGAAAGGAAAAGGCGATGTGCGCGATCATGATGTTCGAGAGCGTCAGCGGCCACGGCAGGCCCGTCGGCCAGCCGACGCGCGCGAAGAACGCCATCATGGCCACGCCCATGCAGATCTCCGGGATCACGATGGGCAGCATCATGAAGCCCTCGTAGGCGGCCTTGCCGGGAAAGCGGAAGCGCCATAGGGCGATGGCGACGAGCACGCCGAGGATGGTGGCGACCAAGGTATTGACTACCGCGATGGCGAGGCTGTTCACGAAGGCCTCGATCAGGCTCTCGTTGTTCCAGGCCTTCTCGTAGTACTTGAAGGTGAAGCCGCGCCAGACGATGTTGCGCCGGCTGTCGTTGAAGCTGTAGACGACCAGCAGAATGATCGGCGCGTAGAGCATGAGGAAGGTCGCGCCGACCGTCAGGCGCATCCACCAGCGGCGCGTGTATTCGAGCGGCCCGACGGCCTCGCGGCGGCGCAACACAGTCCATTTGCCGCCGCCGGCCGGCCCGGCGCCCTGCCCCGCGCTCATGCCTCGAGCCCCTGCTTGCGGCCCGACACGGCAGCACGCAGCGCCAGGGCGCCGAAGGTCAGGTACATGAGCAGGAACGACAGCGCCCCGCCGAACGGCCAGTCGTTGGCCGACTTGAACTGGCGCTCTATGACGTTGCCGATCAGCTGGCTGTCGGTCCCGCCCAACAGGTCGGGAATGAAGAACGCGCCGAGGGCGGGAACGAAGACGATGATCACGCCCGACATGACGCCGTGCCAGGTGAGCGGGAAGATGACCGAGAAGAAGGTCCGCCATTGCCCGGCGCCCAGATCCAGGCTCGCCTCGATGTACGAGCGGTCGATCTTCTCGATGTTGGCGTAGAGCGGCAGCACCATGAAGGGGAAGAACGCATAGACGATGCCGAGCGTCACCGCGGTGTTGTTGTACAGCAGCGGCAGCGGCGCGAATTTCTCGCCCAGCAGCGCCAGCTCGCCGAGCCCGATCAGGCCGAGCAGCCCGTTGGCCTGCTCCCACAGCCACTCGAGGCCAAAGTTGATGGAGCCGCGCGAGCGGAACACCGCGATCAGCGCATAGGTACGGATCAGCGCGTTGATCCAGAACGGCAGCACGACGGCGATCAGTAGGATCGCCTTCAGGCGCTCCGGCGCAAAGGCGATCGCGAAGGCCACGGGATAGCCCACGATCAGGCAGGCCAGAGTCGCGATTCCCGCCATGACGATGGATTTCCAGAAGATCTCGAGATAGAGCGGCTCGACGGCGCGGACATAGTTGGCAAGGGTCCAGGTGATCTCGATGTCGACGATGCCCCGCTTCTCGCCGAACGAGACCACCCAGACGATCGTCAGCGGCACGATGAAGAAGACGAACAGCCAGAAGGCCGGCCCCAAGTTCAGCAGCCAGAAGACGACCGGGTTCTTACGCCAGCTTTCCATGGGCGGGTTCCGCGGGGGCGAAGGACATGCTCAGGTGCACCGCAGAAAAAGGACGGCCCCCACGTATCGCGGGCCGCCCTTCGAAGTCACTGCGATCAGGCGGCAAAGATTCTCGTCAGAGACTCCTCGCGAATTCGCTCGACCTCCTCACCGAGATAGAGGCTGGGCTCGCAACGCGCCAGGGTTTCGGCGGTCGGGAAGATTGCCGGATTCTTGTTGTAGTCGTCCCCGAGCAGCGCCCGGGCCGCATTGTTCGGCGTGGCGTAGTAGATGAAGTCGGCGATCGCGGCGCCCGCCTTGGCATCCAAGATGAAATTGATGAACTTGTGGGCGTTCTCCGGATGCGGCGCGCCGGTCGGTATGCACAGGCAGTCCTGCCACACGTTGCTGCCTTCCTTGGGCACGACGTAGGAGATGTCGTCGTCCTCCTCCATGACCTGGAGGATGTCGCCGTTCCACTCCATGGCCAAGTCGACCTCGCCTGACAGCAGGAGGTCCTGGCCGTTGTCCTCGGCGAAGACCTTGATGTGAGGCTTCTGCCTGATCAGCAGGTCCTCGGCCTGCTTGATCTCGGCCCGATCGGTCGAATTGTATGAATAGCCGAGGTACTTGAGTGCTGCCTCGATGATGCCTTCGCTCAGCAGCGCGATGCGCCCGGAGTACTCGTCCGAGTCGAGCAGAACCTTCCAGCTGTCGGGCGTCGAGCTCACCGCCGACTTCCGATAGCCGATGCCCTGCGTGCCCCACATGTAGGGCATGGAATGCTTGCGGCCCGGATCGAACTCGGCATCCTGGAAGGCGGAATCGATGTTCTTGAAGTTCGTGATCAAGGCGCGGTTGATCGGCAGCAACATCTTGGCCGTCCGCATGCGCTCGACGTAGTCGTTGGTCGGCACGATCACGTCGTAACCGGGGTTGCCCTCCTTGAGCTTGGCGAAGAGCTCGTCGTTGTCGGCGTAGAGGTCCATCTTGACTTCGATCCCGGCGGCTTTACTGAAGTCGCCGAGCGTCGTCTCGCCGATGTAGGTGTCCCAGTTGTAGAAGTTCAGCTTCGGTTCCTCGACGCCCCAACCGACCTTGGGCGCGAAGGTTACCCCGACGGCGGCAGCGCCGGTCCCGGCAAGGAAGCCGCGGCGCGAAATGCGCCTCCCCAGACTCTTGTGCATTTGCTCTCTCCTCTGTCCCGTTCAATTCCGGCCTGAGAAGAATTACTCGGGCCTTCCCGGACCGTTTTTCGTTCATTCCAAAGCATTGAAGCCAGCACGCGGTGCGATTGTCAACGCGAGCGAGCGCCGGCCTGCATCCCCCGAGATAAAATCAATTCCCGCCCACAACGTCACCCGCCGGCCATTGTCGAGATGGTTGATGCACCGGTGGCCGGCGATACCATCGACTCGGGGCCGAGGCACGGCTACATAGGCACCACCTTGCGGACCGCAGCCCGGACGCCGGGCGGCACGGGACTGACGGTCCGCCGGAAGCGCGAGGCATGTTGCAGAACGTCATCGCTGACTGTGCATTGGGTCTTTACCGCCTGGCCGGCCGGGCGGGCGCGCCCCTGGTGCGGGCCCACCTGCGCCGGCGCGCGCGGCGCGGACGGGAGGATCCGGAGCGTCTCGCCGAGCGGCTCGGCCGCACGGACCGCGCGCGGCCCGCCGGATCGCTCGTCTGGCTGCATGCGGCCAGCGTGGGCGAAGCGCTGTCCTGCCTGGCGCTGATCGAACGCCTGCGCGCCGAGCGGCCGGGCCTCACCCTGCTGCTGACCACGGGGACGGTCACCTCGGCCGGCCTCATGGCCGCGCGGCTGCCCGAGGGCGTGATCCATCAATACGCCCCGGTCGACCTTCCCGCAGCGGTCGATGGGTTTCTCGCGCACTGGAGGCCGGATCTCGCCCTGATCCTCGAATCGGAGCTTTGGCCCAACCTGCTGCGCGCGGCGGCCCGGCGCGGGGTCGAGCTGGTCCTGGTGAACGGCCGCATGTCGGCGAGCTCCTATCGCGCCTGGGGCCGATTCCGGCCCCTGATCCGGCGCCTGCTCGGCGGCTTTTCGCTGGTCCTCGCCCAATCGCCCCGGGACCGCGAACGCTTGCAGGCGCTGGGCGCCGCCGTGCCGCACTGTCTCGGCAATCTGAAATTCGCGGCCGCCGACCCGGCCGCCGAAATGGACGAGCTGGCCGCACTCACCCGGGACTTGGCCGGGCGGCCCTGCTGGCTGGCCGCCTCGACCCATCCGGGCGAGGAGGAGGTCGCGGCCCGGGTGCACGGGGCGCTGGCGACCGAAACGCCGGGCCTGGTCACGGTGATCGTGCCGCGACACCCCGAACGGGCGCCGCAGATCGCCGAGGCCCTGGCCGCCTCGGGGCTCCGCGCAGAGCTGCGCAGCCGCGGCGGGAGGATCGGCCCCGAGACCGGGATCTACCTCGCCGACACCATGGGCGAGCTGGGCCTCTGGTACCGCCTGGCCGAGGTCGTCTTCGTTGGTGGTTCGCTGTCGGCCAAGGGTGGGCAGAACCTGATCGAGCCCGCCAGGCTGGGCGCGGCGATCCTGTCGGGGCCGGACACCAGCAACTTCGCGCAGATCGCCGAGGAGATGAAGGCAGTCGGCGCCCTCGGACAGGTCCGGGACGACGAGGAGCTGGCCGCGGAGGTCGGCCGGCTGCTGGCCGACGCTGGGGCCCGGGCGTCCATGGGACGGGCAGCCGAAGCCTACGCCACGGCACGATCGGACGTCCTGGAGGACGTGCTGGAAGCGCTTGCGCCTTGGCTCGACCGGGCCGAGGTGAAATTCGAACGGGTAGACCCGCCATTAATCTGATATTAGAGCAGGCGCGCTAATGCTGCGGAACGCCGACACAACGGACCCGATTTGATGTCCAAGACACCCCTGGTCGTAAGCGCCAAGGTCGCGGTCACCGGACTGCTGCTGTACTTCGTGCTGCGTGAGGTGGCGCTGGCGCAGGTGACGGCGCGGCTGGCCGAGCTGTCGCTTTGGCCGCTGATGGCCGCCGCAGGCATGATCGGGCTGCAGAGCGTCGTCATTGTCACTTGGCGCTGGGAGAAGATCCTGGGCGCGATCGACCATGCCGTGGCGCCCTGGCGGCTGGTGGGTGTGGTCGTGATCAGCCTGTTCTTCAACCAGGTCCTGCCGTCGACCGTCGGCGGAGACGGCATGCGCATGTGGCTGCTGCGCCGGCGGGGCCGGCCCCTGGGCGCGGCGGTGCGCTCGGTCATCATCGACCGCTTGCTCGGCCTGCTCGGCCTGCTGCTGCTGACCCTGATCGGCGCGCTCGGCCTCGTCTGGCGGCACCCGGAGAGCGTCCCGGTTTGGAGCGCCATGACGGTCGCCCTTGGCGGCATCGTGGTCATCGCCGGCGCGCCCCTGCTGCTGCGCCTGTCCGGCTGGCTGCCGTTCGCGGCGCCGCGCCGCCACCTGGAGACCATAGCCGCTGAGGTCGAGACCCTCTGGCGCAACAAGGCGCTTCTGGCCCAGCTGATCGGCGCGTCGGTGCTGGGCCATCTGTTCCTCTGCCTGGCCCTCTGGTTCACCGCGCTCGCCATCGGCATCGCCAGCCCGCTGCTCGACACCCTGGCGGTGCTGCCGGCGGTCCTGCTGGCCGCCTCGCTGCCGGTTTCGATCGCCGGCTGGGGGGTCCGCGAGGGTGGCATGGTGGTCGGTCTCGGCCTGCTCGGCATCGCGACCAGCGACGCCGCCCTGGTCTCGATCTTCTTCGGCCTGCTGCAGCTCGCCTTCGGCGCGGCGGGCGGCCTCGCCTGGTTGCTCCAGCACAGCCCGCGGCCGGCCACGGAAGAGACCCTGGACGTCCCTGGAGGCTTGGCCTCCGCCGCCCCGGCCGCCGAGACCGACCGCAAGTAACCCGCGACCGCACCCGGCGGCACACGGCGTCCTCAAGCCCTTGTGACTGGCCTTCGAGGCCGCCCTGGGCGATGCTCGGGGCATGAACCGATCTTCATCAACCCCTCGTGTCCCGGTTCCGGTCGGGGCGGTCTTCGTTGCCTGCCTGGCTTTGCAGCTCACCTCGGCAACGGCCGCCCTGGCCGGTCCCGAAGCCTGGCGCTACGAGTGGCCCGACACCGACTTCTCGAAGCATTCCGTGGGCCTCGACGACATCATGAGCGGCGGGCCACCCAAGGACGGGATTCCCTCGATCGACGATCCGGCCTTCGTGGCGGTGTCGCAGGCGCCCGACCTCGCGCCCACCGAGCCCGTCATCGGCCTCGCCATCGAGGGCGACGCCCGGGCCTATCCCCTGCGTGTCCTGACCTGGCACGAGATCGTCAACGACGTGGTCGGCGGCGTGCCGGTGGCCGTGACCTACTGCCCCTTATGCAACTCGGCCATCGTTTTCGACCGCCGGGTGGACGGCCAAGCCACCGAGTTCGGCACGACCGGCAAGCTGCGCAACTCCGACCTGGTCATGTACGACCGGGCGACCGAGAGCTGGTGGCAGCAGTTCCTGGGCGAGGCCATCGTCGGCCAGCGCACCGGGACTCTCTTGAAGATCATCCCGGCGCGCCTGGAGTCCTGGGAGCGCTTCGCCGCGCGCTACCCCCAGGGCAAGGTCCTGGTGCCCAATAACCCGGGCATGCGTTCGTATGGCATGAACCCCTATACGGGCTACGACAGCCGCACGCGGCCTTATTTCCCGGTGGGCGCGCTACCGGACGACCTGCCGGCGCTGGCGCGCGTCATCAAGATCGGCGACGAGGCCTGGACCCTCGACAGCCTCCGGACGAAGGGCCGGATCGAGGCCGGGGAGCTGATCCTCACCTGGGAGGCCGGCCAGAACTCGGCCCTCGACACCCGCGCGATCGCCGACGGCCGCGATGTCGGCAACGTCATGGCGCAGCGCAAGTCGGCGGCTGGCCTGGAGGACGTCGCCTACGACGTCACCTTCGCCTTCGTGTTCAACGCGTTCTATCCGGACGGCACGCTGCACCGGTAGCGGCGCGTCACGCCGCCACGCCGCGCGCCTCCAGCCGCTCCAGCAACTTCTCCAGCGCCGCCTCGATCACCTGGGGGCCGGCGCCGGGGCGGTGGGCGGCCTCGCTCAGGTGGCGGCGCCACGCGCGGGCGCCGGGCAGGCCGTTGAACAGGCCCAGGATGTGCCGGGCGATCGACTTGACCGGCACGCCCTTGGCGCACTGTTCGGCGGCGTAGGGTAGGAGCGCGCGCACGATCGCCTCGCGGCCGGGTGGCGGCCGGTCTTCGCCGAACAGGCGGTGGTCCGCCTCGGCCAGGACGTAAGGGTTCTGGTAGGCCGCGCGGCCGATCATCACGCCGTCGACGCGTTCGAGGTGCTCCGCCGCCTCGTCCAGGGACTGCACGCCGCCGTTGATGACGATTTCGAGCGCCGGGAGGTCCTCTTTCAGGCGATAGACGCGGTCGTAGTCGAGCGGCGGCAGTTCGCGGTTCTGCTTGGGGCTGAGACCCTGGAGCCAAGCCTTGCGGGCGTGCACGGTGAAGCTGCGGCAGCCGGCCGCCGCCACGGTCTCGACGAAGGCCTTCAGCTCCGCGTAGGAGTCCCGCTCGTCGATGCCGATGCGAGTCTTGACCGTGACCGGCAGGCCGGAGGCCGCGGCCATGGCGGCGACGCAGCCCCCGACCAGCGCCGGCTCGGCCATCAGACAGGCGCCGAAGCGGGCGTTTTGCACCCGGTCGCTGGGGCAGCCGACGTTGAGGTTGACCTCGTCGTAGCCGGCCGCCGCCGCCGCCTCGGCGCAGTGGGCGAGCGCACCGGGCTCCGCCCCGCCCAGCTGAAGGGCGAGCGGCCGCTCGGCCGGGTGGAAGCCGAGGAAGCGCGCGCGGTCGCCATGGACGATCGCCCCGGTCGGCACCATCTCGGTGTAGAGCAGCGCACGCCGGCTGATCAGGCGCAGGAAGAACCGGCAATGCCGGTCCGTCCAGTCCATCATAGGCGCCACGGAAAGGCGGTGGTCGGGTCGGATCATAGCCTGGCGAAGATAGTCCTCCGCGCCCCGCCTGCCAAACTCTTGGATCGCAGGGCGCCGGCACCGGGTCGTCAGGCAACCGGCCTTGGACATGGCAGGTTCATTGGAGTATAATGATTGCAATGATAGCATCGCATTCAACGCAGTCAACCTGTAGGGCGACATGGCCACGCTGACGATCCGGAACATCGACGACGAGACCAAACGCCTGCTGCGGCAGCGGGCGGCCCAGCACGAGCACTCGATGGAAGAGGAGGTCCGGCAGATCCTCCGATCAGCCGTCGGGCGGCACCCGGCCGGGGGCAGGCCGCTGGGCGATCTGCTGGTCGGACTTTCACGACCCGGGCTTGAGCTGCCGGACGTCCGCGACCGCAGGCCGCATGAACCGATCGCGCTGTGATTCTGCTGGACACCAACGTCGTTTCGGAACCGCTGAGGCCCAGTCCAGATCCCGCCGTCGTGCAGTGGCTGAACACCCAGGCGCCGGAGGACCTCTATCTCCCCGCCATCGTAGCGGCCGAGCTCTACTATGGCTGGTCGATCCTGCCGGACGGTCGGCGCAAGCGGGTGAGTGGCGACCTGGTCGACCGGGTCGTCGGTCAGTTCGGGGGGCGCGTCGTTCCTTTCGACTTGGCGGCCGCTGTTGAGTACGGCCGCCTCATGGCGACGGCCAGATCCGCCGGTGTCGGTCTTCCGATCCTCGACGGGCAGATCGCGGCGATCGCCCGGGCGCAGGGCGCCGCTCTCGCGACGCGTAACGTCAAGCACTTCGAGCAAACGGGTATCCCGCTTCTCAATCCGTGGGAAGGCGCCCGGTGACCCGTCGGGAAGCAAGCTTGCGCTAACCAACGTCCCATACGGCAAATCCCTTGCCAGAGCCGCTGGTTTCGCATTCCAGCTCTTGAGGATTCACTCTGTCGCGTCGTGCGCATGCACGCATAGCGCACACGGCCAACTCTATCTTATTGATAGAAAGGAAGAATCGTGTCCATCCATCATCGGCGCGACGGATATTGTGTGGTCCAGTTTGGGCAAGTATGAGCCCCCTTGTCCATCATCGTGCGACACGGCTCGCTATCTCAGCATTCCCGCGATAGATCCAGCCGCGGCCGCGCGGTCGGATCCACCCGGATTCATGCTTAGCGGCCCTTAAGCGTTAATCCGGCCGTTACCTTTACCCGTTAAACTGGTCCCAGAAACGATCACCGGACCGACCGGTCCGGTCCAGGTAGGACCTTAGCGATGTACCTGTCCAAGAGCGGTGGCACCTACGTCCTGAAGTGTCACTGCGGGCATTACAACCTCTCCTTCTGCGATCATGGCGTCGAACTGACCGGCACGGTGACCTGCCTCATGTGCGGCGCGCAGGCCGAGTGGCAAGAGCTGCTCATCGCCTGCGGCCCACGGAGCGCGCCCGAGCCGGAGGCGGCGATCCACGTCGTGAAGGCCTGAGGACACGGGACGTTCTCGGGGGCACCCGCCCTGAGCCCGCCCCTCGGCGACCCATCCAGAATGCGGTTGCCGGGGCCGCGGACGCGGCGTAGATTCCCGCCGCTTTGTCTTGGCGCGGTCCGGGAAGCAGCGATGATCAAGGCGGTCACCTTCGACCTTTGGGACACCATCGTCTACGACGACACCGACGAACCCAAGCGCGCCGCCCAGGGCCTGCGCTCGAAGCGCGACGAGCGCCGCCATCTGGTCTGGCAGGCGCTCGAGCGCATCGCGCCCGCCGACCGGGCCGCGGTGGATACCGCGTACGACGTGGCCGACGCCGCCTTCAACAAGGTCTGGCACGAGCAGCACATCACCTGGACGATTGCCGAGCGCCTCAAGGTCGTCCTGGACGGCTTGGGGCGCAGCCTGCCGGAGGACGACTTCGAGGCCGTCGTCGAGGCCCACGAGGTCATGGAGGTCGAGGTCTACCCGGACGCCATCGAAGGCATCGGCGAGGCGCTCAAGGCCCTCTCCCGGCGCTACAAGCTGTGCATCGTCTCGGACACCATCGTGACGCCGGGCACCGGCCTGCGCGCCCTGCTCGGCAAGCACGGCCTCGCGGACTACTTCTCGGGCTTCGCCTTTTCCGACGAGGTCGGGCGCTCCAAGCCGCACCGCGCCATGTTCGAGGCGGCGGCCCGGCAGCTCGGCGTCGAGTTCTTCCAGATGGTCCACGTCGGCGACCGCGACCACAACGACGTCAAGGGCCCGCAGGCGCTGGGCGCCAAGGCGATCCTGTTCACCGCCAGCCGCGACAACGACAAGGCGACGACCAGCGCCGACGCGGTCTGCGAGCGCCACGCCGACCTGCCGGCCCTCGTCGACCGGCTGGCCGGCGGCTGAGGGGCGGACGCCTGAGATGGCGAAGAAACCGTGCTTCCTCGTGGTCGACGGCTACGCCCGCGAGGGCCGCGAGGACCTGCAGGCCGGCGGCGCGAGCACGGCGGGCGACCTCTACGAGCGGATGCTGAAGGCGTGCACCCCGGGCGGCGCAGAAGTCGACATCGTCACCCCGGCCGACCCGGACAGCAGCCTGCCCAAGGGCGCGGCGATCGGGCAGTACGCCGGCGTCGCCTGGACCGGCTCCAGCCTGACGATCTATGCCGACGATCCCAAGGTGACGCCGCAGATCGAGTTCGCCAAGGCCGCCTTCGAGGCCAAGGTGCCCGGCTTCGGCAGCTGCTGGGCGGCGCAGATCGCCGTGGTCGCGGCCGGCGGCCACTGCGCGGCCAACCCCAAGGGCCGCGAGATGGGCCTGGCGCGCAAGATCGCACTGACCCACGAGGGCCGAGCCCACCCGCTCTACCACGGCAAGAAGTCCGTGTTCGACGCCTTCATCAGCCACGACGACGAGATCACGCACCTGCCGCCGGGCGGCGTGCTGCTCGCCTCGAACCGCCACACCCACATGCAGTCCGTCGCCGTGACCCACAACGGCGGCCAGTTCTGGGGCCTGCAATACCACCCGGAATACGACCTGCACGAGCTGGCGCGGCTTTGCTACTGCCGCAAGCAGAAGCTGACCGAGAAGGGCTTCTTCCAGGACGTCGAGGCCGCCCAGGACTTCGTCGACAAGCTCGAGGCGCTGCACCAGGACCCGGGCCGCAAGGACCTCGCCTGGCTGCTCGGTATCGAATCGACGAGGACGTGATGAACGCCGACATCCGCCGCGCCGAGGTGCGCAACTGGATCGAGCAGCTCGTCCTGCCCGGCCTGCGGCATTAGGGGAGACCGTCCGGGCACCTATGCCAGACCCCAAACTCAATACTGTCATGCCCGGACGTGATCCGCGCATCCACAGTGGGGCCTGCGCCCTGGATGGCCGGGTCAAGCCCGGCCATGACATTCGGGGAGCAATTCCCCCAGCAAGCCAGGCCGTCTGAGCCCATGACCCAACCGCCGCCGCGTGCCTGGCAGAGGATGCTGAGCGGGCGCCGGCTCGACCTCTTGGACCCCTCGCCGCTCGACGTCGAGATCGAGGACATCGCCCATGGGCTCAGCCGCGTCGCGCGCTGGAACGGCCAGACCGGCGGCCAGTGGGCATTCACCGTGGCCCAACACTCCCTGCTGGTGGAGGCGCTGGTCGGCCGCTTCCGCCCCAAGGCGCCCGATGCCTGGCGCCTCGCCGCCCTGCTGCACGACGCCCCGGAATACGTCATCGGCGACCTGATCACCCCCTTCAAGAACGCGGTCGGCCTCGACTACAGGGCGCTGGAGCATCGGCTGCTCCAGGCCATCCACATCCGCTTCGCCCTGCCGCCCGAGCTGCCGAAAGCGGCCAAGGCCCTCATCAAGCGCGCGGATCGGGCGGCGGCCTACCTCGAGGCGACCCAGCTCGCCGGCTTCGCGGTAAGCGAGGCGCGCCGCTTCTTCGGCAGCCCCCGCGGCCTCGACGAGATCGAGCTCGCGCCCTGGCCCCCCGCCGAGGCCAAAACGCGCTTCCTGGAGCGCTACGAGGCGCTGTCGGGCGCGCCCTAGCTCGGCCGACCAAGGCTCGAAACCCGGCCGACCCCGGAATTGGGCATTCGAGCCCATGCGAAGGCGTTTTCCGCCGCCTTCCGGGCGGTCCCGCGCGCCGCCGACGCGAGCCGTTAACCTCACCTGTTGAGAGAATATTAGCCTTACGCATGCACGCTGCCGTGGTCGGGGTCGCGCCGGCGTCTTCGGTCGCGCGTGCAGGCGTAAGTGTGGGGAGCCATGACAGATACTTTCGATCGCTTGCTCGAGCCGCGGGAGACCATCGTCTACCGGGTGCCGCGGCGTTGGGAGCCGAACCAATGGTTCAAGGAACACTCGGCCTTGGCCATCGCCCTTGCCATCGCCGCGGCCCTGGGGCTGCTCCGCTACGATGCCGCCAGCTTGGCGTCGCTCGCGGCCGCAATGGCCGGACTCATCCTCTACATGCTCTGCTGCTACGTCCGGGACTGGTCGCGCGAGGCCCTGGTGACCGACCGCCGCCTGCTGTACAGGACCGGCTGGTTGGACCCGACGGTGGTGACGGTCGGAGTCGAGGACATCAGCAAGGTCGAGGCGGTCAAGGACCAGGTGCGCATCACGCGGCACGACGGGACAAAACTCGACCTCGGTCACCCGCAGGACGGCTGGGGCATGGGCGTGGCGCTCGCCAGCGCCGCCGGCCTGCCGCCGCCGCGCCTGGCGCCACGGCACGAGGTGGTGGCCGACTACGTTTGGCTGGTCTGCGGCATGGCCGCCGGACTCGTCGTGGCGCTGGTACCGCTCAAGTGGCTCTATCCCCACGCGGTCGAATTCGCCCGGTCGATCGGTTGGCTGATCCCCGCGACGGGGTTCCTCTTCCTCGGCTGGTTCACCCATGCGATCGGAATCCTCGTCTTCGGCGGCAACCTCGCTCTGCTCCTGCTGCGGCCCTTCCTCAGCCTGGACCAGATGGACGCCTGGATCATGAACAGTGCCGCGTTCTGGCCGCACCCCAGCGCACCGGACGACCCCGGCCCGGAGGCGTCGATCAAACGGCGGTTCGCCCACCTGCTCTACGGCCGGCCGCTGGCGCCGCAAAGCGGGGGATCCGGCCTTGGCGGATAAGCTCGACCAGTTCCTGCAGCCCGCCGAGCGGGTGCTCTACCACGAGCCGCCCGGCTGGAATCCCAGGGTGTTCTGGCCCATCGCGCTCGCCGGACCCCTGGTCGCGGGCGCTTTCGCGCTGGGGTTCTTGGACCGCGCCACGCTCACAGTCATGGCCGGGCTGGTCTTCCTCTGCGTCGCCTGGGGGTTTCACATGGCGTTCCTCGTACAGGGCCGCTCGCGCGAAAGCCTCCTCACCGATCGGCGCGTGCTGCATAAGGCGACGCGGGACGGGGGCGAGATCGTCACGGCGATCCCGCTGGCCGATGTCGCGGCAGTCGACCTTGTCGATGCCATCTTTTCCCTGACCGTGAAGATCGCCCGGCGCGGCGGACAGGAGACCCCCTTGCGCGAGCTGCGCCGCGCAGAGGACTTCGCCAGTGCGCTCGCGGAGCAGGCGAAGCTGCCCCGGCCTCCTTGGATAGGGTGCCTGGAGCATTTGGCCCTTTACTGCACGCTCTTCGGTGGTCTGACCTTTGCCTGCTACTTCCAGGTCCTGTTCATCCGCTTCGCCCTGCCTTCCGACACTCTGCCGCTCTACGCCCAAATACCGCTCCTGATCTTGGGCCCGACGATCGTCCTTGCCCTGGCGGCTTGGCTCGGCACCCATCTGGCCGCGCTCGTGGCCGTGGCCCTCATGCCGCTCTTCGCCAGCGCGGAGGAGGCCGGGAACTGGTTACGGATGCGGCCGCAGGGCCGGCTGGCCGGATGGACGCTGTGGAAGCACCCGCTCTATTCCAGGCTCGCGGGCCTGGTGTACGACCGGCCGCTCGCACCCGCAGACAAGGGAGCCGAACGCCATGGCGGATAAGCTTTATCAGTTCCTGCAGTCCGCGGAGCGTGTGCTCTACCGGGAGCCCGAGGACCAGTCCGGCTGGTTCGGGCACTTCGGGCTCGCCGCCGTGATGGGCGCCCTGGGTCCGATGATGGACGCCTCCAGGGGCGGCCTCACCACGTTTCTCGCCATGCTCCTGGTGCTGGTCGCCAGCTGGACGACGGCCTCGCGTCACAGCGCCGGCGGTATCGAGGCGGCAGTCACCGATCGGCGCGTGCTGCGCGTCAAGGGCGAGGGTCGGAGCTTCGAGTTCACGGAGATCCTGGTCGAGGAGGTCGAGCTGATCGAGGTCCTCGGCCGCGCGGTCCGGGTCACGAAGACGAACGGCAGCATCGTCGTCCTGGATCACCTCGCCAATGCTCCCGAGGTCGGCCTCGCCCTCGCCCGGGCGGCCGATAAGCCGCCGCCCTGGATCCCCGGGCGCAAGGAGCGTCTGGCCGAGGAGGCGGTCGTTCTGGCCGGCTTCGCCGCCGGCGCCCTGGCCTATGCCCTGGCCCTCGGCGCAGACGAGGACGCTGCCGGTTCGGCCGCGCTCCTCTCGCGCATCGGCGACCTCATGCTCGCCTTCGCGGTGGGCGCGGTCGGCTGGGTCGTCGGCACGCTGTCCGGCCTCGCCCTGCTGCACCCCCATCTGACCCGGGCCGAGATGCGCGCGTGGATGCGCCAGTCCGCGATCTTCGCGCCCTAGCCCGAGCCTGGGGCCAGGACCGGCCGCTTCGCGCGCCTTTGCCTGTGGTTCGTCGACCTGCTCTACGGCCCGCAGGCCGGCCCGCCCGCCGCCCCGGGAGAGCGCCATGGCGACTAGGCTCGACCAGTTCCTGGAGCCCGGCGAACGGGTGGTGTACCGGGCGCCGCGGAGTGGATTGTGTTCTCCCGTCACGCTGCCGGGACGGGCGGGTCAAGGCCGATGGGCGCCGAATATGCGGAACGCCCATGCAAAGGCGTTTTGCGCGGTTTTCGCGTGCCGCGCGTCCGGCCGAATGCCGGCACACGCGATCGTGATGCGGTTTTGAAGCGCCGTTAAGGCTCTTCGAACCACCGCTCGGGTAGCATGGCGAGGCGAGAGACCTGACCGGTAACCGGAGGACCCATGCGAGGCAACGCCGGACAGTCCGCGAGGGGCCGAACCAGCATCGGCCATCTGCGCCGCCACTGGCACGCCGAGGTGCCGATCGGCGCCTGGCCGGTCGAGGTCACCCACAAGGGCAGCCTGTTCGGCGGCCTGTTCATCCTGGTTTTCGGCACGATCTGGGGCGGGTTTCCGGTCTTCGGCATGCTGCAGCAGGGCGCGCCGGATCTGAGCCGGCCCGAGAACTGGCTGTTCCTGCTGTTCCCGGTCTTCGGCCTCGGCATCCTGCTCTATGGCCTTCACCTGCTGCTCTGGCGTAAGACCGTGACGCTCGATGGACTTTTCGTCGCGGTCGGCGAGCGCGGTCTGTTCGGGTCCAGGTCCTGGCAGGAGCCCCTCACGGCCTATCGCGGCGTGCTCAGTCGCTCGCGCCGGGTCCAGACGAAGAACAGCAGCTATACGCTCTATCTGGTCGAGCTCCTGCACGGCGACCCCAAGCGGACGATCAACCTCTACACCGCGCGCCGTCAGGAGGGCTGGCGCGCCAAGTGGGAGGCCTATGCCCGCTGGCTGAAGCTGCCGGCGCTCGAGCAGGGCGAGAGCGGTGTGGTCGCGCGCGATGTCGAGGACCTGGACAAGCCGGTCGCCGAGCTGATCGACGAGGGCAAGGTCGCGGTCGACTACGACATCCTGAAGCAGCGCGCGGAGGGCTTGGCGGTCGATATCGAGGGCGAAGCCGTCGTGGCGACCCGTACCCGGCCGCAGGTCTCGCTGCTCGGCATGCTGTTGTTCCTCGCCTTCCCGGCGGCCTTCCTCTATATCGGCTTCTTCCTGGGGGAAGGCGACGCCGTGGACGAGATGGGCCGCCTGGTGGTCGGCGCCATGGGGGTCTTGTTCGGGGCGCTGATCCTGGCCGGCCTGGTCTGGGACCGCCTGACGCGGCGGCGCCTGCGCATCGCCCCGGACCGGCTCACCGTCACCTCCGTCGGCCCCTGGGGCGAGGGCCGGGGCCGCTCGCTCGACGCCGGCGAGATCGAGGGCGTCAGGGTCGCACGCGAACACGAGAACCGCCGTCCCGCGGTCCTGATCCAAGGCGACCGGCGGACGCTCGCCTTCGGCCGGGGCCTGCCCGAGGGCTCGCTCGAGTTCCTGCGCAACGCGGTCCTGGCCAAGATCGCCAAGCACCACGGCCGGCGGGCCTGAAGGCGCGGGACCGCGATTAGGGTTAACGCGGCGGCCCGACCACCGGGCGCTTCATAAAATACCCCTAAAATCAATTGCTTCCCCTGCAGGGCGCGATGGCCGCGACGCGGGGCCGGGCGGGTATGGTTAACCAAAGTTCAGCGGCGCGGCGGCCGGATGGGCGACCGGCGATGACGCTGGGATCACGCCCGGTTTGGTAAAGAGAGTCTTAACGGGGGTGGAAAAGTGTTAACCGGGAAGTGAGCAAGGAACCTTGGCCATGAAGTGGTTGCTGGATCAGATCTACGGGGCGAACGCCATGGGGGACCCCTACTACGAATTCTTCGTGGACGCGTCGGCCCTGATCCCCTGGTGGTACCCGACCCTGGTGTTCGGGATCGCCGCCTTGATGGTGACGGCGCGCTGGCGCGCGCGGACGCAGTACCGGCGCAAGGCGGCCCTGGCCGCGGTGCGTGTCCGCAAGCGGACCCTGCGCCGCATCTCCTAGCCGGACAGGCCCGCGGTGCGCCTTCAAACGGCGATCCGAAGGCCTAGGTAGGGCAGGTGGAAGCCGAGGATGATCGCGCCGCAGGCGATCGCGACGCCGTAGGGCACCCTTTCGCCCTTCACCAGGATCCGCGGCAGCGACCCCCCGTCCGGCGCCGCGCGAACGGCCGGCAGGCGCGCGATCACGATACGCAGGACCAGCAGCAGCAGCGCCAAGGCCCCCCCGGCCAGCGCGACGACGACGACGAACTGCGCCAGGTAGGCGAAACCCGTCCAGAGCGAAACGGCGGTCATCAGCTTGACGTCGCCGGCCCCGAGCCAACCCCAGGCAAAGAGCAGCACACCGACAGCGAGCACGCTGAGCCCCGCACCGACGTGCGAGAGCCAGTCGACCTCGAACGGCAGCAGCAGCGCCGTCGGAACGAAAAGCAACAGCAACGCGGCGCTGACCCAGTTCGGGATCTTGAACTTCCAGACGTCCGTGGCGGCCGCTGCGGCGAGCAGCAGGACATAGAGCGCGAAGGCGCCGTACGCCACAATTTGCAGATCGGGTTCTTCCATGGCGGCCTTTCCTCGGCCGAGCGGCGGCGGCCTGCTTGCCTCGCTACGCGCGGCCTCGGCCAGATTATTGCCGCCTATTCTAAAGAAATCCTGAGTTCGGACATACCCGCGCCCGGCGGCAGGCCCATCCGCCGGAAAAGCTTGCCCGCCTCCGTTTCCGCCTCGCCGGATTGCCGGGACTTGCCCCGCGCATCGAGTATGCGAGCCTGGATCGAGAGCGAACGGGCCAGCTCGAAGCGAAGGCCGAGGCCCCGCTGGACCGTTACCGCCCGATCAATTGCCTGCTCCGCGCGCCCGAGGTCGCGTCCCTTCGGCCGGGCGAGCGCCACCGCCAGCGTCCGCGCGGCGATCGAGCCGGCCCAGGGTTGATTGGTCTCGGCGGCCAGGGACAGGACCGCGTGGGTCAGACCGGAGGCCAGGCGTTCCTGGCCGGGCTGGCATGCGCTCTCAGCCAGCCCGGCCTCGAAGAACGCCAGCAGGAACCGGGTGCCGAGCCGCTTCGCCATGGCGACGGCACGGTTCAGCTCGCGGCGCGCCGCCTTGCGCCGCCCACCGGCCAGCAAGGCGAGGCCGCGAAAGCCGCAGAGCACGTAACGGCGCAGCAGGTCGCCCCGCGCCTCGCCGATCTCGAGCGCCCGCGCGAAACTCTCCAGCGCCGGTCCCGCCTGCCCGCACCAGAGTCGGACCAGGCCCTGCGCCTCGAAGGCGCCGGCCAGGAAATCCGGACGGCCCGACTCCCCGGCGAGCCTGACGGCCCGCGTACAATCCTCGTGCGCTTCGGCGAAATCGCCCACCGTGGCACGCGCCAGGCCGAGCAGGGCGCTGGCTCGCGCCGCCTCGGCCGGCAGGCCCGCCGCGCCGTTGTCCTGCGCCCGTGCGGCCAAGTGCGCGGCCAGCCGGTCGCCGGGCCGGGCGACCAGGTGCAGCCGCGCGATGAAGCGCTCGCTGTCCAGCCAGACGCCTTCGTCGCCGGCTCGCGCCGCCAGGGACAGACCGCGACGGGCGCAGTCCCAGGCGACGGCCTCCTCGCCGCCGCGCCGGTGGGCCCGGGAGCGCGCGATCAGGACCTTGGCCCGCCGTCCGGAATCCGCGAGACCTTCGGCCAGGCGCTCCGCCGCCTCGAGCGCGGACCGCGCGCCGACCGGATCGTCACTGTCCTCGGCAGAGATGGCGAGCGCGAGATACAGGTCGAGCGCCGAGGAAGCGTCCTCGCCGGAGCCGTCCATGTCCCGCAGCAGTGCCTGGCCCTGCTCGAGGATGCGCCGGGCCGCCAGCTGCGCGCCCCGCCTCATCTCGAGCTGCGCGGCCAGGACCAGGGCCGCCAGCGCGTCCTGCCGCCGGTCCGCCTCGGCGAGCCGGCCCGCGATCACCCGGTAATGGGCCGCCAAGGCCTCGGCCTGCAGCTGCTCGACCGCCTCGGTGGACAGCCGGCCTGGCGCCGGTCCGGCCCGGTGCCGCGACGCGGCGGGTTCGAGTCGCTGCACGGGCGCATCGCCCGCCGACGCTTGGTCGTGGATGCTCTGATAGAGCCGCGTAGTCTCCCGGTCCGGCAAGACGCCCAGTTCGCGGTTCAGAACCTCGCGGCACTCGCGGTACTGGGCCAGGGCCGAGGCGCGCATGCCGTTTTTGGCATAGAGCCGCATCAGTCGCCGGCGGATGTCCTCGCGGAATGGGTCGATAACCATAATCCGCCGGGCGGTAGCGGCTGCGCCCTCCAGGTCCTCCGCGCCTTCCTGATGCGCAAGCAGGGCGGCCATCGCCTGCAGGGCGAGATCGCGCAGCCGGCCGCGCGTGACGGCCAGCCAGTCCTCGAACTCCGGCGCGTCGAGACGCAGCCCGGCCAGGAACTCGCCGCCGCAGAGCGATGAGGCCGAGGCCAGCGATTGTGGCGAACCCTCGTCCGTCAGCCGCGCCAGCTCGAGGGCGTCGACCAGGACCGCACCGGGTTCCAGTGACACCGTCTGATCGGTCACGCGAAGGACCGGCGTCTCGCAACGGCGCAGGACCTTGCCCAGGGCCAGCAGCACCTGACGCAAACTCTGCCGGGCGCGCGGCTGCGTGTAGTCGCCCCAGAGCAAGGCGGCCAACGCCTCGCGCGGGGCGCTCTGGTCCGCCGAGACGGCCAGATAGGCAAGCAGGGCCTCGGCCTTGCGGAGGGAAACAGGGATCGGTCGGCCGATTTCGTCTTGCAGCAGAAAACCGCCGAAAAGCCGCAGACGAACAACGCCAGTCGTCCCGAGCATCGCGTCCAGTCCGACCTCGCCGTGTCCGGTCATCAGCCAGAACCGTCGCTCGGACGTCGGCGGGTCGGTTCGTTCAACGATGCGTTGGCGCCTGCCGCGACAACGGCGCGCGGAAAGTAGAGATCGACGCGGGTCCCCTGACCGTCTTTCGCTGTGATCTCCATCCGGCCGCCCGATTGGCTCACGAAACCGTGGACCGTACTGAGGCCGAGGCCAAGATGCGCCGCCTCGGACTTGGTGGTGAAGAACGGATTGAGGGCTCGCTCGGCGAACTCGGGCGGCATGCCGGGCCCGGTGTCCCGTACCGACAAGCGTACGTAGTCGGTCTGGAGCGGGCCGTCCCGGCCAGGGGCCGCGTTCGCGATCTCCAAGGTCAGATGCCCGCCCGCCGGCATGGCGTCGCAAGCGTTCCGGGCCAGCTCGCCGAGCGCGGCGGCGAACACGTCCCGGTCGATCTGGACGGGCCACAGGCCGGCGCCGGCGACGACCTCGACCCCGACGGTGGCCGGGAAGGCGTAGTCGCCGGTCTGTACGAATTCGGCAACCGCCGCGTTGAGGTCGAGCCGCTTCGGCAGGAGCCGCTGGCGCTGTGCGACCGCCCGCAACTTGCCCAGCAGACTGTTGATCTCACTTCCGTCCGGGCCGGCGGACCGTCCGGCGGCCTGGCGTCCCTCCATCGCCCCGGCACGCAGGCTGACCACCTTGCCGTCGCCCGGCCCGACCCCGACCGCCTCCGGATCCAGATAGAGCCGGTCGCACAGCCCCGCGAAGGCCTGCGACATTTGCGTCAGACGCGCCGCGGCGGCTCGCCTGCCCTCGCGCCGTTTCAACTCCGTGACGTCGTGAAAGTGGCAGGTGGTCCCGCCCCCTTCGGCCCGGGCTTCGGCCAGCAGAACCCACCGCGACCCGCGCAGCCGCTGCTCGTGAAGGCCGCCGCCGGCCGCGTGCCATTCCAGGCGGTCGCGGACCCAGGAGTGGACCCGATAGAGGGTGTCCTTGGGCAGAAGCTGCCGGGCCATCTGCCACTGGATTTCCTCGTAGCGCGAGCCCGGCACGAAGAACGCCGCGAGTTCGGGGAACAGGCGGCCGATCGTCCGGTTCGCGGACAGCAGCCGGTCGCCGGCGTCGAATACCAGAACGCCCGCCGGCGACATCTCCGCCGCGCCGGTGGATCCGGCTTCCGGGCTTTGGACCCGGGGGCGCTCCGCCGGATTCCCGTCCGTTTCGCTCTCGCCACGCCATTTCTCGCCCAGCGCCAGCGCGAGCTGCCGGATCTCCACGGAATGAAACGGCTTCTGCACATAGTAGAGCCGGTCCGCCGGGGGCACGCGTTCGCTCAGCTCGAGCGCATCGATATCCGGCGCGGCGGTGACGATCACGATGTGCAGCTTGGGGTCAAGGACGCGCATCCGTGCGATGGCTTCCAGCCCCTGCGTGCCCCGCGGGTCCACGAAGGCGAGTGCGAAGGGCCGTTGCTGCCCGGTCGAGCGCTCGATGGCCTCGACGGCCTCCGCAGCCTCGCAACAGGCCGCAAGCTCGATATCGGGAAGGCCTTCGTGGCAAACCGCCGATGCGAAAAAATCGAGCTCGGGGTCCGCGGAGCCTGCCGCAGCGGGCTTCTCCGACCCGGCGCAGAGCGCCAAACGGTAGTCGTCGATCAGGCCCGGCTCGCCGTCGACCACCAGAATTCGGACCGTTCCGTGTTCCGCCATGATCCCTTGCACCCTTCCTGTCAGGAACCGATCTTCCCGATGCGCCTCTTCCGGGCCACCACCGTGTCGCTGCTCACGACTACGGGGGAGTCGCTGTTAAGCAATATAGCCTATATATTACAATAGTCAAAGACAAGTATTAATTATTTGTTAACCATTATTCTTAACTATTCTGTGCGAGGTGCCAGGCTTCCGGCAAATATTGCCCGAAATTTGAGGGAGTTTCTGGAAGCTGGAGCCCGGGGCGGCATGCGGCTCTCTCGGCTGCTGGAGTCCGCGCCCTGGAGCTATCTTACGACCTCGTACAAGCGATACGGGCCGGCCAGCTCTGCCGGCACCTGGGCTGGCCGCAGCCAGGCCGGCACCTGGCCCTGGGAGAGACGACCGACAAAGGTGGACCCGCCCTTGACCGCGGCCTGGACGAGGGCCGGACCGTCGGGGCAGAACAAGACCAGCTCCACACCCCGCCGATCGATCAACCGGCGGCTGGTGGCATCGTCGCGCGCGCCAAGGATCCGGTCGCCGTCTATCAGGCCGGACACGTTGCGGTGGTAGGGCGAGGCGACCACGGAATGAGGCGTGCGGTACAGCAGTTCGGGCCCGTAGTTGAAGTGCGCGAGGACGACACGCGGGCGGTCGCCGAGCCCCTGGGGCTGACCGAGCAGGGCATAGGCGTTCTCCAGTTGGCAGCGCGTCCGCACCGTGGACGCCTTGATCGGACCCGAGAGCGCCGCGCCCAGAGCGATGAATCCCGTGAGCAGGCCGAGCATCAGGCCGGCGCGCAGCACGACCCGCGCGGGTGCCAGCTTCACCCGTTCGGACAGCTTCAACAGGCGACCCAACAACTCCGCCAGGACGATCGCGAGCAGGACCTCGGTAAAGGGGGCAAAACGCAGCATGGCCAGCGCCAGGGGCAGGAAGATCGCCATGCAGGCCGCGAGGTAGAGCCAGCCGTCCCGGTTTGCCGGGTTGCGCTCGCGCAGCAGCAGGACGGCGATGAACGGCACGCATACGACCGCCGGGCCGAGAAACGTAAGAAAACGCCCCAGGGAACGGGCGTCGCTCGGCCACAGTGGCTTCAACTCGTTCACGAGATCGAGGATCACCGGGCCGAGCCGCGGGTCCAGGTCGACCTCGGGGCCGCCGAAGAACTTGGGATACGCCAGGTAGAGCACCACGCCCGCGGCAACGGCGCCGAGGGCCGCGACGGCCACCCGGCGGGGGACATCCCGCGCATCGAGGCCCCGCCACTCCAGCGCGCGAACGACAACCCAGAAGGCGAGCGCCAAAAGGGCGACGGCAAGGTGCGCGATCGAAATGCGGTCGTATTCCTCGGCCAGATACCCGGCCGGCGGGCGTTCCACCGCGATGGCGAGCGCGACCATCGCGCTCAAACCCAGGGTATGCCAAAGGTTCTTGCGCGCCCGGTCGCCGGCACGCCACAACCAGGTCGCCGTCAGGGCCGCGAAACTGGCCGCCAGCAGCAGCAACGCCTCCATGCTGAGCCACAGCGCGAAACCCAGGGCCGCGCCGGCGGCCCAGGCCAGCCGGGCTTCGAAGGGCCGCATCACGAGCCGCAGGGTCAGGCCGATCGAGAGCACGAAGGCCAAGCTGATCAGCATGTGGTGATCGGCGCGGCCGAGGAGCCCCGTGCTGATCAAGGGCGCCTGCACGAAGATCGCCAGGACGAGCAGGCAGCGGCGCCAGCGGTCGAGCAGCGGCGCCGCCGCCCAGACCAGGGTCAGCACCATGGCCAGCTGGAGCAGCGGGGAGAGGACCGCCGCCCACCAGAACAGGCCTTTCTGGAAGCCGAGCCAGGGCGAGAGCGCCCAGCCGCCCGCCAGCAACAGCAGGTCCATCGGCCGGGTCCAGTGCAGTTCCGTGCCATAGGGCGCGTTGCTGCGCTCTATGGTCCCGTCGAACCAGGCGCCGGTCTCGTACAGCTCGGTCACGCGGACCAGGCGCATATAGCCGTCGGTGCCGTAGAGCTGTCCGTCGAAGACCGCGGTCACCCCCGTGCCGACGACCAGACCATGGACCAGGAAGCCCAGCCCGAGCGCCAGCAGATAGGGGAGCGCCTCCTGCCACGCGCCTCGGCCGCCGAGCTTGGCGCCGCCTCCCCGGGCATCGGGGCGGAAGTCCAGAGAGGCGCCGAAGCTCATGACCGTTGGTTCCGTTTCGCTCGAAGTCGCGGGGCGGGGATTGGTCCGAAACGCCCGGAACCCGAAAAGATCGCCCAAAGGACTGAAAAAACGCTAAATACTCGTTTCCGGTCAGTGTGGGGCGCTGGGCAGCATCAGCCGCGCGCCGGGCGAGGCCCTACCGCGCCACCGGGCAGCTCGACCGGGTAGCGAGGCCCCTCTAGAATCTTAACGTTATTCAATACTTTATCAACCGATCGGTCTTAGTCTGCGGCTTCGGATCAATCGCGACCCCGGCGGGCTCCCCCATGCTCGATACACCCCTTTCAGATGACCGGTCGGACAGTCCCGACTACGAATTGACGGTCCTCATGCCGTGTCTCGACGAGGCCGAGACGATCGGCCTCTGTATCGAGAAGGCGATGGCCTATATCGCGAGCCGGAACATCGTCGGCGAGGTGTTGATCGCGGACAACGGAAGCACCGATGGCTCCCAGGACATCGCCAGGAAGCTGGGGGCCCGGGTGGTCCCGGTGCCGGAGAAGGGCTACGGCAGCGCACTGATGGGCGGCATCGCGACGGCGCGGGGCCGCTTCGTCATCATGGGTGACGCCGACGACAGCTACGATTTCAGCGCGTTGGACGCTTACCTCGAGAAGCTACGCGACGGCCAGGACCTGGTGATGGGCAACCGTTTCCTGGGCGGCATCGCGCCCGGCGCCATGCCGCCGCTGCACCGCTATCTCGGCAACCCGGTCTTGAGCGGAATCGGGCGCCTCTTCTTCAAGGTGCCGATCGGCGATTTCCATTGCGGTCTGCGCGGGTTCAACCGCGCGGAGATCGCCCGCCTGGACCTGAACACCACCGGCATGGAGTTCGCCAGCGAGATGGTGGTCAAGGCGGGCCTGCGGAACCTGCGCATCGCCGAGGTCCCAACCACCCTGTCGCCCGACGGGCGCAGCCGGCCGCCGCACCTGCGCAGCTGGCGCGACGGCTGGCGGCACCTCCGGTTCCTGCTGTTGTTCAGCCCGCGCTGGCTGTTCCTCTATCCGGGCTGCCTGCTCATGGTCATCGGCTTGGCAGCTATGCTCTGGCTTGCAGCCGGCCCCCGCAGCGTGGGCAGCCTCGTGCTCGACGTGAATACGCTGGTCTACGCGGCCGCCGCCCTGATCTGCGGTTTCCAGGCGGTGACCTTCGCCGTCTTCGCCAAGGTCTTCGCCATCAACGCCAGACTGCTGCCGCCCGACCCGCGGATCGCGTCGCTTACGCGCCTGTTCTCCATGGAGGCCGGCATCGTGGTGGGCGGCCTGCTGTTGGTCGCCGGCCTGGCCGCCTCGGCCTATGCCGTCGGGTTCTGGGGGCGGGCTTCCTTCGGACCGCTCGACCCGGCCGTATCGCTGCGCATTGTGGTGCCGGCGGTGGCCGCGCTGGTGCTCGGATTGCAAACCGCCTTCGCCAGCGTCTTTCTGAGCGTGCTCGGACTGAAGACCAAATGACCGTCATTGCCGCGCTTCACCAGGATCTGGTCTTCAACCGCCGCGTCCGGGTGCTGAGCGAAGCGCTGTCCCGCCTGCTGCCCCAAGGCGCCACGGTGCTGGATGTCGGCAGCGGCAACGGACTGATCGCCCGCCTGATCGGCGAGCAGCGGCCGGACCTCGCGCTTTCCGGCATCGACGTCCTGGTCCGCCCCGAGACCCATATCCCGGTCGAGGCCTTCGACGGCCAGCGCATTCCCCGCACCGACCGGAGCGTGGACGTTGTGATGTTTGTCGACGTGCTGCACCACACCGACGATCCCGAAGCGCTTCTGCGCGAAGCCGCCAGGGTCGCGCGCAAGGCCATCGTGCTGAAGGACCACACGCGCGACGGAATCCTGGCCGGACCAACCCTGCGGTTCATGGACTGGGTGGGCAACGCCCATCACGGGGTGCGCCTGCCCTATAACTACTGGCCGGAACGCGATTGGCGGGCGGCATTCGAACGCCTGGACCTGAAACCGATGTCGTGGACGGATCGGCTGAACCTCTATCCCGGGCCTGCGGGCTGGCTGTTCGACCGATCGCTCCACTTCGTTGCGTGCCTGGAACATGCCTGATCCCGGACAGAGCCGTACGGACAGGAATTTTCTGGTCCTGTTCTTCCTGGCGATCCTCTGCTTCTACGGCGTCTTCGCCTATACCAACTATGCCGGCGCCGAGGGCCTGCACGACAACGAGGGGATTTTGATCGGGCGGGACTTCGTGGTGTTCTGGAGCGCTTCGGTCCTGACGCTGGCCGGCCAGGCGTCGCAGATCTTCGACCTCGAGGTGTTTCACGAGGTGCAGGAACGGCTGATCGGCGGCGACGTGCCGCTCTATCCCTGGCTCTATCCGCCCCACGCCCTGTTCTACATCCTGCCGCTCGGCCTGTTGCCGTTCCTGTGGTCCTACCTCATCTGGTCGGTCGCGACCTTGGCGCTCTACCTCTGGGCCGCGCTCGGCCGGTCCTGGAGGACCCTCCGCGGCCTGGCGCTGGTCCTGGCGCCGGCCAGCTTCGTGAACGTCGTCATGGGCCAGAACGGGTTCCTGAGCGCCGCCCTCCTGGTCGGCGGCCTGCGGCTGCTCGACAGCCGCCCGGTTCTGGCCGGCATCCTGCTGGGCTTGCTGTGCTTCAAGCCGCAGCTCGGGCTGCTCATTCCGGTCGCGCTGATCGCGGCGCGGCTCTGGCGGCCCTTCGTGAGCGCCGCGGCCACCGTGGTGGCGGTGCTTGCGCTCAGCCTCGGTGTTTTCGGCCTGGACGGCTGGTCGTCCTTTTTCGAGATGAGCACGATCTACCAGACCAGGCATCTGACCGAGGATCGCGGCTGGTTCCTCAACATCGTGGCCACGCCCTACATGGGCGCCGGGCTGCTGGGCTTCGGCGCGACGGCGCGCGGCGTCATTCAGGCGCTGTTTTCCCTGGGCGCGATCCTCGGCGTCTATCTCAGCTTCCGGACGGGGACGGACAGGCCCCTGCAGATCGCCGTGCTTCTGGCGGCCGTGCTCCTGGCCAGCCCTTACGGCTACAACTACGATCTGACACTGGTGAGCGTCGCGGTGCTCTGGGCCTTCGAGCGGGCGATGACAACCGGCTTCCTGACCGGCGAGAGGGTGCTCATGGCCGTGGCCTGGCTGCTTCCGCTTCTGGTCGTCGTCGGCAACCTCAGAGGCATACCGCTGGGACCGCCGGTTCTCGTTGCCGTCTTCTTCGTGCTGCTGATCAGGGCCAATGGCTGGCTGCCGCGACAAGGCCCGGCGGACACTGCTCCGGAAGCGGGTCCCGGGACGCTCCCGCTGCCGCGCGACGGCCGGGCCTAGAGGGACGGGCGGTGGCCGTGGTCTCCAAGCTGAACGCGCTCCTTGGCAGCCTTTCGACCAGGCCCGCCACCTGCTCGGACAGGCGCTTTGCCGTCATCCTCTGGTCCTGTCTCGCCGCCTTCTGCGGCGCCTTCGTCATCTATTACTATTCCCGCGCCGGCGGCCTGATCGATCACACCGGGCACCTGATCGGGCGGGACTTCGTGGTGTTCTGGAACGCCTCGGTTCTGACACTGGACGGACAAGCCGCCAAGGTCTTCGACCAGGGCCAGTTCCACAGTGCGCACGAGCGGTTCGTGGGCGGTCCCTATCCGCTTCACCCCTGGCTATACCCGCCCCACGCCCTACTCTACAGCTGGCCGCTGGGGCTGATGCCGTATCTGTTGTCCTATGCCCTTTGGTCGGTCGTGACCCTGGCCCTTTATCTCGCTGCCGCCGGCAAACGGCACCTGGCCGGTGTCGGCACGCTGGCGCTGATCCTGGCACCGGCAACATTCGTGAACTTCCTAGCCGGCCAGAACGGCTTTCTGAGTGCCGCCCTTCTGATTGCCGGCATGCGGCTGCTCGACAGGCGTCCCGCCCTGGCCGGCATCCTTCTTGGCCTGCTGTGCTTCAAGCCGCAGCTGGGCATCCTCGTCCCGATCGCGCTCGTCGCGGCACGGCTCTGGCGCCCGTTTTTCGGCGCATCGATGACGGTCCTGGGGGTCGTCGCCCTCAGTGTCGTGGCCTTCGGCCTGGAAAGCTGGCAAAGCTATTTGAGCCAGATCGCAATCAACCAGAGCCTCATATTCGAGCGGGGTAGCGGGCTCTTCGTTCTCATGATGCCCACTCCCCTCATGGCCACGCGGATCTTGGGACTTGGCGATGTCGCAGGCTATGGCGTGCAGGCGCTTTTCTCGCTCTGCGCCGTCCTCGGGATCTATACGACGTTTCGAAAGCGCGCGGACCGGAGCCTGCAAGTCGCCGTGCTGCTGGTGGGCGTGTTCCTGGTGACACCCTATGGGTTCAACTACGACATGACCTTGACCAGCGTCGCGGTCCTCTGGGGCTTTGAGCGGGCGGTGAAGACGGGCTTCCTGCCCGGCGAAATGCTTCTGCTCGCGCTCGTCTGGGCGCTTCCGATCCTGGTGATGGGTACCAATGCGCAGGGTCTTCCCCTCGGCCCCGTGATCCTTGGGCTTCTGTTCCTCGTCCTGCTGATCAGGGCGAACGGCTGGCTGCCGCAGCACGGCCTGGCGCCGGTCGCCCGGGAAGCCGACGGAGCGGCGCTTCGGCAACCATCCGACAACCGAGCCTAGGCGGTTCCTATCGGCCGCGCCACACCGGGGCGCGCTTCTCGGCGAAGGCGCGCGGGCCCTCGCGCGCATCCTCGGAGTCGAGCATCCGCTGATAGGCCTCGAACCTGCCGTCGTCGATTCCCGCCATGCTTTCGGCGAAGGTCAGGGTCTCCGTCCGCCGGGCGAGCTGCTTGATGGCGGCGACCGAGAGCGGGGCGCCGGCGACGATCAGCCCCGCCCACTCGCGGGCCTTGGACATGAGATCGCCCGCGGGCACGACGGCGTTGACCAGTCCCCAGCGCCCGGCCTCGGCGGCGTCCATGCGCCGTCCGGTCAGCAGCAGGTCGAGCGCCACCGCCCGCGGGATGAAGCGCGGCAGCAGTATGGTCGCGACGTCGGCCACGACTCCGACCAGGGTCTCCGGCAGGGCGAACTCGACGTGCTCGGCGGCGACCCTGAGGTCGCCCGCAAGCGCCAGCTCGAAGCCGCCGCCGATCGCCAGGCCGTTGACCGCCGCGATGACCGGCTTGTCGAGGCGCATGATCTGCTGGATTCCCGCGAAGCCGCCCGGCCCGAAATCCGTGTCGACGTCCTCGCCGCCCGCCGCCGCCTTGAGGTCCCAGCCGGCCGAGAAGAAGCGCTCGCCGGCACTGGTCACGATCGCCACGCGCAGCTCCGGGTTCTCTGAGAAGTCCCGAAAGATCTCTCCCAGCCGGTGGCTGGTCGCCACGTCTATGGCGTTGGCCTTGGGGCGGTCCAGGGTGATCTCCAGCACCCCACCGCGGCGTTCGCTGCGCACCGCTTCGCTCATGCTCGGCTCCTTTCAGTCGTCTTGTCGGTCGTCTTGCAGTCGAATCAGGGCGTCGGCTGCCACGACCCCGGCGCCCTTCGCCAACACCATCAGCGGATTGATATCCAGCTCGAGCAGCGTGTCGGCGTGAGCCTCGGCATAGCCCGCCACCGCCTGCATGGCATCGATGACGGCCTCGCGGTCGCCCGCCGGGCGGCCGCGGAAGCCGTCGAGCAGCCGCGCCACCTCGAGCGCGTCGAGCGCCGCGGCAAAGTCCTCCCGCCGGCCGGGCAGCAGGATCGTCCGGCGGTCGCGCGCGAGCTCCACCGCGACCCCGCCGGCACCCACCAGCAGCGCCAGTCCGAACTGCGGATCGCGCGTGACGCCGACGATCAGCTCCAGCACCGCCCCGTCGACCATGCGCTCGACCAAGACGCGCTCGACCGCGCCCGGCAGCCCCTTGAGGGACGCTGCGATGCGCGCGACCGCCGCCTCGACCTCGGCTTCGTCCGTCAAATCGAGCGCCACGGCGCCCGCCTCCGTTTTGTGCGCAATTCGCGCATCGAGCGCCTTGATCGCGACCGGAAAGCCGAGCGCCCGCGCCGCGGAGGGCGCCTTGGCCGCAGCGACCGCCCGCCCCTCGGGCACGGTCAGGCCGGCGGCCGCAAGCACCTCCTTGCCCTCCCGTTCGTCCAGGGTCCGTGCCGCACCTTCGAGATCCGCCCGCCGCGGCGCTACGAGCCGGGCGGCCTGCGCCGGATTGATTCGGGCGCGCTGCTCGCTGTAGCGGGCCGAAGCGGCGATGGCAGCGACCGCCTCGTCGAGACCCTGCATCGGCGCGGCACCATTGGCGGAGCCGCGCAGGCGCACCTCTTCGGGCAGGAGCTCGGGCAGCGTGCTGGTGGCGGCCAACCGCCGACCCTGCGCCTTGCCGGTCATGACGAATGCTTCGAAGGCGGCATGCCACCCGTCGCGGCCCGGCGTATCCGGGCGCGGGTAGTCGAGCAGCAGCATGACCACGTCGTAGGGGCCCGCCATCATCGTTTCGAAACAGCGTTCGAGCGCTGCCGGGTCGCCCCAGACCGAGGTGTTGTAGTCGAAGGGATTGGCGAGGGCGACGAAGTCCGGCAGCTGGGCCGCCAGCTGGGCTCGCTGCGTTTCCGTCAGGTCGGGCAGCTCGAGCCGATGGCGCGCCGCGAGGTCGGCCAGCAGCGCGGCTTCCCCGCCCGAGCAGCACAGCACGCCCAGGCGCCGCCCCGGCAGCGGTCCCACGACGTGAAGGAACTTGAGCGTTTCGAGCAGCGCGCTGAGCGACGGAGCGCGAACAACGCCGAGCCGCTCGAACAGCGCGTGATAGAGCGCGTCGGAGCCGACCAGAGAGCTGGTGTGGCTGAGCGCGATCCGCGCGCCGATGTCCGAGCTTCCGACCTTGAGGGCGACCACGGGCACGCCTTTTTCGAGTGCCGCGGCCGCCGCGCGCGCAAACCCCGCGACGTCGACGAGCCCTTCGACATAGAGGCCGATCGCGGTCACTCGCGGATCTTCGACGAGCGTCGCCACGAGATCGCTAAAGCCGAGGCAGGCCTGGTTGCCGACGCTGACGACATAGGCGATCGGCAAGGACCGCTGCTCCATCGTCAGGTTCAGGCTGATGTTGCCGCTCTGGCTGACGATGGCGACGCCGCGGTCGGCCGGCCGTCCGCCGTGGCCCTCCGACCACAGCACCGCGCCGTCGAGGTAGTTCAGCAGGCCATAGCAGTTCGGCCCCACGACCGCCATCTCTCCAGCGGCCTCGACCAGCTCCGCCTGCAGGCGGGCGCCCTCGCCGCCGCGCTCGGCGAAGCCGGCGGCATAGCAGATCGCCCCGCCGGCGCCGCGCCCCGCGAGCTGGCGCACGACGTCGACCGTGGCCTCGCTGTTGACCGCGACGAAGGCGGCGTCCGGGGCTTCGGGCAGGTCGGCTATCGAGGGGAAGCAGGGTCGGCCCTCGACGTCGCGGCGGCGCGGATGGACCGGCCAGATCTCGCCCTCGAACCCGAATTCGACGCACTGGTGCAGCGAGATCGCCGCGTCCTGGCCGCCGACGAAGGCGACGTGGCGCGGAGCGAGCAAACGCTTCAAGTTCCGCCGCCGGCGCTCGGCCACCGGATCGGTGGCGGGAGCGCTGCCGGCCTCGGGTCCGGGCGGCGCCATGCTCAGCCCTCGTGCGGGCGCAGGAGGGCGCGCGAGATGATGTGACGCTGGATCTCGCTGGTCCCCTCCCAGATCCGCTCGACCCTGGAGTCCCGCCACAAGCGCTCGAGCGGCAGCTCGGCCATCAGGCCCATGCCGCCGTAGATCTGCAGCGCTTCGTCGGTAACGCGGCTCAGCACCTCGGTGGCATGCAGCTTGGCGATCGCGGCGTCGCTGTCGGTCATGGTGCCCTGGTCGAGCTTCCAGGCCGCCTTGAAGGTCAGCAGCTCGGCCGCCTCGATGCCGACCGCCATGTCCGCGAGCTTGAAGGAGGTGCCCTGGAACTTGCCGATGGGCTGGCCGAACTGCTTGCGGCCGGCGGCCCACTCGACCGCCATCTCCATGGCCCGCCGGGCGCGGCCGACGCAGATGGCGGCGACCTGGAGGCGAGTCGCGGCGAGCCATTCGTTGGCCACGTCGAAACCCTTGTGCTCCTCGCCCAGGATCTGGGACAGCGGCACGCGGCAGTCGTCGAAATCGAGGATGCAGTTGTGGTAGCCGCGGAGCGAGACGCTCCGATAGCCGGGACGCACCTCGAAGCCCGGCGTGCCCTTGTCGACCAGGAAGGCGGTGATTTTCTTGCGTGGGCCGCGCGGACCCGCCTCCTCGCCGCTGGCGGCGAAGAGGATCACGTAGTCGGCCAGGTCCGCGTGGCTGATGAAGTGCTTGGTGCCGTTGATCACGTAGTCGTCGCCGTCGCGCTCGGCCCGGCATTTCATGGAGCGCAGGTCGGAGCCGGCCCCCGGCTCGGTCATGGCCAGGCACTCCAGGCGCTCGCCGCGGACGGTCGGCAGCAGGTAAGCCTCGGCCTGCTCGGGCGTGCAGGCGCGCAGGATGTTGCTCGACCGCGCCACGATGTACTGGAGCGCGTAGGAGGCGCGCCCCAGCTCCCGGTCGAGCAAAACCATGCTGACGTTGTCGAGGCCGGCACCGCCGAGCTCCTCGGGCATGTTGGCGGCATAGAAGCCCAGCTCGATGGCGCGCCGTTTGATCTGCTCGATCAGCTCCGGGCGGACCGCGCCGGCTTCTTCGACCTCCTCCTCGTAGGGATAGAGCTCCTGCTCGACGAAGGCGCGCAGGCTCTTTACGAGCATCTGCTGTTCGGTGGAAAGCGCGAAATCCATTCCTGGCCTCCTGTGGCTCAACCCCTTGCGGCTCAACCCCCGGCCCCGACCGACATCCGTCGTCCCGCCTGCTCGGGCACGGCCAGGTCCCGGTGCACGGCCCAGACCGCCGCCAGGGCCTCGTAAACCTCTGGCGCGATCGGAGTCGTCCTGGCCGCGTTCATGTCCACATGCAGCAGCATCTGCTCGGTCGTGCAGAGCAGCTCGCCGGTTTCCCCGTGGAACATCGTATGAAAGAAATGCAGCCGCTTCTCGTCGAGGCCGAGAAGCTGGGTCGTGAAGCTGAGCGGCTCGCCGGTCGAGGCCTCGCGGAAGTAGTTGATGTGGCTCTCCACCGTGTAGAACGAGCGCCCGCCGGCGCGATAGGCCTCGTTGATGCCGACGTAACGGAACAGCGCGTCCGAGGCCCAGCCAAAGGCGGTCAGGAAACAGGCCTCGCTCATGTGCCCGTTGTAGTCGACCCACTCGGGCAGCACGGTGCAGCTGTAGAGGGCCAGCGGCGCCGGCACCTCGGCGTCCTTTTCCCAGCGCAGGAACTCCTGCCCGCCGAGGCGCCGTGCCTCGTCCTCGGCGAGCGTCCGCCCGGCGCCGACGTCGTGGCCGCGCAGCGCCTGCATGATCGCGATCAGGCAGTCGTCGCGCAGGCGCTCAAGCTCCTCGATCGAACGTCCGGCGGCCTGGCGCCGGGTGCCTTCGACCATGCGCTCGATCAGGGTATCGTTGAGCTCGGGCGCCACCAGCTTGGTCCAGGGCAGCTTGAGTGCGGGGCCGAACTGCTCCAGCATGTGGCGCAGGCCGCCCTCGCCGCCGGCCAGATGGAAAGTCAGGCAGGTGCCCATGATGGCCCAGCGCAGGCCGGGGCCGTAGCTGATCGCGTCGTCGATCTCGTCGGTGCTGGCGACGCCGTCGTTGACCAGGTGCAGGATCTCGCGCCAGACGGCCTCCTGCAGGCGGTCGGAGATGTAGCCGTCGATTTCGTTGCGCACCTCGAGCGCATGCATGCCGAGCGACCGGTAGAACGCCATGGCCTGCGCCACCGCCTGCGCGTCGCTTTGCGCGCCGCCCAGCACCTCGACCAGGGGCAGGAGATAGACCGGGTTGAAGGGATGGCCGATCACGACGCGCCCCGGACGGCGGCAGTCGGCCTGGATACGGCTCGGCAACAAACCCGAGGAGCTGGAGGCGATGACCACCTGTTCCGGCGTCGCGGCATCGAGCTCAGCGAGCAGGCGCCGCTTCAGGTCCTCGCGCTCGGGGGCGCTCTCCTGGACGAAGTCCGCCCCGGCGCAGGCGTCTTCCGGCGTTGCCGCGAAGCTCAGCCGCGCCGGATCCGCGCCCGGCCAGAGCCCCAGCTTGGCGACCGCCGGCCAGGCGTTGTCGACAGCCGCCCGCAGCTTCGCCTCGGCGTCCGGACCCGGGTCCCAAGCCGCCACGTCGAGGCCGTGGGCGAGACAGCGCGCCGCCCAGCCGGCGCCGATCACCCCGGTGCCGATCACGGCGACCTTGCGCACCTCCGGCGCCGCCGCTTCCGCCATGGTCATCTCCCCTGCTTCCGGCCGGACGATTCCCGGAACGCGCAAACGCTAGCGCAGCTCCGCCCGGACGGTTGACCCCCGGCGACCGGTTCTTGAACGAAACCGCCGCCTGGCCGCAACTCGAGTCATTGCGCTACTATGGCGCAGCCGTCCGCCGCTGCAACAGGAGAGACGCAATGATCGCCGTGATCTTCGAAGTCGTGCCCCGCGAGGACAGGGCGCAGCAGTACTTCGACCTGGCCGCCGGCTTGCGCGAGGAGCTCCAGCAGGTCGACGGCTTCCTCTCGGTCGAGCGCTTCCACAGCCTGACGACCGAGGGCAAGTACGTCTCGCTGTCGTTCTGGCGCGACGCCGCGGCCGTCGAGGCCTGGTTTTCCAACGCCAACCATAAGGGCGCCCAGGCCGAAGGCCGGCGCGCCATCTTCCGGGACTACCGCATCCGCGTCGCCGAGGTGTTCCGCGACTACGACATGGCTTCCGGCCGCCCGGAAATCTGACCCGTGCCCGTGGCGCGCGGCGGGAACACGAAGCGCTGATAGAAGTAGACGATTCCGAACAAGCCGAGCGCCAGCCCCGCGACAGAGAGCACACGCAGGAAGTCGGTGAGTTCCGCCGTGTCGAAGAGGAGCACCTTGCCGACCACGATGAAGAGGACGGCGAGAGAAGCGTAGCGCAGGCTTGAGAACCCCTTCCAGATACCGAGCCCCAAGAGCACGAGCGCGTAGCAGAGCCAGACGACCGAGTAGATGTAGAACTCCGCATCGCCGGTCGGCCCGACGCCGAGCACCGGCCCGTGGAAGGCCCGGCGCACCTCGAGCGAGAGATAGACGAAGACCAGCACCAGCCCGTAGACCGCCGCGGCCATGGCGGGCCGCTGATGGCCGGTCCGCCGCAGCTCCCACGCGAAGAGGAAGGCGAAGATCGCGGGCGCCAGGTAGGCGAGCGACAGCAGGTTCACGACCGGCCAGTCGCCCACGGGGTTGGAGGACCACAGCGGGTTGGAGGCCAGCAGCTGGAACAGCGGCGTGTGAATCGCCGCGAGACCGGCCAGCAGGCGCCAGCCCCAGAGCAGCGGCCTGCGGCCGCTTTGCCGGTAGAGCCTAAGCCAGCCGTAGGCCAGCGCCAGCCAGGCGATCGTCTGCAGCGACTGCTCCGCCAAGTCGTAGCGCGGGGCCGTGAGCGAGCCGGCCACGAGGGTGCGGATCTCGAGCGAGACGAACAGCCAGACGAAGGCCAGCGTGCCCCCCTCGAGCACCATGACCAGAAGGTCGTCCTCGCTGCGCCGGAAGCGCGAAGCGGCCCACCAGAACGCGACGGCCGGGACGCCGTAGCCATAGAGGACCCAGTTGAAGCCCGGCAGGCCGCCGAGCGGATAGTCGAGAACGTTGTAGTTCAACACCAGGCGCGCCAGGACCACGCCGGCCAGGACCAGCGCGACATGCCTGAGCGGCTTCACGGACAGGCGGTCGTGGATCCAGGCGAGCGCCGGCAACTGCAGCGACAGGGCGACCGTGAGCCAGGCCTGCTCGAGCGCCATGGCGAAGGCCAGGCCGAGCGCCGCGACCGTGGCCGCGGCATAGGCGGCCAGCGCGAGGTCGCCGTCCCTGGGGAGCGGCCGGCGCCGGATCCAGCCCGCCGCGACGAGGTTGAGCCCGGCCAGGGCGACGGCCACGGCCGACCACTTGAGGTCCAGGCCGAAGTCGACGATGCGCCAGTAGGCGACCGCCAGCAGCGCGAGGGGCGTGATCGCCGAGACGCCGGCCCAGACCGCCGGGCGGCGGCTGCCGGCGAGCGCGAGGAAGCCGGCCAGCGCGAATAGCGCGCCGAAGATCAGCGCCACCACGACGAAGGCCGACAGCTCGGGCGGCAACACGGGCCCGAGGGTGCCGCTGTACTCCTCGCCCAGGTACTCGTGCAGTGGCAGCGGCCGGGTGACCATACGGGGCAGGTGCCAGACCGCGGTCAGCGCGACGGTGAGCGCCGCCGCCACGATCGCCAGCGCATCGAAGACCGCCTCGCGGTAGCCGGCGGCGAGAAAGAGGCACGACAGCGCGAAAAGCGTGCCGAGCGAAACCGGGCCGTAGCCATCCGTGCGCACCAGGATGAAGATAAGCACCGAAACGGATGCGGCCGCACCCCAGGCAAGCTGTTCCGGAAGGGCCAACGGCGCAAACCAGTACTTCCAATTGACCAGCTCGACCGAAGCGCCCCGGCCGTGCCGGACCCCGAGAAAGAGCGCCGAAAGCAACACGAGATAGATCCCCAGCGGCACGGCGTCGCCCGCCGACCAGATGCCGGCGAACCAGAAAAGCGGCCAGAGCGCGGCCCCGGCCAGGGTCCACCAAGCAAGCCACCACCAGGCCATTACGCGCACGATGGCGAGGGAACCCGCGGCCAGGACCAGAAGATAGCCGAACAGTGGCCAGGGCAGGGGTATGCCGGTCGACACGAGCAGCGGCGTGACAAGGCCGCCCAGCAGGCCGAGCACCGCGATCAGCGGACCCTGCAACAGCGCGAGGCCGAACGCGGCGAAAGCGATGGCGGCCAGGAGCGCAAAGGCGACGAAGGCCGGCAAGAAATCATAGAGGCCATAGGCGGCATAGACGCTGGCGAACGCCGCGAACAGCCCGGCCGCGGTCAGTGCGGGCGGCAGGTAGTTCGGTCCGATCGCCGCGATCGCGCGCTGGAGGGGCCGCCGACGCAACCACTCCCCGCCCAGCACCAAGGCCAGGCCGAAGCCGAACCCGAGGCTCACCCGCACCAAGGGGCCGATCCAGCCGCGTTCGATCGAATACTTGACCAGGAACACGCCGGCCAGCGCCATCGTCCCGCCGCCCAGCCAAGCCAGCCCGCGCGAGGCCAACCACTGTTCCAGGCCGGGCCGGGCCGCGGCCGGTTGCCGGACCGCCTGCGTCCCTGCCGCAGCCGCAGCTGCCGCTGGGCGGGGGGGCGGCGCAGCTGCACGTTCACGCGCCGGCTCGCTCGGCGGCGCGGGCTTCGGCGGCTCGGGCGGCGCGGGTGCCTCCGGCGCGGCGGGCGGCGGGGCTTCCTCCCGAGGTGCCTGCGGGGCCTCGCCGCGCTCGCGCGCCGCGCCGGCGCCGGCCGTGCGGAGATCGTCGATCTGCAGGGTCAGGCCCTGTACCTGGCGGCGCAGGCGGGCGATTTCGTCGCGGTGCCCGCGGCTCCAACTGAAGGCCGCGATCCCCAGGGCCGGCGCGATCAGCAGATAGAGCGCCAGCAGCGAGATGGACAGGATTTCCATCGGTCGGTCCCCTTCGCGTTTTCAGGCCGCACTGCCGATGGCGAGCAACTGCTCGGCCAGGGCCTTGGTGCCGACATAGTCGGTCTTGCCGGTGCCGAGCAAAGGCAGCGCATCGACGTTGAATAGCACCTTGGGCACCAACAGCTCCGCCGCCCCTTCGGTTCGGGCGTGTGCCGCGAGCTCGTCGCGCGCCGCCGCCGCCCGGTCGGTCAGCAGCACCAGTTGCTCGCCCTTGCGGGCATCGGGCAGGCTCACGACCGCATGCTGATGGTCGGGCCAGAGGCTGCTCACCAGGTTTTCCACCGCGCCCAGCGAGACCATCTCGCCGGCGATCTTGGCAAAGCGCTTGGCGCGTCCGACGATACGCACGAAGCCCTGGGCGTCGATGTCGACGATGTCGCCGGTGTCGTACCAACCTTCGGCGGGCGGTTCCAGCTCGCCGGGCCGCTCGGCCTTCAGATAGCCCAGCATGACGTTCGGACCGGAGACCAGGAGGCGTCCGCCCTCCTCGACGCCGGGCACCGGCTCCAGGCGATGGCGAATGCCGGGCAGCAGCCGTCCGACCGTACCGGCCTTGAAGTGCATGGGCGAGTTGACCGCCAGCACCGGCGCGCATTCGGTCGAGCCGTAGCCCTCAAGGACACGAATGCCGAACTTGTCCATCCAAGTTCGCCTTGTCTCGTCGCGCACCTTCTCGGCGCCGGCGAAGACATAGCGCATGGCGTAGAAGTCATAAGGGTGCGCCATGCGGGCATAGCCGGTTAGGAAGGTATCGGTGCCGAACATGATGGTCGCGTTCGAGGCATAGACCAGTTCGGGCACGATCCGGTAGTGCAGCGGCGAGGGATACATGAAGGTCTTGATGCCCGAAAACGCCGGCAGCAGCATCCCGCCGGTCAGGCCGAAGGAATGGAACACCGGCAGGGCGTTGAACACGATATCGTTCGGCGTGAAGTCGATGCGTGCCGCCAACTGCCGGCAGTTCGACAGGATATTGTCGTGCGAGAGGACTACGCCCTTGGGGCTGCCTTCCGAGCCCGAGGTGAAGAGCACCAGGGCCGGACCCTCGGGGCCGCCGGCCGCCCTGGCGTGAAGCCGGCCGGCGAAGCGGCGGGCGATCAGCCCGGCCAGCTTGTCGAACACGCCGATTTCGGCCCGCAAGTCCTCCAGATAGACCAGCCGGACCTGCTCCGCGAGGGCCTCGGCGACATCGTCGAGCTTGGCCTGCGCGACGAAGCGGCGCGAGGTGTAGACGGTGCGGACCTGCGCCGTGCGGCAGGCCGAGATCAGGTTGGCCGCGCCGGCGGTGAAGTTCAGCATGGCCGGGACCCGGCCGAAGGCCTGCAGCCCGAAGAAGCTGACGGCCGTGGCGGCCGCGTTCGGCAGCATCAGGCCGACCACCTCCCGCCTCTTGGTCGCCCCGGCGAAGCGGCGGCCCAGAACCAAGGCCCCCAGGACCAGGCGGTCGTAGGTGAGCGCCTTGCGCTCGATGTCCTCCACGACAGGTTTGCCGCCGCCGTAGAGGGCGCGCGACTCCAGAAGGGCCTCGAACAGGGTCAGCCGCCGCTGATTGTGGGTCTCGAACATCATGTCCGACATGACCTCGTAGAGCGCATCGCCGACCAGGCGGCGGCGTTGGCGCCCTCTGGCCTCGGCGGGCACCGCGAAGCTGCGCGGCTCGAGAATAGTGATGGTGATCTTGGGGAACAGCCGCAGCCGAAGCTTGCCTTTCAGGCGCGAGAAGTGCGTGAACTGGGCGCCGTCGATGCGGATCGGCAGCACCTCGGCCCCGGCCTTGTCGGCGATCATGCCCGGCCCCTCGTATACCTTCATCAAGGCGCCGGTCACCGTGATGCGGCCTTCCGGGAAGATCACGCAGTGCTTGCCCGTCCGGACCTCGCGGATCAGCGACTTGGTGGCCAGCGGGTTGGTCGGATCGAGCGGAAAGGCCTCGATCAGCGCCAGGAAGGACTTGGCCCACCAACGTCGCGCCATATGAGTGTCGATGGCGAACATCGGCCGGCCGGGCAGGAAGGCGGCCAGCAGCGGCCCGTCCAGGAAGGACACGTGGTTCACCACCACGACCGCCTTGTCCCCGGCCTTCCGGTAGTTCTCCCAGCCCGTCACCTCGACCCGATAGGCCAAGCGGAAGATCCAGGAGGCGATCGCCTTGAGCAGCTCGTGCGGCAGGAGCTTGCAGATGTAGACCGCCACGGCGATGTTGGCGAGCGCCATGGTCAGAAAGACGTCCGTTACCGTGTAGCCGCCCCACAGCATCCCGGCGGTGCCCAGCGCACCCAGCACCATGAAAAGCGCATTCAGCACGTTGTTGGCGGCAATGGTCCGCGCACGCACGGCCTGCTCGGCGCGGCTCTGCATGATGGCATAGAGCGGAACGATGTAGAGGCCGCCGCACAAGGCGATCAGGAAGAGGTCGCCCAGCACCCGCCAGTGGGCCGGCTGCCCAATGAAGGCCCGCGCGCCGATCAGCTCGGCGGCGCGGCCGGACAGATCGCTGGCAAAATAGAGGTCGACCGAGAAAAGCGCCATGCCGAGGGCGCCGATCGGCACATAGCGGGCCGAGATCTCACCCTTCAGCAAGCGGTCGCAGAGCATCGAGCCGGCGCCGATTCCCACTGAAAAGACGGTCAGGAACAGGGTCACCACCTGCTCGTCGCCACCCAGGATATCCTTGGCATAGGCCGGAAACTGCGAGAGGAAGGTCGCGCCGACCAGCCAGAACCAGGAGATGCCGAGGATCGAGAGGAAGACGTCCCGGCGTTTAGCGGCGAGGGCCAGGATGCCCCTGGTCTCTGTATAGAGGTTCCAGTTGACCTCGAGGTCCGGCGCAGCCGCCCGGCAGGGGGGAATGGCGAGGCTTGCCGCCCAGCCGGCGAGCGCCAGCGCCACGACCGCCGCGGAGACGAACGAGGTGCCGCCTTCGGTCAGGATCAGCAAACCGCCGGCAATGGTGCCGGTGAGGATCGCCAGATAGGTGCCGGCCTCGAGCAGGGCGTTGCCGGCAACCAGTTCCTCTTCGGCCAGATGATCTGGCAGGATGCCGTACTTGAGCGGCCCGAAGAATGCCGACTGGGCGCCCATGAGGAACAACACCGCGGTCAGGAAATAGGCGTTGCCCAAGGCGAAACCCAAGGCGGCGAGCGCCATGACGGCGATCTCGCAGGCTTTCACGACGCGGACCAGCCGCGCCTTGTCGAACTTGTCGGCGAGTTGACCGGCGGTGGCGGAAAATAGGAAGAACGGCAGAATGAAGACGGCCGCGGCCGCGGTCACCATGATCTGGCCGTTGAGGCCGGACGTCTCGGCGATCCGGAACAAGATCAGGACGACCATCGCGTTCTTGAACAGGTTGTCGTTGAACGCGCCCAGAAACTGGGTCACGAACAGCGGCAGGTAGCGACGGCTTCGAAGGATACCTATGGTGCGGTCCGACATGTCGGTGGTCCTTCCTCCTGCGGGCCGGCCTTGCCGGAGAGTTGCAGAGCCGTATTGCCGGGGCGTTAACGAAACCGCCCCGACTCGAGAAACTCGAGCGTGGCGGCAATGGTTTCGGGAGCGCTCGCGATGACCGTGTGGGGCGCGTTCACGATCTGGAAGTCGCGCATGCCCACGAGCCGGGTCTCCTCGACCGTCACCACGCCGTCGTTGTTGGCCGAGAGCAGCGGATTGAAGCCCCGGCCGCCCGGCGTCGCACCGGCGATAACGCCGATCTCGAGTCCCGGCGGCGGGTCGGCATAGCGACGGCCCTTGACCATCTCGGTGGCCGAGGGCCCGCCCAGCAGGTCGAACAGCGGGAGTTCGCTCAAGGTCAGGGCCAGCTCCGATCCCTGGTTGGGCGGCGCCAGCATGACGACGCGGCCCAGCTCGAGCCTGCCCCGCCAGGCGGAGTCCAGGGCCAGGGCCTCGCGCACCACGATGCCGCCGAGGCTGTGCGTAACGAAGGACACCCGCCGCACGCCTCCGGCGTTGTCAAGGATCCGGCGAAGATGCTCCGCGTGGCCTGCCACGTCCTTCGTCAGGCTCGGGTAGCTGATCGCGACGGCGTCGTATCCAGCCTCCCTCAGCGCCGTCTCCATTTGCCGGAATAGCCAGGGCGAGCGGCCGAGACCGTGCAACATCAAGACCAGTTGATCACTGACGGGCCGCACCTCTCCGTTCGAACGAACCCTCGAAAGGACCGCGGCGCAATCGCTGCCGGACCCGACGGCGCGGGTCCCGTTCTCCCGGTCGAGCAACCGGCAGCTTCCGGTCAGGATGTGCGTCTGGAGGCGCCAGCCGGCGTAGACAGTCTGGTCCTCCCAGAGCTGCGTCCGGTTCACCTGGACGACCAGGACGACCAGACCGGCCAGCAACAGACCGATGGCCAGCGGGACCTTGGCCGTGCGGCCCGGGCGGCGGCCTTTTGTACTCTTCCGATCCTCGCTTCTTGCAGTCATGACCTCACCCCCGCCCCGGTGGAGGTTGGTTTGAGCGCCATCCAGCAGGCCTCGGCCAGCAGGCCGGAGAGCTCGGTCAGGGGCCGCTCGATGCGTCCGTAGACCTTGAAGACAGCGGGTTGAAGGACGATGCCGAAGACGATGGCAGTTGCCGGCTCGGGGTCGCGCGGCGCGATCTCGCCACGTTCCATGGCCCGGGACAGGACCTTGCGAACCACCTTGACCGGGCTCGGCATGTCCGGCGTGACGCGCGGCAGTTGCCCATGCTGTACCAGCAGCAGAAAGCTGAACATGGCCGGGTCGGACTCGTAGAGCGAGCAGAACATCGACACCATGGCCTCGAGCTTGGCACGTAAGCCGGCTTCGGCTTCCTGAAGCCGGTCCAGGCGATCTGCAAGCGCGGCATAGTTCGAAGAGAAGAGCCTCCAGATGAGCTCCTCCTTGTTCTTGTAGTGACGGTAGATAGTTCCTTCCGCAATACCCGCACCGGTGGCAATATCGTTGATCGTGGCCTGGTCGACCCCCTTCTCGGCGAAGAGCCGAAGCGCGGTGCGGTCGATCCTCTCCCGGGTTTCCTCGGCTCTTCTCGCCATGGCTCCAACTTTCAATTTAATGAGTGAACGCTCACTCATTAAGTGGGGCCAATGAACCCCATGTCAAGGGGCCCGATTGGGCGCACCAAGGTCGACCTGCTCTACAGTCTGCGCCCCGGCGCGTCCTTAAGAGAAATCGCGAGTCACGGGCGGATGCGAAGAAAGAGTAGCCGGCCCGTCGGAGAATGCCATGGGCGGAGCGGTATTACGCCTCGCCGCGCGCCGGGTAGTTCTTGGCAAGGACGAAGTCGACGGCCTGCAGGATCTCGCCGAAGTTCGGCCGTGCGAAGGGCATGGTCTGGACCGTGCCGAAGTAGAGCGTGGCGTCGGGGCGCACCATGAAGGTGCCCGGCTCGTTGAACAGCGCCGGCTCCTCGACGCCGACCGAGCTCTTGCCTATGCCGCTCGAGACGTAGAGGCCCCAGGTTCGGGCGGCCTCGAGGTCGAGACCATAGCCGACCGTGACGTTCTCGAGCTCCCAGGTCTCCTTGGCCTGGCGGGCCCGCTCCTCGCCGTCGGTGCTGATCATGATCACCTCGACGCCGCGCTTGGCGAACTCGTCGATCTTGCGGTCGAGGTCGCGCAGATAGCGGCCGCAGATCGGGCAGTGCAGGCCGCGGTAGAACACGACCATGGTGAAGTTCTCCGGGCTCTGCTCCGCCAGGTTCCAGGTGCCGCCGCCCAGGGTGGCGACTTCGAGGGCCGGTACGGCTTGGCGCGGCTTGATCATCGAATTCTCCTTGCGTGTCGGGGGTGATACGGAGCGCATGCTACAGTGGGGCGGGGCCTCGATCGAGCGCGGCCAGCAGGAGGCGCACGACGCCCTTCATCGCCGCCTCGTCGGGCCGCACCTTGGCCATGACGCGCCCGGATTTTTGAACGAGCGCTCAAATATGGGTGCGAGGCCGAAAAAAAAGGGCCCGTCAAGGGCCCTTGTAGGGACATCGATGTCCCGAAGTCGCCGGACGTGCTTGCCCGCCCGTCCCTACGCGTCGCCGCGGTAGACCGCCATG